>PWMF01000089.1 GCA_003559215.1 Natrialbaceae archaeon
CGCTGGCATCGCTCGACGAGATCCCTCTAGAGGGCCTGAGCGCGAAAGAAACCGGTCGTGACGCGTGAGTCCCGATCAGAACGTCTCGAGGTAGCGGTCGAGTTCCCACTGGGAGACGTCGACTAAGTACTCGCCGAACTCGTGTTTTTTGGCCTCGATGAACTTCGGTCCGACGTGCTCGCCCAGAGCGTCGAGGATCGTCTCGTCGGCCTCCAGGGCGTCGACCGCCTCGCCGAGGTTGCCCGGCAGGGTCTCGATGCCGTACTCCTTCCGTTTCGCCTCGTCGAACTCGTAGATGTTCTCGCGGATCGGGTCGGGACAGGTGAGGTCCCGCTCGACCCCCTCGAGCCCGGCGTGGATGAGCGCGGCGAACGCGAGGTAGGGGTTACACGACGGGTCGGGGAAGCGCGCCTCGATACGGCTTGCGGCCGGCACCCGGGCGGCCGGCTTGCGGATCAGCGCCGAGCGGTTGCGGTCGGACCAGGCCACGTAGACCGGTGCCTCGTAGCCGGGGACGAGGCGCTTGTA
Source organism: Natrialbaceae archaeon (assembly GCA_003559215.1). Taxonomy (GTDB): domain Archaea; phylum Halobacteriota; class Halobacteria; order Halobacteriales; family Natrialbaceae; genus Natronococcus. The sequence continues at coordinate 529 of PWMF01000089.1, forward strand.
GCTGTTGACCGTCGGGTTCGAGACCGCCGTGATCGCGGGCGCGTGTTCGAGGATCCCCGCGAGGAACGACTTCGCGGTGTCGCTCAGGTCGAACTCGTCGTCACCGTCGTGGAACGCGTTCTCGCCGTCCTCGGTCATCAGGGAGATGTGGGTGTGCATCCCCGAGCCGTTGATCCGCGGGATCGGCTTGGGCATGAACGTCGCGTGGAGACCGTGTTCGGCGGCGAGCGCGCGGACGACCGTCCGGAACGTACCCACGTTGTCCGCCGTCGAGAGCGCGTCGTCGTACGTGAAGTTGATCTCGTACTGCCCTTCTGCCACCTCGTGGTGGCTGGCTTCGATCTCGAAGCCCATCGACTCGAGCCCGTAGATGATGTCGCGACGGACGTCGCTCGCGAGGTCCTTCGGTGCGAGGTCGAAGTAGCCGCCGACGTCGGCGGTCTTCGTGGTCGCACGACCGTCCTCGTCCTCCTCGAACATGAAGAACTCGGGTTCCGGCGCACAGTTGACCGTGTAGCCCATCTCCGCGGCACGGTCGAGCGCCTGTTTCAGGACGAACCGCGGATCGCCGGCGAACGGCTCGCCCGTGGAGGTATCGATGACGTCACAGATCAGGCGGGCGGCCGAACCGCTCTCCTTGCGCCGCCACGGCAGGACCGCGAACGTCTCCGGATCGGGTTTGAGCCGCATGTCCGACTCCTGGATCCGGACGAACCCTTCGATCGAGGAGCCGTCGAAGTAGATCCCCTCGCGGAACGCCTTCTCGGCCTGGCTGGCCGGGACCGAGACGTTCTTCACCACGCCGAGAATGTCCGTGAACTGCAGCCGCAGGAAGTTCACGTCCTCCTCTTCGATCCGCTCCAGCACGTTCTCTTCTTTCGTTGTCAGGTTTCCGTCTGCCATCTGTCTCACCATCTACTGGGAGAGGGCACCACTAAAACACTACCCATCTACGCAATTATTCCCTTTCGAGCCCAGAACTGGATATTCATAAAGTTCTAATGGGAGGGGTGTCTTCTGGGAGATGATGACGTACGAAAATCTGGACTCGAAGCTAGTGAATGCGCTGTTGGGCGACGGTCGCGCCAGCCTGCGAAGTCTCGCCGAGGAGCTCGACGTCTCGGTGACGACCGTCTCGAACCACCTCTCCGATCTGGAAGAAGAGGGAGCAATCGAGGGCTACACCCCGAAGGTGAACTACGACGCGCTCGGCTACGACGTCACCGCGATCCTCCACCTGAAAGTCGAGGGCAGTGCCCTAGAGGACGTGACCGAGCGTCTGGACGGCGAGAAACAGATGACCAGCGTCTACGAGGTCACCGGGGACTACGACATCGTCGCCATCGGGAAGTTCCCCGACACGGACGGGATGAACGATCAGATCAAATCGCTGCTCTCGGACCCGAACATCCTGGCGAGCAACACGAGCGTCGTCCTCAACGCACCCGTCGAGAACCGGCAGTTCGAACTCGACGTCCCCGAGGAGTGACCGGGGCCGCGTGCCGTGAGCGTCCTCGCCGTGACGAGTCGGGAACGGGGTGACCGCGTCGTCCTCGAAGCCGCCAGTCGCGCCGACGAGCACGGTGGCGAGCTCCACGTCCTCTACGTGCTCGACCTCGGCTGGTTCGCCAGGCTCGAACTCGGGCTCGCCGAGCGGGTCGGGGTTCCCGTCGGTACGGAGGTGATCGAAGGGGTCTGTGCCCGGATCGCAGACGTCGCGGCCCGCGACCTCGTCGACGAGTACGAGGCGGTCGGTCGGGTCGGCGATCCGGTCCAGGAGGCCGCCAGGTACGCCGACCGTATCGGTGCCAGGTGTGTCGTCGTCGACGGCACGAGCGCGCCCTGGAGCGACCGGAGCGTCCTCGAGGAGGGCGTGAACGGGATCCCGGTCGTCCCGGTGTACTGATACGGACTGCTGGAGCTGTGTCCCGGTCGGACCGAGTGGCGGGTACCGGTCTCGCCGGTTTGGACGGACAGCAGTCCGTACGACGGGACCACGGCTCGCCGGTGGACGCGAGAGAAACCGCAGGTCGTGTGCGGTCGGTGAGACGGTACGATTCGTGGCGTCGGGAGAGGGGGACTGGCCGAACTTACATCGCGCCGCCCATTCCACCCATTCCACCCATGCCGCCCATGCCGCCGCCCATTCCACCCATGCCGCCCATGTCCATGTCGTCGTCATCGCCGTCGTCCGAGGAGACGGCGAGGTCGCCCGCGGCGATCACGTCGTCGATGCGCAGGATCATGACGGCGGCCTCGGTGGCCGACTCGAGCGCCTGGGTCTTCACGCGCAGCGGCTCGAAGACGCCCTCCTCGCCCATGTCGATCACGTCGCCGGTGTAGGCGTCGAGCCCGTCCGCGGCGTCGCCGGCGGAGTGCTGGCTTCTGAGTTCGACCAGCGAGTCGATGGGGTCGAGGCCGGCGTTCTCGGCGAGCGTCCGTGGGATCACTTCGAGCGCGTCGGCGAACGCCTCGACGGCGAGCTGCTCGCGGCCGCCGACGGAGTCGGCGTAGTCACGCAGGGCGAGCGAGAGTTCGACTTCGGGTGCGCCGCCGCCGGCGAGCACCTTGCCGTCCTCGATGGTCGTTCGTACCACGCCGAGGCTGTCCTCGATGGCGCGCTCGACCTCGTCGACGACGTGCTCGGTGCCGCCGCGGAGCAAGATCGTGACGGCCTTTGCGTCCTCGACGTCCTCGACGAAGATGTGATCGCTCCCGCCGACGTCCTTCTGCGCGACGGAGCCGGCGTAGCCGAGGTCGTCCTCGGTGATGTCGTCGACGTTGCTGACGGCGCGGGCACCGGTCGCCCGTGCGATCTGCTTGACCTGGCTCTTCTTCACGCGGCGGACCGCCATGATACCCTCCTGCGCGAGGAAGTGCTGGACGAGGTCGTCGATGCCCTTCTGGCAGAAGACGACGTTCGCCCCGACGTCGACGAGTTTGTCGACGAGTTCGCGGAGCTGGGCCTCCTCCTGGTCGAGGAACTCCTGGAGCTGGTCGGGGTCCGTGACGTTGACCTCGGCGTCGATCTCGGTTTCCTTGACCTCGAGGGCGGTGTCGATCAGGGCGATGTTCGCGTCCTCGACGAAGTAGGGCATGTTCTCGTGGACGCGGTCCTTGCTGATCAGGACGCCCTCGATGAGTTCCGTGTTCTCGATCGAGCCACCGACGGACTTCTCGACCTCCACGTACTCCGTGTTGATGCCGTCCTCGTCAGCGATGCTCTGGACGGCGCGCACGACGATCTCCGCGAGGAGATCCTTCGAACCTTCGGCACCCTTGCCGGTCATCGCCGTGGCGGCGATCTGCTGGAGGTACTCCTCGTCCTCGACGTCGACGTCGATCGCGACGTCTTCCAGGACCTCACCCGCGCGCTCGGCTGCCTGGCGGTACCCCTGGGCGAGGGTCGTGGGGTGGATGTCCTGTTCGAGGAGGTCCTCGGCTTTCGCGAGGAGTTCACCGGCGACGACGACCGCGGACGTCGTCCCGTCGCCGACCTCGTTCTCCTGTGTCTCGGCGACCTCGACGATCATGTTCGCCGCCGGGTGCTCGATGTCCATCTCCTTCAGGATCGTCACGCCGTCGTTGGTCACGACGACGCTGCCCATCGAATCGACGAGCATTTTGTCCATCCCTTTCGGGCCAAGGGTGGTTCGTACCGCCCCGGCGACGGCCTTTCCGGCCGTGATGTTCATCGACTGTGCGTCGCGCCCCGTGGTGCGCTGACTGTCGTCCGAGAGGACGATAAGCGGCTGGTTACCCATACGTGCCATGGTCAGGATACAGATTGTTTGCTATTCTATATAAGTTTTTCCTCTGCAATCGGGGAGACTGCGCCACGTCACCGCATCACGTACCCGCTGAGCTGTCGACTTCCGTCCGTTTATGTACTTGTTTCCC
>PWMF01000184.1 GCA_003559215.1 Natrialbaceae archaeon
CGTCCTCCGGGCCGGTCAACAGCGTCGCGGCTGGCTCCGAGCGCGGCTCCGTGGTGGTAAACGCCACGTCCTCGATCGACGGACTCCCGTCTCCGCTCTCGTCGTCGTCTGTTTCCTCACCGTCATCTGCCTCGGCATCTTCGCTCTCGTCGTCTGTTTCCTCACCGTCGTCTGCCTCGGCATCTTCGCTCTCGTCGTCTGTACCGTCGTCGCTCTCCCGATCGTCCTCGGTCGGCGTCCCGTCGTCTGTGGTTCCGTCCTCGTCGTTCGTCCCGTTATCAGCATCCGACGGGTCGTCGCCGATACAGCCGGCGAGGAGAGCGACTGCGCCAGCCGTTCCGGTCAACAGCCCGCGTCTCGAGCGACGTTTCATACATCCGACTTATGGTGCGTGAGATAAAGAACGTTCGCCAAGGTGAAAGAGCGACTGCACCGATCAGTCGAACAGCCCGGTCGAGAGGTAGCGCTCGCCGCTGTCCCAGAAGACGGTGACGACCAGCGGGCAGTCCTCGGGGGTCCCGCCGTCGGTCTCCGGCGTCACCTGGGGCTGGCGGTCGAAGACGTCCGGGATTTCGGGGCAGCCGGCCTCGGGCTCGGCGATCTCCTCGGCGATCAGGTTCGCGACGAGGCTCGTCGCGCCGCTGGACTGGCCGACGAGGATCCCCTCCTCGCGGGCGAGCCGCCGACACTCGTCCTCGGCGTCCTCGAGACGAACCGTCTCGACGCGGTCGATAAGGTCGACGTCGAGGTTGTCGCTGACGAAGCCTGGCCCCATCCCCTGGAAGTCGTCGTCGCCGGGTTCGCCCGTCGAGAGGACGGCGTTTTCGGCCGGCTCGACCGCAATGACGTCCATCTCGGGAAACTCCTCGCGGAGCCGTCGTCCCGTTCCCGAGAGGGTGCCGCCAGTGCCGACGCCGGCGACGAAGGCGTCGATCTCGCGGTCGCCGACCTGCTCTACGATCTCCTCACCGGTCGTCCGGTAGTGGGCCTGCGGGTTAGCGGGGTTCTCGAACTGCCCGAGCTGGACCGCCCCCCGCGCCTCGAGCTCGTCGGCGCGCTCGCGGGCTTCCGTCATCTCGCCCTCGACGAGCTCGAGTTCGGCGCCGTAGGCGGCCATGATCCGTCGCCGTTCCTCCGATTTCGAGGCCGGCATCACGATGGTGAGATCGTAGCCGCGGGCGGCCGCGACCAGCGCGAGGCCGATACCGGTGTTCCCGCTCGTGGGCTCGACGAGCCAGTCGCCGGGCTCGATCAGTCCTTCCTGCTCGGCGGTTCGGATCATCTCGAGGGCCGGCCGATCCTTGGCCGAGCCTCCCGGGTTGAAGGATTCGACCTTGGCGGCAACGGTCGCTCCCTCCGGCGAGTCGACCTGGACGAGCGGCGAGCCGATCGTGTCCAGGATGCTTCCCTTCATTGCGAGCGCGTAGGAAGCGGAGACGTAAACCCGTACTGGCCCTCGCAGGACGTGCCGGTGTTAGCGATCGGGAGCGAACGGACACGGGCTCGGCGGCGCGTCTACGGCTGCGGTACCGATCGCGACTCGCCGTCGGCGCCCGCGATCCGTTCCTCGGCGTAGGTTTCGGCCGCCTCGAGGACGGTCGTTTCCTCGTCGTCGGCGCGCTCGATCATCCCGCGCAGCCGTCCCTCGATCGTCTCGGCTTCCGCGTAGGCCTCCTCGTAGCTGCCGCCGAAGTGGTCCTTGGCGACGGTGATCAGGCCGCCAGCGTTGATCACGTAATCGGGCGCGTACAGGATCCCGCGCTCGCGAAGCGCCTCGGCGTGGCGCCGTTCGGCCAGCACGTTGTTCGCGGCGCCCGCGACGATGTCACACTCCAGCGTGGGGATCGTCTCGTCGTTGAGGATCCCGCCGATCGCACACGGCGCGAAGACGTCACAGGACTGTTCGTAGACAGCGTCGGGTTCGACGGTGTCGGCGCCGTGCTCGGTCGCGAACGCCTCGAGGGTCTCTCGGCTCACGTCCGAGACCGTCACTGCGGCACCGGCTTCGAGCAGCTCCTCGGCCAGCGACTGCCCGACCTTCCCCAGCCCCTGAACGACGACGTCGAGGCCCTCGAAGTCGTCCTCTCCGTAGACGTGGTCGACGCAGGCCCGGATCCCGCAGAACACCCCGTGTGCGGTCACCCCCGACGGGTTCTCTAACCCGTCGCTCGCGCCGACGACGTGGTCGGTCTCCCGGGCAACGACGTCCATCTCTGCCGCGCTCGAGTTGATGTCGACCGACGTGATGTACCGTCCGCCCAGGCGGTCGACCGCGCGGCCGTAGGCCTCGAGTGTCGCCTCGGTTCTGACTTCGTCGGGGTCGCCGAGGATGACGGCCTTCCCGCCGCCGAGCGGAAGGTCGGCGGCCGCCGCCTTGTACGTCATCGCGTGGGAGAGCCGCAAGACGTCCTCGAGCGCCTCGTCCTCGGTGTCGTAGTCGAGGATCCGCGTCCCACCGAGGGAGGGCCCCAGCGTCGTGTCGTGGATCGCGATGATCGCTTCGAGTCCCGTCTCCGGATCGGTGACGTACGACACCTGCTCGTGACCGCGGTCGCCGATCGAGTCGAATACCATGCAATATAGTCTTTTGTGTTCCCGTAAAAACACTACCGACACGCAACGCTTATATTCGTGACTCCTCGTCACACACGATCGCGGCCGGAAGTGGCTTTTTGTGAGACGGCGACGACCCACGGGCATGGACGGAATCGTTTTCTTCGGCACCGAATGCCGCGACGTCGTCGTCTCGTTCTATCGCGACCTCGGCGCGACCGTCTGGCGCGAGCAGCCGGACTGTACGATCCTCCGAGCCGGCGGGTTCCGGTTCGGGTTCTGCGAGCGCGATTCGGCTGACACCGACGGGATCGTTACCTTCGTTTTCGAGGACCGCGCCGGCGTCGACGACGCCTACGACCGCTTCGCCGGCGAGGACGACGAGCCGCCGCGGTTCAACGAGACGTACGACATCTACCAGTGTTTTCTTGCCGACCCCGAGGGGCGAACCGTCGAGTTCCAGACCTTCGAGTGACGCGGCGTCGGAAGCATCGCCGTTAAGCCCTCCACGACGCAACACGGGTGTATGAGTCTCGAAACGATGCGACCGAACCCGACGTGGGACGCCGCCTCCTACGAAGACGCCGTCGACACGCTCGCCGCCCACCGCGACGACGTGACGTACCGCGTGTGGGCCGGCGACTGGTGCAAGGACTGCCGTGCACTCTTACCCGACTTCGCCGCGGCGCTCGAGGCCGCCGGCGTTCCCGACGAGCGGATCGAGGAGATCAGCCTCGACGAGAACAAGGAGGGCCCGAAGGTCGACTCCTACGACGTCGAGTACATCCCGACGATCGTCGTCGAGGACGACGACGGCGAGGAGATCACCCGGTTCGTCGAAGAAGAGCGCGTCCCGCCGGCCGTCTGGCTCGCGGGCCGCCTCGAGCACGAACTCGAGAGCGAGACGGCCTGAACTGCTAGAAGGGGACGTCTTCGTCGTCCAGTTCTCCGCCCGTCTCCGACTCGGCGAGCCAATCGAGGGCCTCGTCGACGTCGTGCGTCGGCGGCGAGCAGGTCCGATTTCTACAGACGTACAGCGTCGGCTCGCCGTCGCGAGCCTCGCGCCCGGCCCAGATCGAGGGGGCGTCCTCGAGTTCCAGCGTCGCGAGCCACTCCTCGAGTCCCTCCTCGGTCGGCGGCCGGAGCGCGAACTGCCGATCGGGTAGGTACCGCGAGCCGAACGCCTCGCGCCACTCGTCGGGAAGCTCGTCGGCCGCGACCGTGATCTCGAGCACGCCGGATTCGAGGCGGTCGGCCGCGAGACACAGCGTGACGTGCTGGATCGCGTTCGACTCGAGGCGGCCGGCGTGGGTCCCCAGGACCGACACCGCGATCCCCTCGAAATCGTCGTTCTCGCCCGCAAAGCCCTCGAGCGCGAGCAGGGTCTCGACCGCGACTCCCGCGGCTGCGGGCGTCGACTGGTCGGTTAGCTCCTGCGGACGGGTGACGAGCGATTCGCCGCTCTCGGGCGTGAAGTACAGCGTCTCGCGCTCGGCGTCGTAGAACTCGGCCTCGATGCCGCGGGCCAGCTCGAGCGCAAAGGCGAGGTGGTCGACGTCGCCGGTGGCCTCGTAGCAGCCGAGCGCCCCCCGAGCGAGGAAGGCGTAGTCCTCGAGGTACCCCTGTACGGCGACGTCTCCGTCCTTGTACCGCCGCGAGAGCCGCCCCTCGTCGGCGTCCCAGAGCCGGTCCCGGACGAACTCGAGGGCGTCGACCGCCATCTCGGCGTACCGGTCCTCGCCCAGCGCGAGGGCGGCCTCGGCGCAGGTCGAGATCATCAGGCCGTTCCAGCCCGCCAGCACCTTCTCGTCGCGGTTGGGCCGAGGACGTTCCTCACGAGCCTCGAACAGCTCCTGACGGGCGTTCTCGAGACGC
>PWMF01000086.1 GCA_003559215.1 Natrialbaceae archaeon
CCCGTGGCCGAACAGGAGCGGGCCGTCTCGGATCGCCCGCAGGCTCGCGGTCCAGAGCTCGAACCGACCGGACGTGGAGATATCGATCACGTTCGCGTATATCGCAGCGAGCAGGCCGAAGACGCCGACGGTGCTTGCGACGACGACGACGGGGACGGCGGGACGGCCGCCGGCGACGTAGGCGGCGTAGATAACGAGGACGACCGCCGAGGCGAGCATCGCCGCCCGGGCGTTCGAGAGGAAGACGCCGACGGCACAGAGACCGGCGAGCACGACCGCCAGCGCAGCTCCCAGCGGTCGGCGCGTGGCGACCGAACGGTGGAGTTCGACGACGGCGGCGACGAGACCGGCGAACGACACCAGGCCGAAGGAGTTGGGGTTCGGGAAGAACGACTGGATCGTCGAGCGCTCGGTCTCGATCAGCGGTACCGACGGGGTGCTTGACCACTGGCGGACTTCGAACGCCCACAGGCTGTACTCGCCGACGGCATACGTTCCCAGGCCGAGTACCACCGCGACCGCCGCTAGTCGAGGGAGAAACCAGAGGAAGATCCGCTCCGGAACGAGACGCGGGACGACGAAAAGGCTCGTCCCCATCACGATCGCGGCCCACAGCGGCCACCGCGACTGCGTACTCGAGGGATCGTACGCGAGGGTGTGAGCGAGGTAGATCCCGGTCAGTACCGCGAAGCAGCCGACGGCGGCCCACTGGTCCGCCGTGTACCGTCTGGCGTCGGTGACGACGAGGAAAAAGGAGATGGAGAGGACGAACACGATCGCGATCGCGAGCGGGCGGCTCGGCCCGAGACCGAACCCCGGCGAGGAACTCTGGTAAATCACGCCGAGGACGACGAAGGAGACGCCGAGTACCGAGAGCAGTCCCGCCTGGAGCTGGTCGAACTCCTGGTAGGCGTTCGCGATGATCCGACAGCCACAGACCGCGCCGAGCAGGACCGAAAAGGCCGCGAGCTGCCACGCCAGTACGGCGTCGGTCGCGTACGCGAGAAGCACCAGGAGCAAGTGAACACCGAACAGCCCGTAGACGAGCGCGTTTACGAGACGGTCGGCGTCCCACTCGTGGGCGAGCAACGTCGCCGGCTCTCGTTCGACAGCACTCACGTCTCGAGTAATTATCGGCGACGAATAAATAACTGAGCCAGTAACTATATCCCGGCGGTTCGTTCCCCGTTCAGGGCCACCAACCACCCGAACCGCGGACCCCCGCCGTTCGCTCGTCGCTTTCGCTTGGGGGACCGACGAGTCGCCGTACCCGGCTAACCGGTCGGCCGCTCCGCCCCTACACATAAAAAGTCCGATGTGTTTTTGGGAGTCGACGATCTGTTGGCGAACGATGCGCGTTCTCGTCACCGGCGGCGCCGGATTCATCGGGGGACACCTCGCCGAGTCGTTCGTAAAAGCGGGACACGACGTGACGGTGCTCGACAACCTGGATCCGTACTACGATACCGGGATCAAGGAACAAACCATCGAACTCGGCCGAGCGGCTGCGGCCGAAAGCGAAGGCGGCTACGCCCTCGTCGAGGGCGACGTTCGGAACGCAACCCTCGTCGACAGGCTGGTCGGCGACGCGGACATCGTCTACCACCAGTCGGCCCAGGCGGGCGTCCGAACGAGCGTCGAGGACCCCCGGAAGCCCAACTCGATCAACGTCGACGGCACGCTGAACGTGCTCGACGCGGCCCGCGAGACCGACCTCGAGCGGGTCGTCCTCGCGAGTTCGTCGTCGGTGTACGGCAAACCCGAGTACCTTCCCTACGACGAGGATCACCCGACGACGCCGGTCAGCCCATACGGCGTCTCGAAGCTGGCCGCCGAACAGTACGCCCGCGTCTACCAGGAGGTGTACGGTCTGCCGACGGTGTCGCTGCGGTACTTCACCGTCTACGGCCCGCGGATGCGTCCGAACATGGCTATCTCGAACTTCGTCTCGCGGTGTATAAACGGGACGCCCCCGGTCGTCTACGGCGACGGCCGGCAGACGCGGGATTTCACGTATATCGACGACATCGTGGACGTCAACCGGCAGCTACTGGACGACGACTCGGGGGACGGCGAGATCGCAAACGTCGGCAGCACCGACAACATCGACATCGAGACGCTCGCGGAGCTGGTTCGCGACGAGATCGACCCCTCGCTCGGCCTCGAGTACGGCGATCGACGGACGGGCGACGCCGAGCACACTCATGCCGACGTTTCGAAGGCCCGCGAGCTGCTGGGGTACGAGCCGTCGACGTCGATCCGGGAGGGTGTATCCCGGTTCATCGACTGGTACCGCCGGAACCGGGACTGGTACGAGCCGCTGGTGTTGAACTCCTAACCCGGCGACCGAGCGGTTCGCGTCGCACGTCCGGGATCATCCCGCGAGAAACGCGGGCGCACACGTTTTCGAGGAAAAGGTAAAGGGACGGCCTTCCCTTACCGAGGCATGGCGAAGACGGCCGCAGCGTCCGTCGGTGCTGCACTCATCGTCGCGGGGCTCGCCCCCACTACCTGGCTCGTCGATCCCGCCGTCGGCTACGTCCTCTCCGGGGCTCTTCTGCTGTCAATTTTCTCGCTCGCCGTCCTGTACGGACTCGAGGACGGCCGGCTGGCCGGCGCCTCCCTCGAGCGGTCGGTCGTCGCCCTCTTCGCCCTGTACTGGATCGGGTTAGTCGTCCAGTTCAGACTCACGGGTTCGACGTCGTTCGTACCCTACATCCTCCTCACGCCGGTAGTCTGCGTTACGCTGTGGTACGTCTGCCCCCCGCTGCTCCTCGAGCATCCGAGACGGTTCGTCGGCGGGCTCGTGGGCGCCGTCACCGCCCTCACCCTGCTCGGTCTCGCCCTCCTCGTCCTCGAGACGATCACTGCGGCGAACTTTCCGTGGACGGGCAACAGCGTCCTCGGGCAACCGGGCCTTCGCGTCGCGTCGGTGTACGGTAACTCCAACGCCTTCGGGTTCGCGGCCGCGGTCGCGAGCCTCGGCGCGCTGTGGGCGTTCCTCGAGTCGCGGCGCCGACCCTGGGGTGTAGCGTTGCTCGTGACGCTGACGGGGCTCGTCCTGAGCGACGCGACGATGGCGCTGCTGGCGTTCGGGGCGGGAACGGCCGTTCTGCTGTTCGTCCGCTCTCCGATGTCGGGACTCCTGTTCGCCGCCGTCGGCGCGGTCGCCGCGTCGGCGTTTCTCCTGACCGATCTCGGCGCGTCCTATCTCGCACTCGTGATCGAACGCGGCGGCAGCGAGCGCCTCGAGTTCTGGGAGGTCGCCCTCTTGCAAGCCGCCGAAGACCCGGTCCTCGGCGCGGGGTTCGACACCGGGCTCCAGACGCACAACTCGTTTGTCGCTATCGTGTTGAACGCGGGGTACCTCGTGGGTGGCCTGTACGTCCTCGCGATCGCCGGGGCGGTCGCGTCGGCCCTGCGGAAGGTGCGGGCGCGGAACGATCCGTCGTGGAACGGGTTCGTCCTCGCCGCGTTGACGCTGCTCGCGTTGCAGATGCTGACCGAGTCGTTCACGCTCGGCGGGCTGTCCACGCCGTCGCTGATGCTCGCGACGTTCGTCGGTTTCGCGCTGGTCGACCCGTCCGAGGAGACGACGATACCGCTCTCCCGGACGTTCGGCGGGACGCCCGACTCCGGCGGCGTCGATCAGTAGCCTTATTCCGTCCTGCTCGGAACGAACGCCGAGCATGGCTCTCGCAGCGAAGATCGCGTCCGGGCTCAAGGCCGACTTCGCCTCGCAGGTCGTTCGGAACCTCTCGAGCGGCCTCCTGGTCGTCGTCCTCGCCCGGCTGCTGGAGCCCGACGAGTACGGGCTGTTGTACCTCGCGATCTCGATGTTCGCGATCGCGACGGTGATCGGCCGCCTCGGACTCGGCAAGTCCGCCGCCCGCTACCTCACCGAGTACGAGGAGCGCGACGCCGGCCAGATCCCACACATCGTCGAGACCGTCGCGCTCGCGCTCGCGGTCACCCTCGGGACCGTAACCCTCATCCTGATCGTCGCCCGCGAACCGCTTGCGGCGCTGCTGGGCGAGCCCGGACTCGCGGAGCTGTTGCTGGTCGGCGGGCTGTACGTCGCGGGCCACGGACTCGTCAACTCCGGGCGGAACCTCTGTCAGGGGTTCAAGGAGATCGAGTGGGCGGCGTACATCACGCTCGCCGAGGCGGTCGTCCGCCCTATCGTCGCGATCGGGCTCGTGCTCGCCGGCCTCGGCGCGGTCGGCGCGCTCGTCGGCTACGTCGTCAGCTCGCTCGTGGGGGCCTCGCTGTTCGTGGCAGTCATCTACCGTCTCTACGTGCGCGCCGAGCGGGGCGAACTCGAGGCGGGGCTTCGCCGTCGAATCGCCGAGTACGCGCTCCCGATCACGCTGACCGAGAACGGGAGTACGATCATCAAACGCGTCGACGTCGTCCTCATCGGGGCGTTCCTGACCCCGCTCGCGGTCAGTTACTACGTCGTCGCTAAACAGCTCCTGACGTTCATCAAATCACCCGCGAACTCGCTCGGGTTTGCCATCTCCCCGCGCTACAGCGAACAGCTCCAGCGGGGGAACCTCGAGACCGCCTCGCGGCTCTACGGCGAGGCGCTGACGGCCACCCTCGTGTTCTACGTTCCCGCGGCGGCCGGGCTGGCGATCGTCGCCGAGCCGACGCTCACGCTCGTCTTCGGCGCCGAGTACGCCGGGGGTGCGATCGTCCTGCAGCTCCTGACGATCTATCTGATCGCTCAGGCGGTCTCCTACGTCACCAGCGGCGGGCTCGACTACCTCGGCCGAGCGAAACACCGCGCGTACGCGAAGGGGGCGGCAGCGGTGGCGAACCTCCTTTTGAACCTCGCGCTCATTCCGACGATCGGGATCGCCGGCGCGGCCGTCTCAACGGCGGGCACGTACGCGGCTTACGTCGTGGTGAACGTCTACCTCATCCACCTCGAGCTGGAGCTCGACTGGCGGGCGATCGGTCGTCGCTGCGCCAAGGTCGGCGCCGTCACGGCGATCATGTCCCTCGCGATCCTGCCGTTCGCGCCCGCAATCGACGGCGCCGTCTCGCTCGCGGCCGTCGTCGCGCTCGGCACGGTCGTCTGGCTCGGCACGACGGTCTCGATCGGACTGGTCGAAACGCAGCAGCTGCGGTCGGTGGCGCCGTTCTGATACGGACTGCTGTACGTCATTTCCGGCAACCGCGAACCGTTCCGCGGTTGCACCGGTAAATCGTTACAGCAGTCCGTATGACTCCCTCGAACGGGCGTCAGACGATCGTCAGTACGTTTCGCCACCGGATCGGGATCCGACCTGTATAGGTTAGCTTGGGGTGTTCGTCGAACGGATTCGCCGCGTCCCGGTGGGCCCGCCACCAGCGGTCGTGGATCGCGTTGATCCGCACTGGTATCTCCTCGAGTCCGACCAGCTGCGACGCCACGAGCCGGTGGAACCCACAGGAGTTGAAGATCAGCTCTCCGTCGCGGCCGACGTTGACGGCCACCTGGTCGTACCGGTCGTCGGTTCGCTCCGCCTGGGGGCCGTCGGATTCGAGTTCGATCCCCCGTTCCCGAATCGAGGCGAACAGCTCCTCCAGGTAGGTGCCGTACCCGTACGCCGCGTAGGATCGGGCCTCGCGATCGGGATAGCCGGCCTCGCGCAGGCGCTCGGCGGTGAGGTCCTCTCCTTCCAGGCGTCCGTCGTAGTAGCCTCGAAGCAGCCGGTACTTCGGGCTCTCGGAGAGCGGCTTCGCCTGCAGATCCCACTCCCCGGGTTCGATCCGGCCGGCCGAGCGGTACTTCCGCAACACGGCGTACTCGAGGTACGTCCGGATCTCGCGGGGATCGACTCGACAGATCACGAACGGCGGGACGGTCGGTCCCGTGATCGGTCGGGGAAGGACGCTTCGCAGTTTCAGTCGCAGCAAGTTCCTGTCGATCATGGGGGCGAGCCGCGGCGGTGCGCGGCGGTCACCGCTCGAGTAGCGACTCCACCGATATAGCTCTCGGTGGTCGCAGCCGATTCCGCTCTGCGAACGTTCGCCACCGCTCGCGGAAGCGACACGCTGAAGACGCCGAGGAAAATCTCACCGGTATGGCAACCGTCAGTGTAGTGATTCCGACCTACGAACGCCCCACCTTCCTCGAGGGGGCCGTCGAAACTGCACTGGACCAGACGTACAACGACCTCGAGGTGATCGTCGTCGACGATGGCTCCGAGACCGCCTACGTCGAGGCGGTCGTCGACGAGTACTCCGACCGAGTCGTCGGGATCGAACACGAGGAGAATCGGGGACTCTCTGCGGCACGGAACACGGGAATCGAGCGAGCTACGGGGGAGTACGTCGCCTTTCTCGACGACGACGACCGATGGGACGAGACGAAGATCGACCGACAGGTTCGCTGCATCGAATCGGACGACGGAATCGGTCTCGTGACCTGTCTCTCCGTGTCGGTGACCCCCGACGGAGAGGTCATTCACGTCGAACGCGACGCGCCCGGCGGCGACTGCTCCGATTCCATGCTGCGAAAGAACCTGATCGGCTCGCCTTCCCGCGTGCTCGTTCGTCGGGTCGCACTCGAGGGGGTCGACGGGTTCGACGAACAGCTGCCGACGAAACAGGACTGGGACCTATACATTCGACTCTGTCAGCACTGGCTCGTCGGCGCCGTCGACGACCACCTCTGCTTTCGAACGTCCCACGAGAGCATGTCCAGTTCCCCCGAAGCCGTGACGCGGGACTACCGGGCCGTCCTCGAGAAACACGAGTCGCTGATCCGCGAGCGGGGCTACTGGGAGCCGGCGACGGCGGCGATCGCCGAGCGCGCGGGGCGGGCGTACCTGGATCACGACGAACTCCGAAGTGCCCGTAGCGTTCTTAAGGCAGCGATCTCCGCGGAGCCGACGAAACGCAGGGCGGCGCTGCTGGCGCTTTCGTACACCCACCCCGCGGTCGTCCGGTCGGCGATCGCCGCGACGCGATACCTGCGTTCGAAGCGCGACCCCAGCGGGTTCGAGTACCGGAAGACCGCCCCTCGATCCGGACCCACGTAGCTCCGTCCGCACCGAAGCCTTTACCCGTCCGATCGGGAATCCCTCACTCGAGCAATGGTTCGCGTCCTCGCGGTTCTCACGCACGTCAAACCGACGACCTTCTCCTACGAGCTCTCCGAGTCGCTGGCGGCGATCGACGGGATCGAGGTGACGATCGTCGCCTACTACGACGCCGCCGTCGAGGAAACGGCGATGGTGCCGGATTCGGCCGTCGAGTTCGTGCCGCTGAACGCGAATTCACGCCTCGACCCGGCCGCGATACGCCACCTGCGGTGGGTCCTGCAGACGAGATCGTACGACGTCCTCCACACCCACCACAACTTCGTCGGCTCGCTGGCCCGGCTGCTTGCCCCCCGCGGGACGAGGATCGTCGACACCGAACACGCCGACCACGAGCGCCACTACTCGCTCCCGCAGGTGCTGGTCAACGCCGCGACGCTCTCTCGAGCAGATCGGGTCGTGGCGAACTCGAGACGAACCCTCGAGTCGCTGTACTGGTTCGAACGACTCGGACTCGGCGAGGAACAGTGCTCGGTGATCTACAACGGGATCGACGTCGATCGGATCGACCGCGTGCTCGAGGAGTCCCGCGACTCTCGGGGGACCGAGGGGACGCGGATCACGACGGTCGGCCGGCTAAGCGAGACGAAGAACCAGTCGACGCTGCTCCGGGCGTTCGCGGGGATCGCAGACGAGTTTCCCGATAGCCAGCTGACGATCGTGGGCGACGGCCCCCTGCGCGAGGACCTCGAGTCGCTCGCCGACTCGCTGGGGGTCCGGGAGCGCGTCGAGTTCACGGGCTTCGTCGATCGTGAGGAGGTGTACCGGATCCTCGCCGCGAGCGACCTCTACGTTCAGCCCTCGCTCTCGGAAGGGTTTTGCGTCGCCCTCGTCGAAGCGATGGCCTGTCGGCTCCCGGTCGTCGTCAGCGACGTTCCCGTCCTGCACGAGGTCGTCGGCGAAGCGGGCTCCTACGCGCACCCGTCCGAGCCAGCCGCGTTCGCAGACCGCCTGCGACAGCTGCTCGCGGACGACGATCTGCGGAGTGAGTTCGCCGACCGGGCGTCCGACCGCGCGCGAACCGAGTTTCCCCTCGAGCGGACCGCCGACGCCTACGCCGAGCTGTACCGGGAACTGCTCGAGTCGTAACCGCTCCGGCCGCGGAAAGCGAACCGGAACCGCTTTTAGCCGAACGTCGGACGATCCGACCGTGACGGGGTCCGCAGACGGCGTGACGACGGTGGAGTTCTTCGGCGTTCCGGGGGCGGGGAAGTCGACGATCGCCCGCCACCTGATCGAGCGGCTGGTGGCGACGGGACGACCGGTTTCGGAGCCGACGTACACGCTCGCTCACCAAGTCTCGAGCGCTCGGCGATACCTCTCGAAGAGCGGCTACGCCGCGGTCGGAACGGCTCGGCGGCCCCGACCGGCGCTCTCGAGCGCTCGAGCGATCGCCGAAAGCGGCCAGCTCTCTCGTCGCGCGCTGGTGAAGACGACGTTCAACTGGCTGTACGTGGTCGGGGTGCTCGAATCCCGAACGGCGGGGGAGCTGCAGGTGCTCGATCAGGGACTGGCACAGGCCGCCTGGTCGGTCGGTCTCGGCGCCGAACGGGATCGAACGGCCCCGCTGTGCGAACTGGCCGTCAACGCGCTCTCGCGGTCGGGACCGGCGCTGGTCGTAGTCGTCGACGTCGCGCCCGAAACGGTCCGCGAACGGCTCTCGAGGCGCGCGGACGGCGACACGCGTGTCACTCCGACCGGGGAGGGTCACGACGTCAGCGAGGCGTTCGAACACAAGAAACGGATCGAACGCTCGATCGCGGACGTCGTCGCCGACAAGCCGTCGGTCGGCCTGCTCCGCGTCGAAAACGAGTCGAAGGCTGACCTCGAGGACGCCGTCGGGGCGGTCCTCGAGCGGGTCGAAACCGAGCAACGCCGCAGTTAGCAGTAGTTGGTCCCGAAATTTCTTTTTCAGAACACCGCGTGAAACTCGTGTTACGTATAGGCGAAACCGATACCGCTGCGGTGCGGTTCGAGCACAGCATCCGCGAGCGACCAACGGGAGCGAGCGGCTTTTTAGCGTAGATTTTTGGAGTCGAGCGGGACCTTCGGTCCCGCTGACCATGCCAACAGGCGCTTCGCGCCCGTGAGCAGAGAGTGGTGAGCGAGCAACGCGAGCGAACCCGACGAGAAAAAGGGACGTGTGCATCTGTAGGCAACGACCCGCTGACTCGGATTCGGAATCAAGCCCGAACGAGAACTGTACGACCAACTACTGGTGGCTGATCTCCCGGAGTACGCTCGTGGTCCGCTCGACGGTCGACCGCCAGTCGTACGTCGAGCCGAGTCCCCCGTCGATCCGCGCGTTAGAGCGCGAGAGCTGCGTTTCGATCTCGTCGGCGAACGCCTCGACGTCGCTGACGGAGGCGACCGAACCGCCCTTGCCGACGACCGCCGCGACCTGTTCGAGGTCCGAGCAGACGACGCGAACGTCCGAGGCCATCGCCTCGAGGACGGTTCTGGGGACGCCCTCCGTCCGACTCGGAAGGACGAGGACGTCCGCCGACCGGTAGACGCGGGGCATCTCCTCGTAGGGGAGGTGGCCCAGAAACTCGACGCCGTCGCCCAGCCGGCCCCCGGCTCGCTCCTCGAGCCGTTCGCGAAGCGGTCCCTCGCCGCAGAAGTACAGCGTCACATCGGGGTACTTTTCGCGCACGCGCTCGACGGCCTCGAGGGCGTCCTGGGGTCGCTTCCCCTCGACCAGCCGGCCGACGAACAGCACGACCGGCCCCGACGACTCGAGCAGGTCGCTCCCGGGACCTTCGGTCCTGAACTGTTCGGTATCGATCCCGTTCGGGACGACCTCGATCGGTGTTCGGACACCGAACTCGCGAAGTTGGCGTTTGCCAACATCGGTGTAACAGAACGCGACGTCGGCCTGGTCGAACGTCCATCGGCCGACGGTCCGCAGGTACCACTCGAAGACCCGTTCGGATGCGGTCTGGGAGTACAGCCCGTGGTTCGTGATCGCCAGCGGCGTCTCCCCGAACCGACGCTTCAGTGCCGCCAGATTCGTCGAAAAGTATAGGTGCGAATGGGCGTGGACGACGTCGAACTCGCGGGCGTCACGCAGGTACCGCGCGACGCCGGCCGAGAGGTCGTTGCCGAGCGGGCTGGTCGTCGGATCGTAGCGAACGACGGTGTAGCCGTCTCGCTCCTCGAGGTGGGGGAGTTCGGAGTCGCGTCGCACCGTCAGGACCGTGACGTCGTGGCCCATCGCGGCCTGATCGCGGCTCATCGCGTGGACGTGGTAGGCGCCGCCGCCGTTTACGTCGGGATAGCTCTTCTGTGCCACTCGGAGGATCCGCATCGGCCGATCCGCGTCGGGTAGTTCGAGCGACATTCCTGAATCCACTCAGTCGTTTTCCGCGAGTCGCGAGAGTCCCTCCTTGAGGCCCACCGTCGGTTCGTAACCGAGTTCGGTTTGAATCTTCGATATCTCCGCCCGGCTGTGTTCGATATCGCCGGGTCGGGGCTCCCCGTGAACGATCTCCGAGTCCGATCCGACGACCTCGCGGACCGTCTCGGCGAGTTCCCGGATCGTCACCGACGACCCGGTCCCGACGTTGAACGACTCGCCGGCGACGTCCGTCGTCGCGGCGAGCAGGTTTGCCCGCACGACGTCCGAGACGTGGACGAAGTCCCGCGTCTGGGTGCCGTCGCCGTCGATCGTGATCGGCTTGCCGGCCTGGGCCTGCTCGAGAAAGATACTGATAACAGCGCTGTAGTCGCCGCCGACCTGTCCCGAGCCGTAGACGTTGAAATACCGCAGGCTGACGGTCTCGAGGTCGTACAGCTCGTGGTAGAGGCGCGCGTACTCGTCGACGGTCGCTTTCTCCAACCCGTACGGCGAACTCGGCTCTGCCGGGTGGTCCTCGTCGATCGGCGTGTACTCGGGGTGGCCGTAGATCGCCGCGCTCGAGGCGAGCACGACCCGGACGTCCTCGGCGCGAGCCCGCTCGAGCAGCGCCAGCGTCCCATCGACGTTGACCCCGTGACTCTCCACGGGGTCGTCGACCGACTGCTCGACGCTGACGAGGGCCGCCTCGTGAAAGACGAGATCGATCCCGTCCGTCGCTCGCGCGACGGCGTCGTCGTCGCGGATGTCGCCCTCGACGAGCGTCACGCCGTCGGGAACGCGGTCGCGACGGCCGCTCGAGAGGCTATCGAGCACGCGAACGTCGTTCTCGTCGGCGAGAGCGTCGACGAGATGGCTGCCGATAAACCCCGCCCCGCCCGTCACCAGAATCGTCTCTCCCGTCGGCGGCTCCGGTAGTTGACCTGACATCAGCTGCTACTCGAGTCTTCGTCACCGCCCTTAGTTAAGCGTTCAGACAACAGATCGACGACGTCTACCGTGACCGACCAGATCTGGTAGGCGACGAGTGTGACGTCCAGCCGCAGGGACTGTCGCCGCACGTACTCGAGGTCGTACTCGAGTTTCTTCGCGGGTTCGAACCCAGTAACGTCGTTTATTTGCGCGATACCGGTGAGTCCCGGTTTGACGAACCAGCGCTTCGACCAGTCGATACCGTCGGCTTCGATCTCCCGATCGATCTCGGGTCTCTCGGGTCGCGGGCCGACGACGCTCATTTCGCCGCTGAGGATCGAAAACAGCTGCGGGATCTCGTCGATGTGGGTCTTTCGGAGGACTCGTCCGACGCCGGTGACGCGGGGATCGACGCCGCCGGCGTCCTCCTCGCTCAACCGGGCCCCGTCGCTTTCGGCGTCGGTAACCATGCTCCGGAACTTCGAGAGGGTAAACGTTCCCCCCAGCGTCGACGTTCGGGTCTGATTGTAGAGGACGGGACCGGAGGAGTCCAGCTTGATTGCGGCCGCGACGAGCAGGATCAGTGGAGCCAACACGAGCAGGCCGACCGTTGCGAACGTCAGATCGAACCCTCGCTTTGCCAGACGGCCGTACCACGGCCACGGCTGGAGGTCGACGCGAACCAGCGCGTCGCCGACGCGTTCGTTCTCGAGCACACGGTCGTCGAGCGAGTCGTGAACGAGCGCGTCGACGCCCTGTTCACGACACGTTCGCAGGACGCCGAAACACTCCTCGCGGTCGCCGTGGGCGAACGCGAGTACGACGGTGTCGACGTCGCGCTCTCGGACGGCCCGCTCGAGCCGCGAGAGCCCGCCGAGGCGTTCGGTCCCGGCGATCAGCTCGAGTCGGTTGATCCGCTCGTTAGCCGGGAGACCACCGTCGGTTCTGAGAGTCTGTTCGTCGTCGGGAAGTCGATCCGGCGCCGAATCGTCCGGGTACGACATCTCGATCGACCGTTCAGTTAGCACCGGTGATAGAAAGCCGAGAGGCGAAACGGGAAGTGAAAGGATCGAAGATTTGATGAGCGTCGGCTCGTCGCCGACGATCAGGACGCGCTCGGGGCGGTCACGACGGCGACAGAGTCCGTACCAGGCGGGAAGCGTGAGTGCGAGGACGGTGCCCGAAACGAGAGCCGTCGAAACCGCGGGAGCGGTAGGGACGCTCGCGACGGCGAGGGCGATTAGAACGAGGCAGGCGATACCTATCTGTCGCCAGGTCTCCGAAAGCACCGTCGCTACCGAGCGCGGTCGAGAGACGTACAGCGGGGTCAACGCGATGCTAACGACCCCACTGACGAGCGCCGCGACGAGGAGGCTCTCCCCGAGTGTAGTCGGCGCACCGGTGAGGATACTCGCGACGAACCCCGTCGCGAGTGCGAGCAGCAGCGTCCCCGTGGCTGCGGCGCCGCGATATCCCCAGCGTAGTAACATTCAACATATTCTCTCCCTCAGACGTCGTATTAAAGCTTGTGAGACGGTGTAAGATAAGTATACGACTATTTCAGGATAAGCGACTAATAGTAACTCGTTGTTACCTATCAGACGGTTTATGACATTTCTAACGATCGAGGGTGGTCGATCGTCACCGGTCGGCCGGGCGGCAAGAGAGCCGGAGTTTTCGGAAGACGATCGTCAATAGTGAGACGGCTACCTAACCGACAGCTATCGCTCTCCCCACGAAATTCGCCCCAGTGGTCGCGATATGCGTCGGTGGGTCACGAACAGTTTCGGCGTCCACAACGTCCTGTTTCTCGCTTATGTGACTATTACTAACCACGTCGCTGAACGAAGAGGTTGCACATGAACCGACGGACGATCCTTCTCGGAGCCGGCGCCGCACTCACGACGACGATAGCCGGGTGCGGAAGCGCGGACGGAGAAGGCACTGACGAACCGGACAATGCCGACGAGATGGACGACTCCCTCGAGGACGATACCGACGACGCCGACGACATGCCGGCCGACGAGCTTCTCGGGGAAGAGGACGAAGACGACGAGGACGACGACCCAGTCGGGGACCGAATTCCCGGGTTCGAGAGCGACCCGTTTACTGTCGACAGCGACGACGTCTCGATCGAGGCGGTAACCCGCGATGGTGAGACGGCTACCGTTCAGATGGAGGCACACACCCTTGATCAGGGGGCGCTCGAGGATGACCTCGAGGACGCCGGTAGGGCGTTCGTCGGGGCCATCGACGACACCGACGAGTTCACCGCGGAGGTCTCGACCGTCGAGTGGGATGTCGTGTACGGAGGCGACGAACTCGCCGACTTCCACATCGAATCGGAGTGGCTCGAAGCTCACGAAGCGGGCGAGCTGTCGGAGGACGAACTCCTCGACAAAATTACCGAGACCGGCTCGCTGGAGTGAACTACCCCACACTACTGTTCGCCTGACAGCTCGCGCTTGAGGGTGGCGTGAGACCGACGGTTTCAGGGACCATGTGAACGGGCGCTTTGCGCCCGTGAGCCGATGGGGCTTCCTGTCTCCAAGACGTTGTTAGACTGCGTCTGACAGCCTGTCGAGGTCCCATCGACAAACGCGCTTTGCAGGAACCTAACGCTCGAGGGGCCGCCCATTCTGTAAACCTTAATCTGCGATATATAATCGGCAACGAAACGCCGACTCCACAGTTTTGGAGGAGACATCATTTCAGGGTTGAATCTCTACCGGCTCGAGATGCTTTCACCACCCACCTAGTCCGTTCACCGGTTCTGAGGAATAGTCAAACATACAGAAGAAATTACGCGGATTTTGGTGCCGCTACAGAGCGTCGCCACTCCCAAACCGCGATCCTAATCGGGTACTGTTCACTTAGTCAGGTGGTATCAGCGGCGAGGCGACGAGTTCGACGTACTCACCTGCCGTCAATACGGGTGCGTAGCCCATCTCAACGTCTACGTTCACTTTCAACACGAAGTCGGTGAGTTGCCAGATATTGTACAGTGACACAGCGAACACTGCCATCCCATTGCCCTTCGTCGACGGTACGGACATGAACTGCGTCGAGTGACTCCCCTCTCGACGTGAACGGACGCCGATTCCACAGCGGCAGCGTGTCTCTTCGTATCCATCGTCTTGACGACCTCGCGCTCAGTGCTGTTGATCCGCTTCGGAACAAGGTAATTTACTCTGAGATTCGGTAGCATCTGATAAACTCGTTGAGAATCGAACTCCCGGTCACAGAGCATCGCCTCAATAGGGACGTATTTCGCTCTCGTTACGAGTCGGTAGACGACACGATGGACCTGATGGGTGGGTTTTCGTCCCACGTTGAACTGCCAGTACGAGTGGGGTATTCCACCCGGCGATCGACAGGGTGGCGAATTCAAATACTCGCTCTTTTTGTAACTAACAGCAATCGTCAGCGTCGCAGGCACTGCTGTAGTCGACGCCGATCCTCTCGGTGATCGTATCGCTGCACCGCGTCAACAGTGAGTTGAATTCGAACTGCGTCGACTCTTGTTGGACATTGCGGAGCTCCTCGCCGAGTTCCTCGGCGGCTGCCAGCACCTCCTCGTCAGTGGCGCTCAACAGCACCCACCCCCCGAAGATTGAGCGAACTCAATACCGATCGGCTCACTGATGACCTCGTTGGTTTCTTGGAGCAACTCGACTAACGTGGTTTGTGCAGTTCTGTGCTGCTGGATCGTCTCGTTTTCCGAGATGTCCGCCTGGAGCTCCTGCAGTTCCTGCATGAGTTCTTGGTCAAAATTCTGTTGCATCTGTCGTCGTTTCCGACGGTACTCCTCGAGCAGTCCCATCGCTTCAGGATCGTTTTCGAGCCGTTCGCTCGCTTCGACAAACTGCTGGTAGGTCTCACTGTCCTCGATTGTGTCGATGAACGCTCGGAGTTTTTCCTCGACGGCGTCCTCGGCGTTCCGGACGGATTCGGCGTCACTCATTGCTGTGGTACCTCCACAGCCCGCTCGTCAAGCGTATCCAGTCCGGTTACTTCGTCGCCAAACGCGCTGAGTTCCTCGAGGCCGATAGGCTCGTCCTGTCGGAGCGGCGCGAGCATCATCGGCGTCTCGAAGCGGTCCTTGATTTCTTCGAGATACTGCTGCTGTTGGGCTCGCCGGTTGGCGAAAAAGGCGTTGTCGCCGTACTCCTCGGGCAACAGGTAGTTGGCGACGACGAACGCCGTCTCGATGCCGACCTGATCGTTGAGGTCTTCGGCTGCCCGGTAGGCCTCCATCATCGGTGTGTATTCGGGATACATGACGAAAGCGAACGAACTCTTGTCGGGGTTCTGCATCGTCTCGATTACCTCGTCGTACTGGTCGCCCTTTGCGGGGGCAGCACCCTTCGTCAGCGAACCGAGATCCATGAACCCCTTCCAATCGGATGGGAGTTCAAGCAGTCGCAGGGTGTGGCCAGTTGGGGCGGTGTCGAAGACGACGATATCGTAGCCGTCCTCCTCGAAGTAGCTCACGAACTTTTCGAGGGCGGCCATCTCCTCGGCACACGGCGATTCGAGTTCTTCCTCGACGTTGGCGATTGCGGCGTCAACGTCGATCTGAGTGTCCTCTTTGTTTTCATACATCTCGGTGACGTGGTCGAGGACTTGCTCGCGGTACTCTTCGAGCGCCTGTTCCTGGTCGATCCGAGCGGCATCCAGGTTGGCTTTGCTCACCGAGGTCGGCTCGTGACCGACTGGCTCGCCGAAGATATCCTCGAGATGTGCGGCGGGATCGGTCGTAACCACGAGCGTCTCGTAGCCTGCCTCGGCGAGTTTGGTCGCCGATGTTGCGGCGATCGTGCTCTTACCGACGCCACCCTTGCCGGTGAAAAAGAGGTATCGAGTTTCGCCGTCGACTGGCTCTAACTGCTCGGCGACCGCGTCGGGGTCGGTCAGCGAGTCGACGTCGACCGACTGCTCGTCTGCAACGTTGGTTGCAGAGCCGACATCGACGGTGGCCTCGTTGCCATCGTAGAGGACACCGCCGACATCCGCCAAGAGGTCGAGGCCAGCGATCTCACCGGGCTGGAGCGGGTAGGTTACCATCGCATTGGCGTCGAACTCGGATTCAGCGCGTTCGATGACCGCCTGTTCGTCCTTACGTTTGCCCTTGAAAAAGGGATCTTCACAGACCGACTTGGGTAGATAGCCGTTGACAATCAGCAGTTGGGACTCGATCCCCAACTCGCTGAGATCCGACGCACTTCGCTGGATCTCGTCGACCGAGGAGTCCTCGGGCTTGCCAACGAAGGCAAACGACGTTTTTTCGCTGTCCTGCAGGGTGTCGATGGCGCGCTCGTAGTCGGCTTTTTTGTCTTCCATCGAGGCTGCGGGGCCGATACACGTCGATCCGCCTTTTTCAAGTTCGGCGTTCCAGTCGGAGGGCAGTTCCATCAGCCGGATGGTGTGGCCCGTGGGCGCGGTGTCGAAGACGACCACGTCGTACTCTGGACTGTCCATGAAGTCGACGAAGTTGTCGAAGGCAGCTATCTCCTCGACACAGGGACTGTTGAGCTGTTCCTCGACGGCCTTGATCTGCTCGTCATCGAGGAGTTCACGCATCGGCTCGATGGTCTCTTGGCGGTACTCCTCGGCCGCGGCATCGGGGTCGATTTCGATAGCAGAAAGGTTGTCAACCCCGTCGATATCGGTGACTTCGTGACCGATTTGCTGGCCGAAGATGTCCGAGAGATTCGGCGCAGGATCAGTTGTGACGAGGAGGGTGTTGTACTCGTTGTCGGCAAGCCACGTCGCCGTCGCACAGCTGACGGTACTCTTGCCGACGCCGCCTTTCCCGCTAAAAAAGACGAACTCCGTGTCTTCGCCGCTCGGCTCAACGATGTCTCGAGCGTCTGTCGCCGCTTGGGGTGTTGTCATTTAGTGGGTCTCCTGGGGTTGGCTACTGCGCAGTTCGGCTGCCAGCTCATCGTAGGAGAGGTACTCTTCCGTGGCAACGATCTCACCGTCGACGGTCGTGATCGGGAGAATCTCTGGACCGTTCTCTTCGACGAGATCGTAGATTTCCTCGGTGTTGAGGAACTCGTCGATGTTGTGCTGCATATTAGCACGCGAGATCTCGGCCGTCTCGAATTCGTCTTCGAGTTGGTCGAGTGCGGCACTCAGTTTGACGAGTTCATCGTCGGGGTCGGGTCCACAGACACCTGTGGAACAACACATCGCTTCTTCGTAGAGTTTGATCCGGGTCATGAGTTTGTTTGAGTATTGGCCAAACGAGTCTCGAGTGTGTTGGCCTGTCGACCGTTATTGGCAGCCGTATCGTCTCGAGCTCATTTGAACAAAATGAGAACTATGCATCTAAACGTTTCGATAGACACTAAACCGAATTTTGACCGGACCGGATCAGCCGACAAAGCCGTTTGTGGCCCACGAATCGTTGTCGTCGCTCGTTTCGGCGGAGGTGATACACCCGGATGCAGACGCGCTGACCAACACAAACGTGCTTTCACTTTCGCCGTTTCTAACCTGACGGGTCGACTCCGGCGAGAGACGGATCGCGTCGCCACGTTTCATCTCGACAGGTTCATCACCGTCGCGTGACCCTCGATGAGGAGATCTCTCGCTGTGACGTTCGGAAAATCTTTTGGAACATCAGATTAGCAATTGCTAAACTAGTTTGTCGCCGGTCGACCGCAACCCAATCGTGGCTGCGAAAGAGTTAATTCACCTGTTGGTCAACTATCTGTATGTCAGCGACCGACCGACTCCAGCGGTATCTCACCGACGAACGGGGGAGTTGTACCAGCGACGCGGTACAGGAGCGACTCGAAGAGCTCGAGGAGTTGGATGCGGCCGTCGGCGGCCCCGATCTCGAAGCGGACGTCGATCTGCTGTCCGCGCTGTCCAACGAAACGCGATACAAGATCGTTCGCATCCTCCATACTGCCGATGAGGAACTGTGTGTCTGTGAGTTTGCGCCACTGCTCGACGTGAGCGACAGTGCGATTAGCCATGCACTCTCCCAGCTCACTGAGGCCGGGCTTCTCACGCGACGAAAGGACGGGAAGTGGCGCAAATACAGCGTAACGAACCGGGCCACCGCCATCCTGATTGCACTCGACGGCTCTCGATCTGTCGCCCGATAAACGGGTAGATGAAGCCCGCTATCGTACTGGCGCAACCCAAAACACGAGTCGCCGAGGGACTGGCGGACCCGCGAACTTCCTCAACGGGTGGGACCCCCGTCTGTGACCGGAACCCCACGACTTCAGTCGTGGGGGGACGTCACCGTCGAGCGTCATCGGCTGGCGGCTCCCGGTCCGCACTCACTCCTCCCACGCGCTAGGAGCGATATCCAACTGCTGGACGACAGGCCGGTACAGAAAGACGAGAACGAAGATGATCGTGAGTTCGATCCAGAAGCCGACGTCGCCGACGAGGGTTCGTACGACCCCGAGCACGAGAAACACCAGTAGTAGCATCGCGACGTAGTGCGGGACGAGTTCGAGCAACCGGTCCGTGTCCATGGGGGGAGTTCGTCGACCACGAAAATATGCGTACTGGGTGGGCAGTTCGGTCTCGGGTCCACAGCGCTCGGCCGCGAATGCGGTCGCTCGGAACCGATCGTCTCACCCGTCGCAGCTACAATTTATGCAAACTTAGCTACGATTGTAGTATCTATTGTCTTAGGTACTTCTTCAGGTTGCCCGAGACGAAATAGATTAACAAACCATCGAATGTTTATCGTTACGTCTTCCCTCGTCCCGACGATGAGGGAGGGGGTGCGGTCGGCATCCGGATCGGTGCCGACCTCGCTGGGCGACTCCCGTTCGTTCACAAGTTATAATATTCCAAACACGACGAGCGTTCCGAAGCACATCCTCTCTCGGTGATTTCAGGAGAGCCAACGTTCATTACCGCCGAACCGGAACTACGGTAGTAGATGTCACACCACAGGCAAGCCCCTCGAGGCGAGGAGCGACTGCAACCACGACAACGACGGCGGCCGGCGAGCGCCGACGGTCAACGGAGGCGGCAGCGATGACTCGTGAGAGCACCGAGATCACCCTCATCGGTGAGGACGATTCGGGCCTGATCGCGGAGCTGACTGCCGTTCTCTACGATCGCGACGTCGAACTGCTCGAGTTGGATCAGGCCGTCCGCGACGGAACCTTCCGGATGCACGTCCGGGTCGACACAGACGGGATGAGCGTCTCGCAGCCGACCCTGCGCGAGGAACTACAGGCGCTCGGCGACGAGTTCGGCGTCGACGTTCGGGTACGCTTTCCCTCGAGCTGCGACGACCAGTCGATCGCCGTCCTGGTCACGAAGGAGAGCCACTGCCTGGAGGCGCTGCTCGAGGCCGATGAGGCCGGCGAACTCGGCGCGGATATCGGGGTCGTCGTCGGTAACCACGACGATCTGCGTCCTCTCGCCGCGGAGTACGACGTCCCGTTCCACGACGTCGGCGACGAGAGCGGCTCACCGGACGAGGACGAGCTTCTGGAGCTGCTCGCGGAGTACGACACCGACCTCGTGGCGCTGGCCCGGTACATCCAGATCCTCTCGCCAGAGGTCGTCTTCCGGTACGAGGATCGCATCATCAACGTTCACCCGAGTCTTCTGCCGGCGTTCCCCGGTGCTGCGGCCTACCGCCAGGCCCTGGAAAAGGGCGTCCGGATCGCCGGCGTCACCGCCCACTACGTGACCACGGATCTCGATCAGGGACCGATTATTACCCAACGCGCGTTCAACGTTCCCGCCGACGCGACCGAAGCGGACCTCAAGGAGCGCGGCCAGCCCCTCGAGGCCGAGGCCCTGCTCGAGGCGATCGAGCTCCACCTCGAGGACGAGATCGCTATCGAGGACGGCCGAACGGAGCTCGAAAAACCGAACCGGGACGCGACGCAGCTCGGCGCACCCGCGGAGCTAGATCGGGCCAACCCCGAGGCCCCGGTCGACGAGCGCGAGTCGCTCGTCGCCGACGACCGGGAGGGGACCGCCGTTGCCGACGACTGACGTCGATCTCGTTCTCTCGCTCTGTGAGTTGCGTCTGTCGACTACGCTCGAGGAGAGACGTCCACTTTCGTCACCATCCGTTCCACGCACAATCAATTACCTTACGTATTGTGGTTGAACACTCACGCTCGAAAGATACTTACTCGGGGTTCTCGCTACTCGTAGTATGGCGTTCGACCAGCCACTCGACAGTATCTCACCGAGCGTAGCGACGGCTATCGATCGCGAACGCGACCGACAGGAGTCGACGCTCGGCATGATCGCCTCGGAAAATCACGTCTCGGAAGCCGTCCTCGAGGCCCAGGGCAGCGCGCTGACGAACAAGTATGCCGAGGGCTACCCCGGCGGCCGGTACTACGGCGGCTGCCAGCACGTCGACACCGTCGAGGAGGAGGCGATCGAATCGGCGAAAGCGCTGTTCGGCGCGGACCACGTCAACGTCCAGCCCCACAGCGGGACCCAGGCGAACATGAGCGTCTACTTCGCCGTCCTCGAGCCCGGCGACGGCATCCTCTCGCTGTCGCTCTCCCACGGCGGCCACCTGAGCCACGGCCACAGCGTCAACTTCTCCGGACAGCTTTACGACGTCGACCAGTACGAGGTCGATCCCGACACCGGCTACATCGACTACGACGAACTCGAGCGACAGGCCCACGAAGCCGATCCCGAACTCATCGTCAGCGGCTCGTCGGCGTACCCTCGCGAGTTCGACTACGAGCGAATCGCCGAGATCGCCGAGGCGGTCGATGCGCTCCATCTGGCGGACATCGCTCACGTGACCGGGCTCGTGGCGGCCGGCGTCCACGCCTCGCCCGTCGAGCACGCTGAGTTCGTCACCGGGAGCACCCACAAGACGATCCGCGCGGGTCGCGGCGGGATCGTGATGTGCGACGAGGAGTACGCCGACGACATCGACTCGGCGGTCTTCCCCGGCGCACAGGGCGGCCCGCTGATGCACAACGTCGCCGGCAAGGCCGTCGGTTTTGCAGAAGCTCGGACCGACGCGTTCGACGAGTACGCCGAGCAGGTCGTCGCGAACGCGAAGCGACTCGCCGACGTCTTCGTCGAGCGTGGGCTCTCGCTGGTCAGCGGCGGCACCGACAAACACCTCCTGCTGGTCGACCTCCGGGACTCCCACCCCGACCTCACGGGGAAGGAAGCCGAGTCGCTGCTGAGCGACGCCGGCATCATCGTCAACAAGAACACGGTTCCCGGCGAGACCAGATCGCCGATGGTCACGAGCGGGATCCGCGTCGGCACGCCGGCGCTCACCACGCGCGGGCTCGAGGAGGCGGAGATGGAGACCGTGGCCGACTGCATCGTCGATGTGCTCGACGCGCCCGACGACGAGGCCGTTACCGATCGCGTGGCCTCGCGGGTCGACGAACTCTGTGCGGCGTACCCGATCTACGGGTAGCGCTCGAGCGGTTCGATTTCTTCCGTAGTAACAACCGAAACTGTTTGCACACCAATCGCACAGGCGTCGTGCGATTGGATACGCACTGACTTTCAGCGGCTACTGTAGCCGGAAGAACCGAGCGAGGAGAACGAGCGACGCGTGTTCAGTCGTCGGACGGATCCGCGGTCTCGGGTTCCGTCCGGGTTCCCTCGAGGTCGGTCGAGCCGATCGAGACGTCGTCCTCCTCGCGGAGGAACAGCGGTCTTCGAGCTCCGAACGCGGACATCATCGAGATGACGGCGAGCAGGGCGATGATCGAGAACGGGCCGCCGGTGATGATTGCGGCCTGCTGGAGCGCGTCGACGCCGCCGGTGACCATCAGCAGCGAGGCCAGTGCCCCGATGAGAAAGCCCCAGATGACGCGGTTGATCGTCGAGGGCTGCTCGACCCCGCCCGTGGTCAGCATGCCAAGCGCCAGCGTCGATGAGTCGGCCGACGTGATCAGGAACGTCGTCACGAGCACGAGGAAGAGTACGGTCAGCAGGCCACCCAGCGGAAGTGCCTCGAACATCGGGTAGCCCGAGCCGGCTTCGCCGAGTTCGCTGACGACGGCGAGGATGTCCGATTGGCCGCTCTCCTGGAGGAAGATCGCCGTGCCGCCCATGGTCGCGAACCAGGGGACCGTGATACCGGTCGAGGCGATCACACCCGTCACGGCGACCTGCCGAACTGTCCGCCCTCGAGAGATCCGCGCGATAAAGAGGCCGACGAACGGCGTCCACGAGAACCACCAGGCCCAGTAGAAGATGGTCCAGCCGCCGACCCACTCGTCGACGCCGGCCCCGGCGCCGTTGCCGGAGCCGGTGTAGAAACTCATGGTGATGAACTCGTTGATGTAGGCCCCGAGCGCCTGGGTCCCCATCGACATAATCTGGGTCGTGGGGCCGAGCAGGAACGTCGCGACGGTCACCAGCGCGAACAGCCCCATATTGAAGTAGGAGAGCCGCTGGATCCCCTTTCGGATGCCAAGCGACACCGAGATGGTGAACGCGACGGTGAGCCCGGTGATCACCAGTATCGTCCCGGAGTCGCCGACGGACGCACCGGTCGTCCACTCGATGCCGACGAGGAACTGGCTGCCGACCAGCCCGAGCGTCGTCGCGACGCCGCCGATGGTGGCGAAGACGGCGAGCACGTCGATCGATTTCGCGAGCGGCCCGTCGAGGTTCTCGAGGCCGACCCACGGGGCGATCACCGTCGAGATGCGAAGCGGCGCGTCGTACCGGTAGGCGAAGTATGCGACCGGCAACGACATGACGACGTAGGCGGTCCAGGCGGAGATCCCCCAGTGGAAGAAGGTGTACTGGATCGCCCCGACGGCGGCTTCGGGCGACTGCGATTCGGCGCCGACGAACGGCGACGCCGCGTCGTAGTGGAAGATCGCCTCGGCGGGCCCCCAGAACACGATTCCGGCGGCGATCCCCGCGGAGTACAGCATCGCGAAGTACGCGGGGAAGGAAAACTCCGGTCGCTCGTCGTCGCTACCGAGTTTGATGTTGCCCCACGGGCCGAAGATCAGGAAGCCGACGAACGCGACGAGGACGAACATCGCCACCAGGTACCACCAGCCGGCGGCGGTCCACAAGAAGTCGTTCGCGGCGGCCATCCGCTCGGACGCGGCGCCGGGCCACAGCACGAACGCCAGCACCGATCCGGCTGCGATGACGAAGCCGACCGTGAAGACGGCGACGTCGAGTTCGTCCGCGAACCGCCGCAGGGCCGCGGTCGGATCCGATCGTCCCATTCGATCACCTCCGTTCCTCGAGTCGGTCGACCCCGTCGGTCGGTCTATCGTTGCGCCGTTCGGTCCTCCGGTTCGTCGTCCTCAGTTTGTCTCGCTCTTTCATGAGTGGTAATATCTCTCAATCTCGCCGTTCGCTCGGTCGTTCGTCGTTCGTTGCTCGATCGCGTTCAGTTCGCCGCGAACGGAGTTCGCGGGCTACTCGCGGTTGACGTCCTCGACGTCGTATCCCTCGGCCTCGATGCTGTCGATGATCGCGGCGGCGTGTTCGACCCCGCTCGTCTCGATCTGGAAGACGAGGTACGCCTCGCCGACGTTCAACGATTCGACGGCTCGGTCGTGGCGGACCGTCTGGATGTTCGCCCCGTGGTGGGCGATGATCCCCGAGAGCTCCGTCATTTTCCCCGGCATGTCGTCGATCTTCACGCGGAGGCGCAGAATCTGACCCCGACCGGTGAGCGCGTGGATCAACACCGTCTGCAGCATCGTCATGTCGAGATTGCCGCCACACAGCAGGGGCATGACGGTCTCGCCCGCGACGTCCAGGTCGTCGCCCAAAAGCGCCGCGACCGACGCCGCGGCCGCGCCCTCGACGACCTGCTTCGCCCGCTCGAGCAGGAGCAAGATCGCGCGGGCGATCTGGGAGTCGGTGACGGTGACGACCTCGTCGACGTGGGCCTCGATGAGCCCCAGCGTCAGCTCGGAGATCCCGCCGGTCGCGATCCCGTCGGCGATCGTGTCGACGTCATCGAGCGTCACCGGGACGCCCTTGTCGAGGCTCTCGTGGACGGTCTCGGCACCCGTCGCCTGGACGCCGACGACCCGCGTCTCTGGGGAGAGGTGATCGAGCGCCGTGGAGATCCCGCTTATCAACCCGCCGCCGCCGATCGGGACGATGACGGTGTCGACCTCCGGGAGGTCCTCGTGCATCTCGATTCCCAGGGTGCCCTGGCCGGCGACGATCGCCGGATCGTCGTAGGCGTGGACGAACTCGACGTCGTTGTCGGCCGCGTACTCCTTGGCGTAGGTCATCGCCTCCTGGAAGTCCTGGCCGACGAGTTCGACCGTCGCGCCGTAGCTTCGAGTCGCGTCGATCTTCGCCTGGGGGGCGTGTCTCGGCATGACGATCGTCGAGTCCGCGTCACACCTGGTCGCGGCCAGCGCAACGCCCTGGGCGTGGTTGCCGGCGCTCGCGGCGACGAACTCGTCGGCGCCGTCGGCGACGGCCTGGCTGATCCGGTTGTACGCCCCACGGGTCTTGAACGAGCCGGTCCACTGGAGGTGTTCCATCTTCAGGTAGACCTCCGCATCGACCAGCTCCTCGAGGGACGTGGATCGCTCGATTGGCGTTCGCTTGACGACCGTCTCGTCGGTCAGGCGCTCGCGCGCTCGTTCGATGTCCTCGTACTGGATTTCGGGATCGCGTTTTCGTGATTCGTTCATGGTCTGCACTCGACGGCCTATCGGATTATTTTATCGCGGCCGGGGTCGAACAGCGGCTCGTCCCGAACCGTCGCGTCGTAGCTCCGTCCCTCGCACTCGATCCGGACCGACGTGCCGGTCTCCGCGTACTCGCTGGGGAGGTAGGTGTACGCGATCGACTCGCCGATGCTGTAGCCGTAGTCGCCGGCCTGGACGTAGCCGAGGGCGTCGCCGTTCTTCGTGACCGGGCGCCCCCCGAGCGCGACGTCGGTCGAGTCGTCGAGGGTGAGGCAGGCGACCCGGTTGTCGATCCCCTCGTCTTTCGCTTCGACAAGAGCCTCCTTGCCGATGAAGTCGGTGTCGAGATCGACCGCGAACGGGAGTCCCGCCTCGTAGGGGTTGACGTCGGTATCGACGTCGGTCCCCCACAGCCGGAACCCTTTCTCGAGGCGCATCGACTCGACCGCGCCGGCACCCATCGGCCGGACCCCGAGATCCTGTCCGGCCTCCCAGAGGGTGTCCCACAGCTTCTGTGCGTACTCCGTTGGCGCCCACAGCTCCCAGCCGAGTTCGCCGACGTAGGAGAGCCGCAGAGCGATCACGGGCACGTCGCCGACGTAGATCCGCTTCCCGCTGAAGTAGGAGAAGTCGTCGTTCGAGAGGTCCGCGTCGGTCGTCCGCTGGAGGAGCAGTCGCGCGTTGGGCCCCCAGAGGCCGATCGTACTCCTCGCGGACTCCTCGACCGTGACTGACACCGTCTCGGGGGCGTGGCTCTCGAGCCAGGAGCCGTGGATCCCCGGCGAGTTCCCGCCGCCGGTGGTCACGATGTACTCCTCGTCGTCGAGCCGGACGACGGTGAGATCTGCGAGGACGTTCCCACCCTGGTTTAGCATCGTGGTGTAGCGAACCTGGCCGATCGAGAGCTCCATGTCGTTGCTACAGACCCGCTGGAGGAACTCGCCGGCGCCGCTGCCTTCGACCACGATCGAGCTGAACGTCGTCATATCGAACATCGACACCTTCTCGCGGGTGTGGAGGTGTTCGGCGCCCTCGATCGGGGAGCGGTTGACCCCCTGCCAGCCGTCCTGCTCGGGGATGCGGTCCTCGTACTTCGAGACGAGATCGGCGTTGGACTCGTACCACTGGGGGACTTCCCAGCCGCCGCTCTGGTAGAACTCCGCACCCAGCTCCTGCTGGCGGTGATAGAACGGACTCGTCCGGAGCCCCCGGCGGTCGGCCGGCTGCCAGCGGGGCTCGATGATGCTGTAGACCTGCTGGTAGCGCATCCCGCCCCGGTCCATAAAGTACTGCTTGTTGCCCGCGTGGGGTTCGAACCGGTTGACGTGGATCCCGCTCGTGTCGACGGGGCCCGACGGGAGCCGCGGGACGCCGGTCTCCATCCACTCCGCGAGGATCTTACCGTAGCCCCCGGAGTGGGTCCACCAGATCGCGAGCCCGGTCCAGAGGCCGTCGACCTGGGCAGTTTCCCCGAGGACGGGCATCCCGTCGGGCGTGTAGACGAAGATCCCGTTCTCGGTTGCGTCGAACTCCCTGTCAGCCGTCGCGGGCAGCAGTTCGTCGAACGCCTGTTTCGGCGACTTCTCACGGTCCGGGTGGGTCGCCTTCGTCCAGTGCTTCTCCGTGAAGCTGTGGACCGACGCCTGGCTCTCCTCGGAGTTCGACCCCATCTCGTCGGGGTCGACCACGAGTTGCTCGTGGTTGTACGATCCCAGTCCGTACCCCTCGCCGTGGGTCCGGAAGTACAGCGAGTTGTCCTGGTCCCGGCCGACCGGACGGTCCGGGGGCTGGGCCATCGACTCGGTAATCTCCCGGTCGCCCGGGATCTCTAGCCCGCTGACGGCGTCCTCGGCCTGTTCGTTGCCCTGAAGCTCCTCGAGCGGCTCGGTGACGACGTACTGGTGTTCGACCGGGGCGATCGGCAGGTCGACGCCCGCCAGCTGCCCGGTCTGGTAGGCCCAGTTGTTCGTCGCGAGCACGCAGCGGTCGCACTCGATGCGACCGCGGTCGGTGACGACCGCCTGTACCTCTCCTCCGTCGATCTCGATGTCGGTCACCTCGGTGTGGCCGTGGAACGACGCCGGCGTCGTCTCGAGGTACCACTGGAGCGCGTCGGTGCCGGCGACCTGGCCGTCGGTCGGGGAGTAGTACCCCCCGAGGATCTCCTCCTCGTCGACCAGCGGTAGCCGTTCCGTCACCTCCTCGGGCTCGAGCAGCTCCGGCTCGGGGAGGCCGTAAGAGGTCGCCCACTCGACGCGCCGCTGCAGGAAGTCCATGCGGTCCTCGGAGCGAGCGAGCTCGATCCCCCCGGTCTCGTTGTAGACGCCGGCCTCCTTCAACAGTCGAGTCGTGTAGTGGGCGGTCTTCGTCTGGAGCTTCGACGGGGACGTCTGGAACATAATCCCCGGCGCGTGGGTCGAGGAGCCACCGGTCACCGGCAGCGGTCCCTTGTCGAGGACGACGACGTCGTCGGCGCCGAGTTCGGTCAGGTGGTAGGCGATGCTGCACCCGACCGCCCCGGCGCCGACGATCACCGTCTCGGCGCTCGAAGGCGGGTTGTCTGTGCTCATATACCACACCGTGGTACAGTGGGTATGATAAGTGCATCGGTGAGTGATCGAACGCGACGTGCGATCCGGGCGCCGTGGGCCGAATACCGGGTACGAAGCGGAAGCGTTGTTCGGCAGTCCACAACTGGTCCGTTGGGTGACACGTGTTGTGATCCGGCCGTCGGGTGATCGAGGACGCCACGATCTCGGCCGTGGCTACGGCAGCGAAACGGGGACGTCCTCCTGGATGCTCGCCGCCTTCACCGTGTTGTAGAGCAGCATTGCGATCGTCATCGGGCCGACGCCGCCGGGAACGGGCGTGATGGCGTCGGCTTTCGTTTTAGCGCTCTCGAACTCGACGTCGCCGACGAGTTCGTACCCCTTCTCGGTGTCCGCATCCACGCGGTTGACGCCGACGTCGATCACGACTGCGCCGTCGCCGATCATCGAGCCGTCGATCAGCTCGGGGTAGCCGGCGGCCGCGATCACGATGTCGGCCTCCCGGGTCTTTTCGCCGAGATCGGCCGTTCGCGAGTGACAGACCGTCGTCGTCGCGTTCCCGCCATCCGCCTTCTGGATCAGCAGGTTCGCCATCGGCTTGCCGACGATGTTCGATCGGCCGACGACGACGGCGTCTTTCCCCTCGGTCTCGACGTCGGCCGCCGCCAGCAGCCGCTGGATACCGTGGGGCGTACACGGTTTGAATCGGGGCTCGCCGGCGACCAACAGGCCGGCGTTCTCGGGGTGGAAGCCGTCGACGTCCTTCGTCGGCTCGATCCGCTCGAGGACGGCCCGGTCGTCGACGTGGTCCGGCAGCGGCAGCTGTACGAGAATCCCGTGTACCGCGGGATCCGCGTTCAGGTCGTCGATCTGCTCGAGCAGCGTCTCCGTCGGTTCGGTCGGATCGAGTTCCGCGTGGACGCTCTCGATTCCGAGCTCCGCACACGCCCGGCGTTTCATCGAGACGTACGTCTCGCTCGCCTCGTCGTCGCTCATCAACACCGTCGCCAGCCCCGGCGTCACGCCGGCCGACTCGAGCGTCTCGACGCAGGATTCCAGTTCCGATTCGATACCGTCCGCGACCTCGTTTCCGTCGATGATCTCTGTCATGGTGGGTCCTCGCTGCGACCGCCGACGTCCGCGCGACCCGTGAGCGCCCGCGACGTCGCTCCGCGAGGCGTCGACCGTCGGCTGCAGCGCTACCGATTGCTCTCCCGGGAACACAATGAATCCTCGGGGGCGATGTTCGACGTTTCATCGCCGAGACAGCTTCTGGACCGCGATTCGCGAAATCTCGCTTGCGGGATAAACACCACAAGTATTCCACCTGCACGTTCTTTGAGGTCGGATGTCAATGTCGAGGTGACACCTGTTGAGGGGTGTCGCTGCCATACGAAGGGGGGCGTGTCGTTCTTCCACGCCTCCACTCCCATAGCATCGGTCCGGTGGCGTACGGTTCAGTTCCGGGCCGTTTCGAATCGCGCTGTGTCGAGCGGGTCGCACTCGAGATTTTAGAGACGCCACTACGCATCGATAGCGGATAAAAAACGCTCGAGGCTGGAGCTACAGCAGCGGTCCGTCCCGCACCGTCGCCGCGTAGCGCTCGCCCTCGTGGAGGATCTCGACCTCGGTGCCGGGCTCGGCGTACTCCGGTGGGAGGTAGGCGTAGGCGACGCAGGCGCCGACGGTGTAGCCGTACTCGGCGCTGTGGACGTACCCCAGCGATTCGTCGCCGTCGAGGACGGGCCGGTTCTTGAAGACGACCGCGTCCTCGTCCTCGAGGGTCAGACAGGCCACCTTGTGATCGATCCGCTCGCCCTCGGCGGCCTCGACGACCGCCTCCTTGCCGATGAAGTCGGTCTCGAGGTCGACGGCGAAGCTCAATCCGGCCTCGTAGGGATTGTGCTCGGTGTGGAGGTCCTCCCCCCACAGCCGGAACCCCTTCTCGATGCGCAGGGAGTCGAGCGCGCCGTTGCCGTACGGCCGGAGGTCGTGGTCCTGGCCGGCCTCCCAGAGGTGCTCCCAGAGCTGCCCGCCGTACTCGCTGGGCGTGTACAGCTCCCAGCCGAGTTCACCCGCGTAAGAGACCCGCAGCGCCCGCACGGGGACGTTCTTGACGAACATCTCCTGAGACGTAAAGTAGGGGAAGGCCTCGTCCGAGAGGTCCGCGCGGGTCACCTCGCTCAACACGTCGCGGGCGTTGGGCCCAGTGAGGACGAACGAGGAGAGCTCGGAGGTGACCTCCCTGACCGTGATGTCCTCGGGGGCGTGTTTCTTGACCCAGGCGACGTGGTTCTGTCCGACCTCCCGGCCGGTGGTGAGCACGAGGTACCGGTCTTCGTCGGTCCTGGTGACGGTGATGTCGGCGCGCACGCCGCCCTCCTCGTTGCACATGAGGGTGTAGCGCACCTGGCCGACGTCGATGTCCATGTCGTTGGTACAGAGGTACTGGACGAACTCGCCGGCACCCTGTCCGCTGACTTCCATTTTGTTGAACGAGGTCATGTCGTGGATGCCGACCTCGTTGCGGACGTGTAGCGACTCGGCGCCCTCGATCGGCGACCAGTACTTCGCCTCCCAGCCGTCCCGGTCGGGAACGTCCTCGCCGTACCGCGCGAGCAGGTCGGCGTTCGAATCGAACCACTGGGCCTCCTCCCAGCCGGCCTCGGCCCACAGCTCGGCGTCGAGCTCCTGCAGTTTGTGGTAGACCGAGCTGCGCCGGATGTCCCGTTGGTGGTCCGTCCAGGTCCACTTGGGGTGGACGATGTTGTAGACGATCCGGTACTCCTCGCCGCCGATGTCGCGGGCGAAGTCCCAGCTCCCCTCGTGGGGCTGGAATCGGTTGACGTTACAGTGCGAGAGGTCGATCCGGCCGTCGGGAAGCTTCGGGGCGCCGGTCTCCATCCACTCGGCGAGGGCTCTCCCCGCGCCGCCGGCGTGGGTGACCCAGATGGCGGCCGCCGTCCAGAGCCCGTCGTACTCCTGGACGGGACCCATTACGGGGAGGCCGTTTGGTGACTCCGCGAACATCCCGTTGTACTTGTGCTCGAGTTCCTTCCCCTTGGTCGCGGGCAACAGCTCGTCGCTGGCCTGGCGGGGCGCCTTGTCGGGCCGATCGGGGTGGGTCGCGTTGTTCAGGTGGTAGTCAGAGAACTCGTGGATCGAGCCCTGCTCGCCGCCCTCCTCGTTGCCGCCCAGCTCCTGTGGGTCGGGGACGAGAGGCTCGTGGTTGTACGAGCCGATCCCGTAGGCGTCGCCGTGGGTCCGGAAGTACAGGGCGTTGTCCTGATCCCGGAGGATCGGCCGGTCGGGATTCGCGAGCAGGCGGTCGGCCTTCTCGCCGGAGACCTCGCGGTAGTTCTCGTAGACCGGGTCCTGGGTGACGTCCTGGTCGCCCGAGAGCTCCTCGAGGGGCTCGGTGATCGTGTACTGGTGTTCGACCGGCGTCACGGGCAGGTGAACGCCGAGCTGTTCGCCCAGCTGGCGCGCCCAGATGTTCGTCGCGATCACGACCTCGTTACACTCGATGTCGCCGTGTTCGGTGACGACGGCCTGCACCTCGCCGTCCTCGACCGCGACGTCCTCGGTCCGGGTGTGGGGGACGAACCTCGCGCCCCGATCCATCGACGCCTTCGCCAGCGCAGCGCAGGCCTTAACCCCCGACACCTGGCCGTCGGTCGGCGAGTAGTAGCCGCCCTGGATGACGTCGCTGTCGACCAGCGGCAGCTTCTCTTCGACCTCCTCCGGCGAGAGGAGCTGTGGGTCCGGAACGCCCCAGGCGGTGCCGTGCTCGACCCGGCGCTGGAGGAAGTCCATCCGCTCGTCGGTCCGAGCGACCTCGACCCCGCCCGTTTCGCTGTAGAGCTGGTTCCCGTCCTCGTCCTCGAGTTGCGAGTACAGCTTGCGGCTGTAGTTCGCGAACTTGGTCAACACCTTGTCCTCGGCGGTCTGGAACATGATCCCCGGCGCGTGGCTCGAGGAGCCGCCCGTGGTCGGGAGCGGCCCCTGGTCGACGACGACGACGTCTTCGCGCCCGAACTCGGTCAGGTGGTACGCCGTGCTGCAGCCGACGATTCCGGCGCCGACGACGACGGTGTCGGCCTCGGCCGGCAGACTGTCGTGTGTATTCATAACTCACCTCGATATGCTGGTGGGGACCAAATATAGCTGTCGCCATCTCAAATCGTCCAACGAACGATACGAAAACTGAGAGATAGTGTTTCGGACGTCCAGGCGGTCTCGACAACCACATGATGCCGTTGCCGACCGTCGTCGCTCCGTCGAGGACGGTCGAGGGACTCGGTCGGACGACCCGTCGGATCCGGTTCGTTCGTTCACGGATTCCCGATTGTCACGTTCGCTTCCGGGTGCTTAGACTCGGCCTATATGAAGGGACGGAGTATTCCCCACTCAGTATTACCCCAACCGAAACCCAAGCGTAGGCAAATCATGAGGATCGGTGACTCGGTTGATACACTCTCCCAAATAGTAGACCGGTACGAGGCGGACGGCGGCGTAATCCGGCAGGTCGACGCGACGATCTCCGGGCGGGCGGACTCCGCCGGCCCGAGCGTCTCGGTCGACGTCGTCGCCCCGCTGTGTGACGCGACGGCGTCCGAATCAGCATCCGGAACGGCCCCCGAAGCGGCACGCCTCGACGACGACGGCGGACTCCACCTCGAGTTCGCCCCGTCGGCACTCCCCACGATAGCCGAGTACGCGCCGGACGACGTCATCGTGGCGAGAGACGACGCCCGCGTAACCGCCGACGGCGACGTCGTCGTAACGTTTGCGCTCGGGTTCGAGGAGGAGTCGGAGCCGGCTCGAGACGAGACGCCGGCGAGTTCGGCGGCCGAATCGGACGCCGGGGTAGAACCGGCCGAGACCGACGGACCGCTCGAGACGGACGAAACCCTCGACGGGGACGGAGTCAACCCGGTGTCGACGGACTCCCAACTCGGGAGCAAACCCGAAACGGAGTCCGCGATCGACTCCGAGGTCTCGCGGGCCCTCGAGGACGCGCGCAACGAGGAGCTACCGCCGTACGACGACGCCGAGTACCTCCGGTGTCTGTACGATTCCTTCGAGACGTTCGCGGCGATGGCCGACGTCCTCGAGATGGACGTCGCCGCCGAGACCGTCCGTCGGTACATGATCGACGCCGGCGTACACGACCCCGTCTCATACGACGTGGACGACACGGCGGAAGCGGAGGACCGAGCCGAGTCGGTCGCCGACTCGAGCGAACAGCTCCCCGCGGACGGATCGGAGTCCGGCGCGAGCGACGCGGAGCCGGAGCCTGATCTCGCTCGTCCCGACGGGACCGCCGAACCGGCCAATGATATCCCGGAGCGGCCCCTCGTCGCGGACGGGATCGGCCTTCCGGACGACGTCGAGGTCGAGGGACTGATCGACGCGGTCGAGTCGTCGATGACGCTGTACGACGTCTCTCGAGCGCTCGACCTCGAGCGCGGCCGGACCCGGGAGCTGCTCGAGGGGCTCGACCTGATCGATCTCGTGGTCAGACGCGTCTACGCCTCGAGAGCGCCGGAGGAGGGGCCGTCGCGGGAGGAGATCGCCGAGCGGATCCGCGGCAGCGACCAGCACCGATCCGAGCGACGCGCCGGGGATACCCACTCCGGCGATCGGCAGTCGGCCGTTCCGTAGCGTCGCTCGCGGATCGACACCGATCCGCGACCGTCGACCGAGTTCTTCTCTCCCGTCCTCACATACAGCGTTCTCTCCCGGCTCGTGCGCTACGAGCCGGTTTCGACTCCTTCGAGAACCGGGTCGGTTCGAGGCGTCACCTCCTCGGGGGTATATATTGGTGTTCAATAGCACGGGTGAACGACTTTCAGTATATCCTGTGTTGGTGGTGCCATATGACACAGTGGGACGACTCACAAGCCGCCGCGGTGAGTGAGAACGTTACGGACGAGTCGAGCACCTCGTCGGCGAATCAGCTCGCCGACCCCGATCCCTTCGAGACGGAGAAGGAGACGGTCTTCGGCAGACACTGGATCTACGCCGGCCACGCCAACAGTATCGCCGAACCGGGACAGTTCTTCACCCGAACCGTCGGCGACCGACAGCTGATCGTCGTCCGCGGCCACGACGGCGAGGTCAAGGCGTTCGACAACGTCTGCGCCCACCGCGGCTCCAAGATGGTCGAGGATACGCCGATGACCGATCCCGGCGGCGGGAACCGGATCCAGTGTCCGTACCACCTCTGGACATACGACCTCGACGGTGACCTCCGGAGCACGCCCAAGAGCTTCGAGGACGCGAGCTTGAACCCCGACCTCGAGAACGAGGACGTCCAGGAGTTCGACTGCGAGACCAACGGTCTGAACGACGTTCACGTCGACAGCGTCGGCCCGCTGCTGTTCGTGAGCCTGAGCGACGATCCGACGGCGCTGTCCGAGCAGGCCGGCGTGATGACGGATCGACTCGAGTCGCTGTCCCTCGAGGGATACGAACACGGCCGACGGATCGTCGAGGAGGTCGAGTGCAACTGGAAGACGGTTGCAGGCGCCTCTCTCGAGCGTCTCCGCCGCGGCGACCGGCTCGCGGGGCTCGAGCCGTCGGACGCCGCCCTCGAGACCGACGACCGTCACTGGCTCGTCCGGTCTACCCGGGACGGGGACGGCCTCGAGGCGCAGGTTCACTACCTGTGGCCGAACCTCACGGTCGAGGTGTACGACGACGCTGACGGCTACGGGACTTGTCTCATCGATCCGATCGACGACGATCGGTGTCAGCTGATCGCCGACTACTACGTCCGGGACGGCGACCCCGACGAGGAAGAGCGCGCACGGATCCGAACCAGTCGCCGACGGCGCGCGGAGCTGATCGAACTGGCCCAACGTCGTCGGGACGAGCACGAGCCCTCCGCGCAGGCCCGACTCGAGTCGGACGAGACCGTTGGGAGTCTCCACCAGCTCGTAACGGGAGGTGACGCCGACCGATGAGCGCGCAACGACAGGTCGCGTACGCCGCGAGCTGCCCCGACTGCGACGTCGATCTGCACGGCGACGACCCGAACGAGATCGTCGAGTTCTACCGCCGCCACTCCAGCGTCACGGGTCACGACGTGGAGTTTACGCGGATCCAGCCCGACCTCACCGACGCGGTGACCGAGGACGACCTCAAGGAGGTGTACACGCTCGAGGACGTCGTCGCTCAGCTGGAAGCCGAGTACGAGGACGGCGTCCCGATCGGCGCCGTCGCGGCGGCGATGAGCGAGCAGGGGCTGTCGATCGGCGAGACGCTCGAGAAGATCCACGAGATCCGAATGGGTGGTGGGCTGTACGAACCGCAGGACGACCACCTGCGCGCGTTCTGATCGGGTAGCCGTCGCGGTCGGCGACGCGTCGGCTTCCGGATCGTCCTGCTGTCGACGAACGTCCGTCCTACACTGCGAAGACGACCGCCCGAACGACCTCTTCTCGGCTGCGACCACGATCGTACCCAGTACCGTCGGGAACGGCGGTCGTTCGACCAGTGGGATCCAGAACTCGAGTCGCGGCGCTGCCGGCGATACGGGCTCGACGGACGCGAGCAACGGCGGGCGACTCGAGACTGGAGCGATCCCGCTGCCGGCACGTCGGGAACCACCCCCATATAAATGGGCGCTATATACCTAGTTAACTTCTTTCATGAACTCGATCATCATAGAGAGTGTATGACACAGTGGGAGCACGCTCGGACGAAGCCAGTCAGCCCGGATATCACGGAAAAGTCGAACGCGTTGCCGGCGAAGTACTTCACCGAACCCGAGACCTTCGAGATGGAGAAGGACAAGATCTTCGGGCGGTACTGGGTGTACGCCGGCCACGCCAGCTGTATCGACGAACCGGGACAGTTCTTCACCCGGAGCGTCGGCGGTCGCGACCTCGTCGTCGTTCGCGGGAACGACGGCGACGTGAGGGCCTTCGAGAACTTCTCGGCTCGAACCGGATCGTCGGTGGTCGACGAGACGTCGATGACGGATCCCGGCCGCGTCGACCCGGCCGACTTCGAGCACGCCGAGTCGGTCCACATCGATAGCATCGGGCCGCTTTACTTCGTCAATCTGAGCGACGATCCGATGCCGCTGACAGAGCAGGCTGGCGTGTTAAAAGAGCGGCTCGAGTCGCTGCCCCTCGAGGAGTACGAGCACGGCTGTCGGGTCGTCTCGGAGGTCGAGTGCAACTGGAAGGTGTTCGCGGGTAACTACTCCGAGTGCGACCACTGCCAGGCCAACCACCAGGACTGGATCAAGGGGATCGAACTCACCGACTCCGAACTCGAGGTCAACGACTACCACTGGGTGCTCCACTACACCCACGACGAGGACATCGAGGACGACCTCCGGATCCACGACGAGCGCGAGGCCCAGTTCCACTACTTCTGGCCGAACTTCACGGTCAACATGTACGGCACCGCCGACGGCTACGGCACCTACATCATCGACCCGATCGACACCGGCCGGTTCCGACTGATCGCGGACTACTACTTCCGGGACGGGGACCTCACCGAGGAGGAGCGCGAGTTCGTCCGTACGAGCCGCCAGCTCCAGGAGGAGGACTTCGAACTCGTCGAGCGCCAGTGGGCGGGACTGCGGACCGGCGCGCTCGC
This sequence comes from Natrialbaceae archaeon, assembly GCA_003559215.1. Taxonomy (GTDB): domain Archaea; phylum Halobacteriota; class Halobacteria; order Halobacteriales; family Natrialbaceae; genus Natronococcus. The sequence goes on from PWMF01000086.1 coordinate 36,170, forward strand.
ACAGGCCCAGCTCGGACCGAACGAGCACACCGTCCACAAGCTCCACCGCCTCGCTCAGGAAGCTTACGACGCCTGATTCTCGAGCGGACCCACCTACGTGTTGACGGCGTCGGCTCGACGGTGAAGCCAGACCGCACAGCCGATCGTCACGAGCCCAGCGACGGCGGCGATCCCGAACGCGACTCGGTATCCCGTCACCGTGTAGACGCGGACGCCGCCGACGAACTCGCCGGTCCAGTACGCGTCGAGCACCCACCCCATCGCCGTCGGGAAGACGGCGGCCCCGAAGAACGAGGCGCCGTTGATCGCGCCCAGCGAGATCCCGCTCGCTCGGCTCGAGTGGCGCTCCTTGATCAGGGGATAGGTGAGGACGAACGTCCCCAGCAACGCACCGGCGACGAAGAACACCGCTCCGACGACTGCGAGCGGCGGGTCGCCGACGATCGCGAGCAATGCGAGCGCACCGGTGTAGACGAGCCCGCCGCCGAGGACGAACTCGGTTCGACGCTCGAGGCGATCGGAGAGCCAGCCGAACGCCGGTGGGCCGACCGCGCTCCCGACACCGCCGAGCAGCGTACACAGCGATGCCACGGTCACCGAGGTATCGTACACCTGAACGACGTAGGGGATCCCCCAGAGGCCGAACAGCGTGAGGTTCACGCCGCCCGTACAGAACAGCAGGACGCTGACGACCCACGTCCACCGATCGCGGAGGACGGTGGAGCCGTGGGTCCGGATCTCCCCCAGCGTGAGCCGGGACTGCTCGGGAACTCCCTCGATCGGTTCGAACCCCGCGCGTTCCGGCGAGTCCCGGACGACGAGCGCCGTCACGGCGGCGACGACCAGTCCGACAGCTGCGAGCATCGACAGCGAGGTTCGCCAGCCGGTCGCGTCCACCAGCACGGCCAGCGGCGTCGTCGCGAGCACGCCGCCGACGCCGCCGACGGCGAAGCTCAGCCCGTTCATCGTGCCGAACTCGTCGACGCGGTACCAGCTGGCACAGAACCGCAGCATACAGACGAAGATCACGCTCCCGCCAAGCCCGACCACTAGCCGACCGCCCAGCGCCGACGGGTATCCCTCCGCGAGCGCGAACCAGAGCGCGCCGGCGTTCATCGTCACCGCACCGACTGCTGCCGTTCGTCGGGGACCGATCCGGTCGACGAGAACACCCGTCGGAAGCTGCATCAGGGCGTAGACGAGGAAGAAGACGGCGTGGAGCGTGCCGAGCTGCCCGCCGGTCGTCCGAAACGCCGCCATCAGGTCGTCGGCGAGAACGGCCGTCGAGAGCCGGTAGACGTTGACCAGCAGGAAGGAGACGGCCAGAACCCCCCACAGCAGCCAGCGGCGTTTCGTCGGCGACGACCAGTAGTCCATACAGGGGCTCTCGAGCACGGTGCCAAAGCGTTTGATATCCCGAACGCTCGGGCGAACCTGCTGCCTCGGACGACGGCCGAGACGCAGTTCCTGCCGACACCGGTACCAGCGCTCCTCGGCCTTTCCAGGGCCTAACAAAAATCTAATATATCGTGTTTCCTGCAACTGCTACCGACCGAGACGGTTTACATTCATATGGATGTATAGAATTAGGGCCGTGAACGGAGATCGCTGCGCTGAAGCCGGCGATCGCGTTTCGGTGCCCGCGAACGCGTCCCCGAATCCGGTCGCACGCGTCTGTACACCCGTTCGAGGTCGTCCGCGACTCGCTCGAGCGCGCTGCGCCGATCGAAGAAGTGGGTACATGCCTCGAACAGAGGCGCGCTTACGCCGACCGAGCCAACTCGACCGCAGCGACGAACTCGGCGGCGGTCTCGCGGACCCGATCCATGTCGTCGTCCGCGATCGCGTCGTAGTCGACGATCGCGCTACCGACGCCGACGGCGAAGGCTCCCGCGTCGAAGAACGACGCGACGTTGTCGGCGGAGACGCCGCCAGTCGGCATGACGCGAACGTTTCCGAGCGGACCCTGCAGTGCGCCGACGTGGTCGGGACCGACGGTCGTCGCCGGAAACATTTTCAGGACGTCAGCACCGGCCTCGATCGCTGTCACGGCCTCCGTCGGCGTCGTGACGCCAGGGATCGAGACGACGCCGTGACGGTTGCACGTTCGAATCACGTCGGGGTTGCAGTCGGGTGCCAGGACGAACGTCGCACCGGCGTCGATGACCGACTCGGCCGTCGCGGCGTCGAGGACGGTTCCCGCACCGACGACGGCGTCGGTGTCGCGTAGTTCGCGGTCGACGGTTGCAACCTTCTCGCGGACGCGGGTCCCATCGGCGGTCACTTCGATCGCGCCGACCCCGGCGTCGTGGATCGCTCGAGCGACGGGGACGATCCGGTCCTCGTCGATTCCGCGGAGCACTGCAACGACGCCGCTGTCGCCGATTCGCTGCTCGATCTCGTTCGATTCGGGCATAGGGACGCTTTCTCGATCGCGGGCTTGAACGTAGCGGTTCGTCACCCGGCCGAGGCCTCGCTCCCGCCCCACACGACGGAGTGGGTTTGGTGTGTAATCGGCAGGCTCCGTCCCCTTGAGAAAATCGAGCGATCGACGCACCGATGTTTCGGGTTCGCCAACCGACTCGAGAACTATCGGTAAATAGGTACTTATATCTAACTATCGGAAAGATGTTAGACTACTGCTCGGAATAGAAGGGTATACATTCGGTTTCTCCCTTGTCGGCTTCGTTCCGGAACGGTTCTTGTCTCAACCATACTCTATCGTATATCGACTTCTCGTGAGAAACCGCTCCGAAGAAGAGGTGTAATAGGTAACTACTAAACGAGTCAGTAGCGCTACCTCTGTGGTCAGCTTAATCCGTCCTACCTGTATTAAATAATGTATTGGAACTATATGGGATGATTGGAACGAGCTGTCGACTCGTCCCGGAACCGGGTCGAGTTCGCTTTCGTCAGTCGTTCGAGCCGATAGGGTTGACTAGCGTGGTTCGCCGGTCGGCGAAAACACTCATATCGGATCGCGCAGTAATTCCGGGTATGACGCGTCCACTGCGGATCGTCGGCCTCGCTGTCGCCGGCATCGTCGTCCTCTGGCTCGTTCTCGAGCTTATCGCGCTCGTGTTCGGGCTCGTGACGTGGGTCGTGAGCACGATCGTCTCGCTGGCCGTGCTCGCTCTCCTCGTCTACGTTGGGTATCTGATCGTCTCGTCGGTAGTTGCCTAATCAGGAATAGCTGCAATAGGTGACTGTTTCGCACAAGCCACCTTCTGATTTCTCAACTATTCCTACGTGAGAGCGTTCGCAACCGCAACGAAGCGAAGCCGGCGGTAGTCGGCGACCCACGAGCCATCGCGGAACAGCTCTGGGCGGAGTCGGTCCTCGACACCCTCGACGATCGCGTCGCGCTCGGCGTCGGACACGTCTTCGAAGAACTCGTCTCCGAACATCTCGATCCAGTTCGCGAGGCCGTCCGCGCCGTTCTCGAGTTCCGTCGGCCGGTCGAACAGTTCTGCCGAGCGCACCTCGAACCCGTGAGCCTCGAGCCGCGGCGCGTACTCGCCGATCGACGGGAAGTACCAGGGGTGGGCAGCGTCGTAGCCGCGGTCGATCAGTTCAGCCTCGAGCGCGTCGACGATCGCTCGGACGTTGCCCGTTCCGCCCAGTTCCGCGACGAAGCGACCGCCCGGCCGAAGCGCGTCCCGAACGGTCTCGAGGACGGCATCCTGGTCGTCGATCCAGTGTAAGGCCGCGTTCGAGAGCACGGCATCGAACGGCTCGTCGGCAGCAAACGTCGTCGCGTCGGCGTGAACGAACGAACAGTCGGGGTGGGTTTCGCGGGCGGCCGCGACCATCTCGGCGGAGCCGTCGAGTCCGACGGCTGTCGCGCCCGCGTCGCTAACCGCCGCGGTCAGCTGCCCCGTTCCGCAGCCGAGGTCGAGCACGCGCTCGCCGGCGGCCGGCTCGAGGACCTCGAGCAGGTCCGCCCCGTACTCGTAGACGAACGAGTGGTCGTCGTCGTAGGCGGCCGCATTCCAGTCGTCTCGAGGGGGCGTCATCGTCGAGTACTACGGCGACGGGTTTCCTATTTGTTCGGGTGGCGACTGATGCTGACTCCTCCCCGTCAGTTCCGGAGCGACCACAGGCCGGCTCACAGTCGTTCGGGAACTCGGTGCAGCAGACCGTACGACTCGCCGGTTCGCGAGCGGTCGAGAACGGAGCGCGACTCGATTACGAGCCGCGGTCTCGGTGGACCATCACACCGGAAGCGGCATCGGCGTGAACTCGGCGGCGAGCAGGTACGCCAGCGCGAGGGCGACCTTGCCGGCGATCACCAGCAGTCCGACCAGGGCGTAGGTCGCCGCCGCGGCGGTCGTCGAGAGCGCATCGCGGCGCCGGCCGACGACCGTTCCGACCGACAGCAAGATCGGCACGACCAGTCCGGCGATTACGGCGACGCCCACGAACAGCGTCGCGTGGGTGGTCAGCAGGTTCTGTACAGCCGGCTCGGCTGCGGGAACCTGCTCCGGTAGCAAGAAGACGGTCGCGAGCACCGCCACCAGCGTCGCCGCGAGGAGTCCGGCGGCGCCGAGCGCGTAGTTCTGGATCGTCCTGCTGACCGATCGATCGGCGACCGCCGCCAGCCCGACGGAGACGGCCAGCCCCGCGCCGAGTCCGCCGAAGATCTGCACCGGAACCAGGAACGTTTTGTTCCACAGCGCGACCCGCTCGGTCGCCCCGGAGCCGTACGCCATCGCCGAGTAGACGAGGACGCCGGCGGCGAAGATCGCGAAAACGCCCCCGAGCGCGAGGCGGATCGGCTCCGAGGGGCGAGTGTAGTCGGCGAGCGCGTCGATCCGGTCCAGGAGCCCGATACGGTTGAGGATGCCCCGAATCCCGCCGGTCGTACCGCCCGTCGCAGCCCTGGCGGGTCCGTCCTCGGCTCCGCCGTCGGAGGCGATGTCCTGCCCGCCGTCGGCCGCGAGCGTTCCCTCGCTCCCCTCGACTACGGTCGGGGAGTGCGGTCGGTTCCGTCCGAACGCCACCCAGGCGAACATCAGGAACGAGCCCAGCCCGAACCCGAGCAGCATGTACGACCCGATGGCCATCCACGACCCGAGGTTCGTCATCGTCAGCGGGATCAGCATCGCCCGGAACGGCGTCGCGAGGTGTGACAGCAGGACGGGCGGTCCGATCGCCAGTCCGAGCAGTCCGACGAGGTAGCCGTACTTGGCGATCCGGCCGTGCTCGCTCGCGTTGCTCCTCGCCGAGAGGAGGTCCGCGACGTATCCGGTCAGGTACGCGCCGCCCGCGATCCCGATCATGGCGACGTAGACGCCGATTCGCCAGTTCCACTCCGTGTACGGAAGTTCGAACGCGATTTCTGTTGCCATCGTGTATCACTCCCCCACGATTTCGTCCGCGTCGTCTCCGAAGACGATCCGTGCAGCCTCGTCGTTGAACGGCGTCGAGACGTGGTCCTCCTCGAGTTTCTCGGAGAGTTCGTCGGGCGTTCCGAACAGCAACGCGTCGGTCGGACACTCCGAGGAGCAGGCGGGCTCGAGACCCTGCTCCTGGCGGGGCTCACAGGTCGTGCACTTGTCCATCAGGCCGTTCCCGCGGGCGCCCAGCGGCGACGCTTCCTCGGCCTCGGGGACCTCGGCGTTGGGATACTGGGGGGCGCCGAACGGACAGCCGACGCCGCAGTAGTGACAGCCGATACACATCCCCGCGTCCACCCGGACGGTGCCGTTGTCACGGAACCGAAGCGCGTCGGTCGGGCAGACCTCGACGCAGGGAGCTTCGGCGCAGTTGTAACACTGCATCGGCTTGTTCGTCTCGTCGTCCGTGCCATGGGCGAGCGCGACGACCTGAATCCGGTCGCTTTCGGGCGGCAGATCCCAGGTTCGCTGACACGCGACCTCGCAGGCGCCGCAGTCGATACAGGACTCCCAGTTCGGGATTACCCGGGCCGTTCCTCCGTCTGATTGGTGTGTGCTCATCAGTTTCACCTATCGCTTGTGGCGGTTCATGCGCTGTTCTTGCCACTGGAGCTGCCGATCCGACAGCTCCGGGATCTCGTCGTCGTCGGCCACCCGGACGCGACACAGCGTCACCTTCGTCTCCTGCATCTGGGTCTCGCGGTCGTAGGCCGGCGCCGTCCCGGCGTTGATCGACTCGCCGATCACGAGCGGTCCCAGACCCTCGGGGACGTTCTCCAACATACTCTCTCCCTCGAGGATGCCGCTCCAGTGGTAGGGTGCGAACGCGTGATCGGGGGCGACGCGCTCGGTGACGTTGGTCTGGACGACCATCTCGGCGTGGGGCGTCTCGACGACGATCCAGTCACCGTCCTCGACGCCGAGGTTGTCGCCGACCTCGGGGTGGAGCTCCAGGTACATCATCGGCGACCGCGAGGCCGTGCCGAGCGTGCTGCGGGTCTGGGCGGCGGCGCCCTGGTGTTCGACCTGTCGGCCCGACGTGAGGACCAGGTCGTACTCCTCGTGGGCGTCGATGTTGTCCTGCTGGACCCGTTCGTTGTCGAGTTCGACGCGCCAGTGGTCCTCGACGCGCTCGTTACACGGGTAGTCCTCGACGAGCTCCGCTCGCGGCGTGATCGCGGGCTCGCGGTGGACCGGGATCTCGTCCTCGAGGTTCCAGGCTTTCATCCGGGCTCGGCCGCGACCCCACGGGGCGTCGGGCTGGGGGTTGTCGAACTCCGCGTAGCGCTCGAGGTCGACGTCGTACCCGTCCTCGACCAGCGCCTCGGCGGTGTCGGCCACCGACTGTTCCTCGTCCTCGGCGTACTCCACCGGGAGCGTTGCCGCAGCCGGGTTCTCGGGATCGGGCAGCACGGTCGAGAACAGCGGGTACTGGGGGACTCCCTCGAGTTCGCCGTCCCACCACTCCGGCTCGAACGGCTCCCGGAGCTGGTCCTCGGGCTCGACTTCGGGATCGTCCTCCTCGACCGCCGCGTCCCACCAGTTCGCGCGGAAGTCCATGCCGCCTTCTGCGGGGTGGAGCGACGCGTCGTAGAGGATCGGCGTTCCGGGATGGTCCTCGTGCCAGGACGGCCACGGCAGGCCGTAGTAGTCGCCGTCGAGCTCGTCGTACAGCCCATGGTCCTCCTCGAGGTCGGCCCGGAGGTCCTCGACGCTGAAGAGGTCGGCGTGCTCCTGGTGGAGCTTCAGCCGTTCGGGCGTCTGGCCGACGTAGCCGATCGAGCGCGTGCCCAGGTTGATCTCCCGCAGGATGTCCTCGGGCTCGTCGTAGTCGAAGTGCTCGCCGAAGCCGAGCCCGTCGGCGAAGTCACACAGCAGTTCCCAGTCCGTCCGGGAGTTGTGTCGCGGGGTGATCGCCTGGTTTCGCCACTGGAGCTGCCGTCCGGTGTTGGTGGCGCTGCCGGCTTCCTCCATGTTGGTCGCCGCCGGCAGCATGTAGACGTCGGTGTCGCTGTCGGCGAGTTCGGCAATCTGGTTGGGGTAGACGTCGACGTTGACGATAAACTCGAGTTCGTTGACCGCCTCGCGGACCCGCTTGTACTCGCTGAGCGAGCCGAGGCCGTGTCCCCAGAAGACCGCCGCCCGGAGCGGGTCGGGCTGGTAGATATCCCAACCATCTTCGAGGACGCCCTCGAACCAGCGGGCGACGGTGAACCCGTTCTTTTCCATCAGTTCCGTCGAGTGGAACCGATCGACCAGCTCGTCGTAGCTGATCTCGCCGGAGGTGCTCTCGGTTTCGGTCCAGACGCTCGTCCAGTGCTCCCAGGCGTCCTCGTCGAGCCCGTAGTAGCCCGGCGTGTTCCCGGAGTCGACGCCGAGGTCGGTCGCGCCCTGGACGTTGTCGTGGCCCCGATAGATGGGCGTCCCGCCGCCGGACTGGGCGGCGTGGCCGAGCGCCAGGTTGAGCATCGCGTAGGCGCGGACGTTGCCCGTCGCGTTGTTGTGCTGGGTACCGCCCATCGCCCACTCGACGCAGCTGACGTCGGCGGCCGCCAGCCGTTCGGCCAGCTCCGCGAGGTCGGCTTCGGACGCCCCGGTGATATCCGAGACGGTCTCGAGGTCGTACTCGGGGAGAACGTCGTCGCGGAACTCCTCCCAGGTCGGGACCATCACGCGGCTCTCGATGAACTCCTCGTCGTGAAGGTCGTTCTCGACGATGTGATAGATCAGACCGTAGATGAACGCGACGTCGGTCCCCGAGCGGAACTGGTAGTAGTCGTCGGCCGCGGCGGCTGTCTTCGTGTACCGCGGTTCGGCGACGATGTGTTCCCCCCCGCGACGCTGTGCCTCCTGGAAGTGCTGCCAGGCGACGGGGTGGCTCTCGAGCGGGTTGTGCCCGATGATGAGGTTGACGTCGACGTTTCGCATGTCGTTGTTGTTGTTCGTCATCGCGCCGACGCCCCACGTGTTCGCGATTCCGGTCACCGTCGTCGAGTGACAGATCCGCGCCTGATGGTCGATGTTGTTCGTTCCGTAGAGGGCGGCCAGCTTCCGGATCAGGTACGCACACTCGTTCGTGTGTTTGGCCGACCCGACCCACATCGTAGCGTGGGGGCCGGTCTCCTCGCGGATGTCGTCGAGTCGACCCGTGATCTCCTCGAGGATCGCGTCCCACTCCATCTGGGTCCACTCGCCGTCCTCGAGTTTTAGCGGCTCCTTCAGCCGCTTGTCGGAGTTGACCGACTGCGCGAGCGACGCCCCCTTCGAGCAGAGCCCGCCCTGGTTGATCGGATTATCGTCCCAGGTCTCCTGTCCGACGACGGCATCCTCTTCGACGGCCATCTGTACCCCACACCCGACCGAGCAGTGCGTACAGACCGTCTTGACCAGCTCGTCGGCCGCGTCCGGATCAACGACGTCGTCCTCCTGTGCATCCCCCCGCTCGAGGAGCGTTCGCCCCCCGACCGCCGTCGCGAGCGTCCCGGCAGCACCGGCCTTGAGAAACCCCCGACGATCGAGATCGAGCGCCGATCGTGGCATACAATGACAAACAGGGTAGTCGGTAATAAATATAGCCGGTACCCATACCTTCTTTGAATTGTAATTTTTGGCACTGTTATACCTGTCGACCAAACACAATTCGTTCGGCAGCGAAAACCCGTCGGCGAGCGGACGCTGTCACGGCTGACGCTTTTTCCTGGCTATCGACGTCGAGACCCCACTCTGGAACGGCGAGATGAAACGCTTGCTGAACGTGGACACAAATATGGTACCACATAGCATACTGTGTCCCATGCGTGTCCGATGTACCCTCTGCAGACGGACCATCCCGGACCGGTCCCTGCAGCGCGTCTGCGAGTGCGGTTGGTGTATGGATCCGAACTGCCAGCGGAACCACGAGTCGTTTTGCCCGGTCCACGGCGAGGATCGGTGGATCGGCGCCGTCGAGATCTGAGTTGGGCCACCCGTATCGTTTTCTCGAGAGCCGACGTTCGTAGGCTATGGCTCGAGGGGCGATACTGACGGGAATCGTCTGCGTGCTTCTGGTAAACGGACTCGTCGGCCCGGTCGCCGGGACGGTCGTGGCTCAGTCCGGCGACGCCGCGGCTGATCGTCTCGACGACGCCGGCCACGTCTCACCGTCGACGGGCGACGCTCTTGAGTCGACCGCGGGCGACCAGGTCGTCGGCACCGAGATGGATCGGCTGATCGAGAGTGCGATGGCCGAACACGACGTCGCGGGCGCGTCGGTCGCGGTCGTCGAGGACGACGAACTCGTCCACGCCGAGGGGTACGGCAACGCCGACGCCGCGGCCGGAACCCCGGTCGACCCGAACGAGACGTCGTTCATGGTCGGCTCGGTCGGAAAACTGACCGTCTGGACCGCGGTGATGCAGGGCGTCGAGAACGGCGACCTCGAACTCGACGAACCCGTCGGTACCTACCTCGAGAACTACTCCGTCGAGGGCGAGGACGAGGTGACCCTCGAGCACCTCGGGACCCACACCCCGGGCTACGAGGATCGCCTCCAGGGACTGTTCGTCGACGACTACGACGAAGCCGCCGACTGGGAGCCGAAACTCGAGCGGGAGCTGCCCGCCCACGTCAGACCGCCGGGCGAGACGGTCGCCTACTCGAACCACGGCACCGGGCTCGCGGTTCTAGTCGTCCAGGAGGCCCTCGACGACCCGTTCGAGGAGTACGTCGAACGCGAGGTCTTCGACCCGCTAGCGATGGAGGGAGCGACGATCGAGCAACCCGTTCCCGACGACCGAGAGCCGGTCTCGCAGGGTCACGTCCCGACCGAGGACGGGTTCGAGACGGACGACCCCGTCATCGTCGGCGTTCCCCCCGCAGGCTCGATGAGCGCAACGGCGACCGATATGGGGAACTTTGCGATCGCGGCGCTGCAGGACGGCGCGTTCGAGGACGACCGCGTCCTCGAGTCCGAGTCGGCCGAGGCGATGCTCGAGCAGCGAGCGACGAATCACCCCGACGTCGGCGGCGTCGGCTACGGCTACATGCTCGGCGAGCGCGGCGGCGAGGAGCTCGCCTGGCACACCGGCGGCACCGAGTACTTCAACACGCTGTTCGCGCTGTTCCCCGAGCACGACGTCGCGCTCTACGTGAGTTTCAACACGGCCGGCACCGGTACCGGGCTGGCGGACGTACTCGACGGGTTCATCGAGCAGCGCTTCGACGGCGAGGAGTCGACCCTCGAGCCCGACCCGACCACCGCCGACCGCGCAGACGCCTACGAGGGCGAGTACCGGACCACCGCGTTTCAGACGAGCCCCGAGAGGCTCGTCGGGCTCGCCGACGCCTACCGCGTCTCCGTGACCGACGAAGGATACCTCGAGCTGGGATCGCCCCTGGTCGGCGGCGAGACACGCTGGGTCGAACTCGAGCCCGGCGTCTTCGCGCCCGATCCCGACGAGGACGACGCGATGTTGACCTCGACGCTGGCCATCGAGGACGGGACCCTCTACATGGATGCGCCCGCGGCTCCCTACGAGAGCGTATCGTGGTACGAAACGGCGACGGTCCAGCTCAGCCTGGCGGTCGTCGCGCTCGGTGCGGTGCTCTCGACGCTCCTCGTCTGGCCGATCAGCGCGTACCGAAACCGCGGCTGGGGACGGATGCGGACCCACCTC
>PWMF01000070.1 GCA_003559215.1 Natrialbaceae archaeon
GTATGTGTCTGTGCGTTCCACTGACAGCGTATGTGTCTGTGCGTTCCACTGACAGCGTATGTGTCTGTGCGTTCCACTGACAGCATATGTGTCTGTGCGTTCCACTGACAGCGTATGTGTCCGTGCGTTCCACTGACGGCGTGTGTGTCCGTGCGCTCGACGGAGACCGGCGTCGTCACTGGTCGACGTGACGTCACAATAATTCCGTGTTGTGGGCCGGGCGTCGCCTCCAAAGTCCCCCTACCCGGGAGACCGCCCGGCGTCCATCACGTCCTTTCGGAGCCTCCGACATAAGCTTTCTCTTGACTTACCAGTTCGGGTGAGTGAGGGCGGAGCCGACGAGTACCGTCGATCTTCCCGTCGTGATCGGTCGAGGCGACCAGACGCCGCTCGTCAAACGCGGTAAGCGGCGACGGACTCGGATCGGACGACCTCGGCCCTCGGTTCCGCGTCCTCGAGCGATCCTCGATTTCGATCGGTAGCCGGCTAATCGGTCCGTCCGCCGAACGCATCGGCGATCACGGCGGCATCGCGAGTCTCGGCGACGTCGTGGGTCCGGACGAGGTCCGCACCGCGCTCGATCGCCATCGCGGTCGCCGCCAGGCTCGCCGGCAGTCGGCCCTCGGTCTCCCGACCCACGAGGTCGCCGAGGAAGTTTTTCCGGTTGATCGAGACCAGCATCGGCCGCTCGAGCGAGCGAAACTCCGCGAGTCGGCGGAACGTCTCCCGATCGTCCTCGAGGGTCTGGGCCTCGCTCCAGCCGCCGAAGGCGGGGTCGACGAGCGTTCTGTCGGTGAGGCCGTTCTGTTTCAGCGCCTCGTACACCTGATCGACGTACTCCGCACGTTCGGCCCACTCCGGGGACTTCCGAGCGGCCCAGTCGGTTTCCTCGACCGCGCCGGGGCGTTCGAGATCGGGCGGGCTGGCCATCTTCCCGACGGCAGCGTCGTGGGCCTCACAGACGGCCGGCATCTTCGGATCCGCGAACCCGCAGACGTCGTTGACCATGTCGAACCCCCGTTCGAGGGCCGCGTCGGCGACCTCGTGGTACCGGGTCTCGATCGAGAAGATCGCCTCACTCTCGACGCGATCGATCGTCTCGCAGGCGACGTGGAGCCGCTCGAGTTCCTCCTCGGCCGAGAGCACCTCGAGGCGCTTGTTCGCCGACTCGAGGCCGACGTCGACGATGTCGGCGCCCTCGCCGATCAGTTCCTCGTCCACGTACTGGGCCGCCTCGCCGGGGTCGTCGTAGACACTCGGATCGTACGGCGACTCCTCGCTGACGTTCAACACACCCATGATTCGGGTCGGATACCCGTCACCGATCCCGAGTCCGGCCGCGTCGACGCTGTGCATACCGCCACTGAGGAAGCGAGGTAGAAAGCTACCGCGGTCCCGGCGAACGGCGACCGGAAAGTGCGTCGGCCGATGGGAAAACGAGGACACGGGAGCGGACGACCGCGAATTTCGCACCTACGAGCCGTCCTCGAGCGGGGCCAGCCGCGAGTCCCGAAGCAGGACCTTCTTGACGATGACGGGGTTCTCGAGCAGGCGGTGTTTCGCGTGGGCACCACGGCCGCGCCCTCGACCCTCGCGTTCGGACTGGATGACGTTCAGGAAGTTCTGCTCCTGGAGGATCTCCTGGACGCGCCGTTCCGAGAGGACGTCGAAGCCCAGCCGACGGGCGACCTCCTTGTACTGATTGTAGATGATCTTCGTTGGGAACTCCTTTTCGGTGCTGTTCTCGGTCAGAATCGTCAGCGAGTAGAGGATCGCCTTCGCCTGCTGGGGCGAGCCCTCGATGAGTTCGTTGAACCGGTCGGCCTCGGTCTTCTCCTTGGCGTCGCGGACGTGATCCGCGGTTACGCGGTTGTCGTTCTGTTTTTTCGCGATGCGGCCCGCGTTCCGGAGGATATCGATCGCCTTGCGCGCGTCGCCGTGTTCCTGGGCCGCGAGCGCGGCCGTCAGCGGGATCACGTCGCCCGAGAGCACCCCGTCGTGGAAGGCGTCGCGGCGCTTCTCCAGGATCTCGACGAGCTGGTTGGCGTCGTACGGCGAGAAGACGAGCTCGTCTCGCGAGAGGCTCGACTTGACCCGTTCGGAGAGGTGATCGGGGAAGTCGATCTTGTTCGAGATACCGATGATCCCGATGCTCGAGTCCGAGATCCGGCGGTTCTCACCCGCGCGCGAGAGCTTTCGGAGCACCTCGTCGTCCTCGAGCATGTCGATCTCGTCCAAAATGACGATGGTGACGTCCGTACAGCGATCGACGGCCTGCCAGAGCCGTTTGTAGTAGTCGCCGGTTCCCAGCCCGCGGTCGGGAACAGTGATCCCGCTTTGCTCGGGGTCGTTGACTAACTGGGCGATCGTCTTGACGATCGAGGCCTCGGTGTTCTGTTCGCCGCAGTCGATGAAGTCGTAGTTGACCGTGACGTCGTCGCGTTTGGCCTCCGAGATAACCCGCTTTGCCACCGACCTCGAGATCAGGGACTTGCCTGTTCCGGTCTTGCCGAAAATGAAGAGGTGGTTTGGCTCGCTGCCGAATATCGCGGGGTTCAGGGCGTCCGCAACGCGTTGCATCTGCTCGTCGCGACCGACGATCCGGTCCGGGCCGGGCAGGTGCGTGATCTCGAGCAGCCGCTCGTCGGCGAAGATCGGATCGTCGTATCGGAAGAGCGGATCGCGGTCGTCGTTCGCGGACATTGCAGTACACCGTGCCTTCCGACCGAACTGAAATAAAGGTATGGAGATCGGTCGCGGATGTAAACCGCCCGCGTGGTGGCTTCAGCAGGACAGATACGGAGGGTTAAAAGAGACGGCCGATATCGCCGGCCTCGCGCTTGTGAGGAGACGTTCGGAGCGTGGGACCGTTCGACGGGCACCCCCCTCGCGGATGTAACTGGTTCCCAGCGCGTCTCCCCCGCGGAAACCACCGACGGCTCTTCCGACCGAGACGGTAACCCGGAGCTTGAAATCGTGTATCGTTGCTCGAGAGGTCAGGGATCGTCATATCGGCGTTTTAGGATGATGTCGTCCGATTCGCTCGGGACACACACCCCCCTCGCGGATGTAACGGCGAACAGGTGGGTGGGCTCGAGCTGAGAGCCGAAAATCGCCCGCTTTTCTCGCTGAGAGTGGGTATTTACAGCCGCGACGGAGGTGTGTAACCGAACAGAACCCCCACGCCCGTTCGGCGTTACAAACGCGAGGGGGGTGTGTCCCCTCCGACCGCCGCGTTCGATCGGAACGACTCCCCTCGAGACCGCTCCAGCCGTCGACTACGGGAGGAAACAAACGAGACCGGGGGGTCCCTCTCAGGGTCGCGACCGACGGACCGGAACTGTCACTCGAGTTGAACGGCGTCTCAGAGTTCGAGTACGGGATGTCCTTTCTCCCGCCCTACTTACTAGACTAGTCTACTCTACTACTATACAACCAACACAGACAATACAAATTGTACCTAAGTCATCTGTTGTAACTATTCTTAGTTAGCTGCTGTTTGTGACTTCAGCACCTATTGCATATATTGCACCTGTTTCAGATTAGTGAGTGTCCGATCTATGATGGGGCTCAACGAGTTCCGACACGGAATCTTCGAGACGGCTCGGCCGACCGAATCGACGTGGCTCCCAACTCCAGTCCTCGAGTCGGCTCCCGCCCCGAGACGCGTTCGGGACCAGTCGACTTTTGCGAGCGGCCTCGCTACCGACGGTATGAACCGCCGACCCCAGTCTCCCCCTCGAGTCGACGCTCGCACTCGAGCACGCCGAAACACCCGCTATCAGTCACGTCCGAACCATGACTGAGCCGGCCGAGTCGACTACGGACGGTCAGAACGCGACCCTCGACCGAACGCCGCCGGCGGTCGCCATCGTCGACGCGAAGACGCCGGGCAACGTCGGCACCATCGCCCGCGCGATGAAGAACTTCGGATTCGAGGACCTCCTGCTCGTCGATCCTCCGGAGCTCGACCCCGATGGCGAAGCCTACGGCTTCGCGGGACAGGCTCGAGACGATATCCTCCCGAACGCGACCGAGCTATCCTTCGACGAGCTCGCCGAAAACTACCACACGATCGGCTGCACGGCGGTCACGAACGAGGACGACCGCAGCCACATGCGCTACCCCTACTCGACGCCGGCCGACTTAGCCGAGCGACTGCCGACCGTCGAGGCGCCGACGGCGCTGGTCTTCGGCCGCGAGCGGGTCGGCCTCACGAACGAGGAACTCTCGCGAATCGACGAGATCTGTGCGATCCCCGCGAGCGAGGACTACCCCGTACTGAACCTCGGCCAAGCTGCGACGGTGACGCTGTACGAGCTTCGCACCCTCACGCTCCCCGGTAACGGAACGCAGCTACCCGATCTCGAGCGTACTCGAGCGCCGGAGCCGACCCTCGACCGGCTCTACGGCCAGTGGGGCGCCCTGCTCGAGGAGCTCAACCATCCCGACGAGAAGCGCGACAAGACGATGCGGATGCTCCGGCGGGTGTTCGGCCGCGCGGATCTGACCGAACGCGAGGCGAACACGCTGCTCGGAATTCTCCGCAGAGCGACCGAGCGCCCCGCCGAAGACTGAGATCCGTTCGCTATCGGAACACGAACCCGTTCCCTATCGGAACAACGCTCGCTATCGAAAAACGAATCCGCGAGCGTGAATCGACCGGAGCTTCGTGGTTCTATCGATCCGGAGCGGCCCGGACGGGTTTTCGACCCGAGACGCGTTCTACTGACGCCGGCGCGTAGCCGCCGTTCTCGGCGATCGTCCCGGTCCACCCGCAGTCCGGACAGGTCACCAGCCCCTGTCCGTCGACGAGCCGTTCATCGCAGTCGGGACAGCCCTCCGATCGCGGCGACGGCAACGTCTCGGCCCCGCCGTCACCGCTCTCGAGACCGTCTGCCTCCGCGTCGCTGCCCTCGCCGACGCCGATCGGTTCCACCGGTACGAGACTCTCGCCACACCGGATGCGGGCGATCACGTCCTCGGCCGTGATCGTCTCCTCGCCCGTCGAGTGGGGATAGACGGCGACCAGTTCGTCGTCGACGTAACACTCGAGACACAGCAGCGGAGTCACGAGGACCTCGCGGCGCTCATCGGTCACCTGCGAGGTCGTCGTCCGGGTCCGGAACGGCGGCCGGATCGAGACGTTCCGCTGGTCGGCCCACTGTTCGAACCGATCGTAGGTCTCGAGGACCTCCTGGTAGGGACTGTTCTCGGAGAGTCGAACTTCCTTCGGCCAGCTCCGCACTAGCAGTTCGTCGATCGTTCCCTCCTCCTCGCAGGCGCGCAGGCTCTCGACCTGACTGTCGACCGGCTCGAGCAGCAACGGCGCCCGCACGTGGCACACCAGCGTCAGCGTTCGTGTCTGTGCGTTCATACTGGATCCCCTCCGTCGTGTGAGCTAGCCGACGTTATTTCGTATAAACCTTTGTGAGAGTACTTCTCGAGACGTTCGGTACCAATTACCGTAGAACGCGTCTCGTCGTCGGTATCGAGCCCTCAGTCGGCTCTCGGCTCCGGACTGACCGCATCGGTGTCATGGGGGACGCCGCCGTCGGTTCCGGCCTCGGCGGGAGGCGAGCGGCGAGTTTCGGTCGAGTTTCGTAGCGTCCGAATCCCTGTGGTCGGGCGTCGAAGCGCCTCGGGTCGACGTTCGAGGACGCGAGCGAGGTGGCGTCGCTTGATAACGGCGAAGCCGGCGAGGATCGTCACCAGTCCCAGTATCGTCAGCGAGTCGACGACGTATCCCAGTAGAACCCAGCTCACCCCGATCGCGACCGCGGGCTCGGCGTACCCCACCAGCGCGACCTGCGTCGGCCCCGCACGGTCGAGCAGCTGGAAGTACAGCAGGAAGGCGAACACGCTCGAGACGAGAGTCAGGTAAGCAAACGAGAGTAGCGCCGTCGGCGTCACGTCGATCGCGGCGACCGACTCGCCCCGAAGGGGCGCGCCGACCAGCAGCACCGCCGCGCCGACGAGCATCGCCCAGGCCTGCAGCGTCTCGAGGGGGAGGCCGGCGTCGAGCGGCCGTGCGAGGACGGTCCCGACCGCGAACGCGATCGCGGCGCCGAAGACGAGCCCCGCACCCAGCAGGAGCTCGGTGTCGAGTCCCGTCGGTGAGGGACGAACGACGGCGACGACCCCGATCAGGCCGAGCACGAGCCCGACGACTCCGGCGGACGACAGTCGCTCCCGCGGCAGGATCGCGCCGGCGAACGCGGCGGTGAGGATCGGCGCGGTGCTCGCGACCGTCGCCGCGATCGCACCCGGGACGTACAGTTCGCCGACGTACAACAGCGCGTGGTAGAACGCGATGAGGAAGATCCCGGCGACGCCGACCGAGAGCCACTCGTTCCGACCGGCGGGTCGGAGCCGGTCGGTTACGACTGCCGCGTAGCCGAAGACGATCAGCCCCGCGACGCCATAGCGGAGCCCGGCGAACAGCAGCGGGGGTACGTACTCGAGGCCGATCTCGATCGCGACGAAGGAGGTTCCCCAGCAGATCGCGAGGATCGAAAACAACACAAGATCTCCGTATCCAGACCGAAAGAGCGTACGTCGAATCATAGAACGTTCGAAATCGATCGACGCACTTAGACCCTTCTACAACAACACTCTCGAGATCGGATGTAGAATCACACATATGAATCCGGTCCGAATCGAACCCCGAAAAGAGGGGACACCATTAGAGAAAGCTACAACACCAGAGCTGCGAGTCGAAACACCGATGACGCTCTCGCCCGCACTCGAGGTATGGACGAACGCGACGTGCGCCTGCTGAAGGCGATCGCCGAACGGGAAACC
Source organism: Natrialbaceae archaeon (assembly GCA_003559215.1). Classification (GTDB taxonomy): domain Archaea; phylum Halobacteriota; class Halobacteria; order Halobacteriales; family Natrialbaceae; genus Natronococcus. The sequence goes on from PWMF01000070.1 coordinate 6,805, forward strand.
GGCAGCCCCGAGGCGCTCCACGAGGCGACGGGAATCCCGGTGTCGACGATCCACTACCGGCTCAACAACCTCCGCGAGGAGGGAATCATCGCCAACGATCGCTACGAGATCGACCTCGAGAAGCTCGGCCTCGATGTCACGGTCATCGTCGAGATCCACGCCGACTAAAAGGGTTCCTACGAGGAGTTCGCGGACCGCCTGCTGACCGTCGAGGGGGTGACGAACGTCTACTTTACGATGGGCGAGACCGACTTCATCGTCGTCGCCCGCCTCAGCGAGAGTGGGATGGTCGAGCGACTGATCGCCGAGTTCGAACAGCTCGAGGGCGTCGACCGCACCGACTCCACGTTCGTGATCTCGGCGATCGAGGAGCGGGAGGCTCTACAGAGCTACGAACTGGAGACGCTGCTCGAGGAGCTTACGGAGTAACGTCGGGTCGGTGCTGTCCGCTCGTCGAGTCGGAACCGTCCAACCGCCGGGCCGAAGCCCGGCACCACCCGGGGGAGCCGCCAGTCCGTTCGAATTTCTCCGCCTCAACTCTGGGAATAGTTATTATCAATTGTCGCAATTAATGGAAATTATTATCATCTTCTGATTTGATTCCAAGATGCATGTCTGACAATATCAATCGACGAACGGTCCTGACGGGAGTTTCGACGGGAATCGGACTGGCGACGATCGGGGCTGCGAGTGCAGACGAAACGCAGGTCCAATACATCGTTGCGGGCGGCAATCCGCGCCAGCTCGAGCAGGCAGGGTACACGGTCGTCCACGAGATCACGGGCGCGAACGTCTACCTCGTACTGGGTTCCGAGGACGGGGACCCGACGGCAGTAAACGGCGTCGAGGCTGCCTTCGAGGACTTCGCCTATGGGCTCGATCGGCCCGCGGAGCCAACCACGGCCGAAGCCGAGGGCGACCTCGCGGACGAGCAGTGGGACAAGCACCTGATCAACGCGTTCGACGCCCACGAGTACGCGACCGGCGAAGGGACCAGAATCGGGATCATCGACACCGGTGTTGCCCACTCCCATCCCGACCTGGGGAACGTCGATAGGGACGCCAGCCGGACGTTCGTCGGCTGGGAGGAGTCCGACCACACCGGTGACGTCCAGTACCACGGGACCCACGTTGCTGGGATCGCGGCGGCGACCGGTGAAGCGGGCGTGACCGGCGTCGCACCGGACTCGGAGATCGTCTCGCTTCGAACCTTCCCGTCGGAGGGGCCGCTTCTCGCGGGCGTGGGCGACACCTTCCTCGCGCTCGATCACGCGGCCGAGCAGGGTCTCGACGTCGTCAACATGAGTATCGGGAGTCCACCCCAGCCACCCCAGGAGAATCAGGAGGGGTACCGCATCGCTCGCCAGCGGGTCGTTCGTAGCGTCGCCCAGCGGGGTACGTCGGTCGTGACGAGCGCGGGCAACGACAGCCAGAACCTCCAGCAGGGTGGCTGGATCAGTCTGTGGGGGACGCTCCCGCGGGCGTCCTCGATCAGCGCGACCACGGAAAACGACGAGCTCGCGGAGTTCTCGAACTACGGGGCCAACGAGATCTCGGTCGGCGCGCCGGGTGCGGAGATCCTCTCGACATTCGATCCCGACAACGACACCGATGAACTTTCCGGCGAACTGTACGCGAGCCTCTCCGGAACGTCGATGTCCGCACCCCAGGTCGCCGGACTCAGCGCCCTCGTCTCCGAACTCGAGCCGAACGCGAACGTCAATCAGGTCGAGAACGCGATGGAGCGCGGCGCGGAGGGGAACGGACGTGGTGACCCCGAAACCGGTGCCGGACGGATCGACGCGCTCGAGACGGTCACCTCGCTGCGCTGAACGACCGTCGACCGCCGACTACCGACCGCGCTCCGCTGAGCAACCGATGGCCGTGGCGTCCGTAGCGCCTCCCTCTAGGGGGTATTTTTACGCCGAGGCTAACTGAACTTCTACCATGGCACGGGAGAAAGCCGAGGTCGCCGGTCCGCTCGACGCCTTCCGGCAGTTCTTCTCGCTCCAGCGGGACGTGCTGGTGCTCTCGCTGGCGATGTTCGCGTTCAGTCTGGGGTTCCAGATGACTAATCGCTTTCTCCCGGACTACCTGGTGTACCTCGGTGCGGGCGGGTTCGTCGTCGGGCTGTTCGCCACCCTGGGCAACGTCATCGGCGCCGTCTACCCCTACTACGGTGGGGTCGTCTCCGATCGCGTCGGCTCGCGGTACGCGCTGACCGTCTTCGGCTTTCTCTCGACGTTCGGCTTTGCGATCTGGCTCGGTTCCGCCTACGTTCCGGCGATCGATCTCGGCGTCGTCGTCCTCGAGCCGTGGGTGTGGGTGTTCGTCGGTCTCCTGCTCGCCCAGTGCTGGAAGTCCTTCGGGATCGGGGGCCATTACGCGATCGTCAAGCAGGCCACCGAGCCGAGCCGGCTGGCTCGCGGGTTCGCCAGCACGGAGACGTTCCGCCGGACCGCGTTCCTGATCGCGCCGCTGATCGTCGCGGCGCTGGTCGCCGACGAGCTCATGCCCGGGTTCCTCTGGGTGCTCGCGATCGCGATCGTCTTCGCCGTCCTCGGGACGATCGTCCAGCACCTGCTGTACGAGGCCGAGGCCGACTCGGTCGGCAAGGAGTTCGAGGGCGTCGGCCAGATCGTCGAGGACTTGCGAGCGCTCCCGGATCCGTTGCGACCGCTGCTGGTCGCCGATACCTTCGTCCGTTTTGCCAACGGGATGGTGTACGCCTTCTTCATCCTCGTGATCACCCAGCTGCTCGAGATCGGTCTGACCCTCTCACTGCCTGTCTTCGGGACGATCGACCTCTCACCCGCCGCGTTCTTCGGTGTCCTCCTGGGCGTGGAGATGTTCGTCGCACTGCTGACGATGGCGCCGACGGCCAAGGTCGCCGAGTACGTCGGACTCAAGCCCGTCGTCGGGCTCGGATTTTTCGTCTACGCTATCTTTCCCGTACTGCTGATCTTCGGTCCCCAGTACGTCGGCGGGATCGACGAGGCGTGGCTCCTCGTCGTGCTGTTTGCCTTCTCGGGACTGCGGTTCGCCGGGTTGCCCGCTCACAAGGCGCTCGTAGTCGGCCCGGCCGAACAGGGGGCCGGCGGTCGCGTGACGGGCTCGTACTACCTGATCCGCGGCGCGATCGTCATCCCCAGCGGCGCACTGGGCGGATTCCTCTGGCAATTCGTTAGCCCCGAACTCTCCTTTACGATCGCGACGGTCATCGGCATGATCGGCGTCGTCTACTTCGCGATCTTCGGCCAGGAGTTCGAGGCCTACCGGTAGCGAGCTGTTCGCTTGCAAGCGTCGCCTCGAGCTCGGAGTCGAACTCGAGCGCTGACTCAGGCCCGCTGCTGGATCTCCTCGCGAAGCAGCCGGCTGACGAGGTCGCCGTCGGCCTTCCCGCGGAGTGCGCCCATGCACTCGCCCATGAGTCCGGAGAACGCCTGCATCCCCTCCTCTTCGACCTGGTCTTCGTTTCGCTCGACGACCTCGACGATGGCCTCGCGGACCTCGCTCTCGTCGGCGCCGCCGAGACCTTCCGCCTCGGCGGCCTCCTCAGCCGTGCGATCGGGTTCCTCGGCGAGTGCCGCGAGCAGGTCACCCACGCCCTCGTTGGGGAGGTCGCCGTCCTCGACCATCTCGAGGACCTCCTCGAGGTGTTCGTCGGTCAGGTTCTCGACGGGAACGTCGTCCCGTCGCAGCTCGGTCAGGGTCGACTCGAGGGTCGTCGCGGCCAGCGTCGGGTCGATCCCCTCCGCGACGACATCCTCGAACAGCGGCATCCGACGGCCGTAGGCGACCTGCTCGGCCAGCCCCGAGCCGAGGTCGTACTCCGTCTGGTAGCGTTCGACTTTCTCGGTCAAAAGTTCGGGTTCGGGTACCTCGCTCGGGTCCGGCTCGACGGGCGGCACGTCCGTCTCGGGGTACATTCGCGCCGCGCCGGGCAGCGGGCGCAGGTAGCGGGTCGTCCCGTCGTCGTTCGCGCCGCGGGTCTCCTCGGGGACGCCCTCGAGGGCCGTCCGCGCGCGTTCGGCGACGGCCTCGATCGCCGACTCGGCGGTCGCGGTGTCGTCGGCGACGATAGCGACGGCGTCCTCCGGATCCGCACCGACGGCCTCCCGGAGCTCGGCGACCTCCTCGTCGGTGACGCCGTAGGCGGGCAGCTCGTCGGTGTGGAAGATTCCGCCCGCGCCGTGGCGCTTCGCGTGGTCCGATAGTTCCGTCCCCAGACGGCGGTCGGGGGCGATCTCGCGGCCGACGAGGCCGTCGAACCCCTCGAGGAGAACCGCCATCACGGACCCACCGGAGCTCAGGGCACCGCCGATGACGCCGCTGTCGGTGTTCTCGAAGACCTCGGTCACGTCCTGTGAGTCACCCACGGCAGCCTCGTGTTCGATCAACTCGTCGGCGATCTCGACGAGTTCGGCCTGACGGGCGACCTCGTTGCGAACGATATCGTCGATGTCGTCCAAGCTCTGGACGCCCTTGATCTCGACGCGGGCGCCCTCGGCGATCGAGACGTTGACGTCCTGACGGATCGTCCCCAGACCGCGCTTGACTTTCCCCGTCGAGCGAAGCAGCATCCCGATCCGCTCGGCGGCCTCGAGGGCCTGTTCGGGCGACGAGATGTCGGGGCTGGTGCCGATCTCGACCAGGGGAATGCCCAGCCGATCGAGGCTGTAGCGCACGCCCTCGTCGGTCTCCGCGACGCGCTGGGCGCTCTCCTCTTCGAGCAGCAGGTCCTCGATCCCCACCGCTCCCTCGCTGGTCTCGATCTCACCGCCGGTAGCGATCAGCGTCGAACGCTGGAACCCCGACGTGTTCGAGCCGTCGACGACCAGCTTGCGCATGACGTGGGCCTGGTCGACCGGGTTCATCTCCATCAGTTGGGCCACCTCGAGGGTCGTCTCGAGGGCCTCCCGATCGAGTTCGTGGGGCGGCTCGTCGTCCTCCTCGACGAGGCAAGTCGAGTCGTACGCGAGGTATTCGAACTCGCGGTCGACTTTGCTCTCCTCGAGGGCCGCGTCGTCGATCTCGCCCAGCTCGCTGCGGGTGGGGTGGAGATAGCGGGTGAACCGTCGTGTCGATTCCTCGGGTTCGCGCAGCTCGGTCGGACACTGACAGAACAGCTTCGTCGCCGTGTCGAGTTGCTGGTGGATCTCCAGCCCGGCGACGAGTCCGAGCTCGTCATAGTCGTACTCGGTCATTGACGGCCACTCTGGGGCGCGAGGGTAAAAAACCGTTCAGTCCGACCCGCGGACGGGCACGGTTCGTCCGCCCGACCCTGTCGGCCCGTTCGTCCTCACGAACTCAGTCGTCGTCGGCCTCGAGCTCCGTCCTCGACGGCTCCGGACGAGCTGCCGCCTCGGCGACCGCCTCGAGGACGTCCGCCGGCGGAGCTACGACACCTCGCTGCCGACAGCGCTCGTACAGCGCCCGCGCTCGCTCGCCCGCGTGGTTTCGCTCGGCGAACGGGCGGTCCTCGAGGACGACGAGTGACTCCCGGCCGGCGAGCTCCTCGAGCAGCAGCTGGTTCCCGGCGCCGACCTCAAGGTCGGCACCGACCGTCACGTCGGCAGCCTCGAGCGCCTCCCGAACCGCTGCCCGATCGTCGGCCGAGAGCGGAGCGAACGGCTCGACCGAGATCGTTTCGAACCCCTGCCCGCGGGCGAGCTCGGCGGCCGCGTCGCCGCTCGCGACCGGGCCGACCGAGCAGACACAGTCGGCCGCGGCGAGTTCGGCGACGACGCTCGCGGCGGTCGAACCGCCGCCGACGACGTGAACACGATCGGGAACGGTCGTCTCGGCGTCGGTCGCTCGCAGCGCGCTCACCGTCGGCGTCCTCGTCACCGGACTCTCGGTTACGACGGCGTTCGCGTCGAACGCCGCGGCGAGCACGTCTCGGTTCAGCACCGACTCCGGGGGCCCCGACTCGAGGATGGAGCCGCCCGAGAGGACGACGAGCCGGTCGCAGTAGCGCGCGGCCAGGTCCAGATCGTGGATCGCGGCGACGGCGGTCCGACCCTCTTCGACGACCTCACGAACCAGCTCGAGGGTCTCGATCTGGTGGTTGACGTCGAGGCTCGCCGTCGGTTCGTCGAGCAGGAGGACGGGCGTCTGCTGGGCGATCGCCCGCGCGAGGACGACCCGCTGGCGCTCCCCGCCGCTGACCTCGTCGATCGGGCGGTCGGCGAACTGCGCCGTGCGAGTGCGCTCGAGGGCGCGGTCGACCGCCGCGCGATCGGCCTCGCCGGGCGGCGAAAAGCGCGACCGGTGGGGGTACCGTCCCATCTCGACGACGGTCCGGACGTCGAAGGAAAACGAGAGGCGGGTGTTCTGGGGGACGACCGCGACCAGTCGGCTCGCGGCCTTCGAGGAGCGCTCGCGCAACGGCGCGCCGTCGACGGCCACCGCTCCGCGGTCGGGCTCGAGCGCGCCGCTTATCGCCCGCAGTAGCGTCGTCTTTCCCGCGCCGTTGGGGCCGACCAGGCCGACGAACTCGCCGGGATCGACGGCTATGGAGACGGCCTCGAGGACGTCGGTGTCGCCGAGCGAGATCCCGACGTCCTCGAGTTCGACCCGCGCACCGTCAGTCGCTGCGAGAGAGTACGCGTCGTCGCTCACAGCGCGTGCACCTCCCGGCTCGTCAGCAGGTAGAGAAAGAAGGGGGCCCCGACGGTCGCGGTGACGATACCGACGGGGACGATCGGTAGTCCGAAGGCGCCGACGCGGGCAACCGTGTCGGCGATAACGAGGAACGAGGCTCCCGCCAGCGCGCTCGTCGGCAGCAGGATGCGGTGGTCGGGGCCGACGATCAGGCGCATCATGTGGGGGACGACGAGGCCGACGAAGCCGATGACGCCTGCGACGGCCACCCCCGCGGCGGTGACGAGACTCGCCAGCGCGAGCAAGAGGAGCTTGGTTCGCTCGACGCTCACACCGAGGTTCTGGGCGTCCTCCTCGCCGAGCAGGAGAACGTTCATTTCGCGGGTGTAGGCGCCGAGCACGAGCACCCCGACGACGGTGACGGGTAACGCGAAGCCGACGTCGCCCCAGCTGCTGCGGTGGAGGTGGCCCATCATCCAGATGACGGCCTCCCGGAGGTTCTCGCCGCTGTGGACGACCATAAACGAGATCACCGCGCCGAGAAACGCCTGAATCGCGACTCCCGCCAGCAGCAGCGTCGCGACCGGCGTACGCCCGCCCTCGGTCGCGATAGCGTAGACGAGGAAGGCGGTGACCAAGGCGCCGACGAACGCGGGCAGGTGGACGCTCCCGATCGGCACCAGCGCCGGAAACGCGATCGCGGCGACGGCGCCGACCGCGGCCCCCGAGGAGACGCCGATGATCGACGGATCCGCGAGGGGGTTTCGGAAGAATCCCTGCATGACCGTCCCCGCGGCCGCCAGCGCGAAGCCGACCGTCGCAGCCAGCAGAATGCGGGGCAGACGGACATCCGCGACGATCGTCTGGTGGGTCGCCGGCACCTCGTGGACGCCGACGCCGGCGAGGTTGAGGATCGCCCGGGACACGGTCAGCGGATCGATCCGGACCGGACCGAGCGCCGCGCTCGCGATGACGACGCAGATCAGCAGCGCCGAGAGTCCGATCGACCACGAACCGAGACGTCCCGGACGGAACACGGCTGAAAACTCGCTTGTAGTAGGCAAATATTTGTTGGTGTAGGTGCCACGATTCGATCGATGCGCAATTCAGTGATCGTTTTCGTCGCCGTACTCACGGCGCTGGCCGCATTTGCTCCCGCCGCCGCGGCGGGAGGGGGGATGGCCGACGTCGGACAGGAGGAACCGACCTGCGAGTTTCCGTTCGAGGGAGAGGACGCTACCGGAGAGACGGTAACCGTCGATGAAGAGCCCGACTCGGTCGTCGCCCTACAGCCCAGTGACGCACAGGTGATGCACGAGATCGGGGCCGAGGAGAAGCTCTCGGGCATGCCCGTCGGCGAGTACACCGACTACCTCGAGGCCGACGAGGAGCTCGACATCTCCGAGGACGACGGCGTCACGCCCGTCACCGAGGAGGTCATCGACCGCGACCCCGACGTCGTCCTCGCAGCGAACGCCCTGCAGGGTGACGACATCATCGATCAGCTCCGCGACGCGGGGCTGACGGTGTACGTCTTCCCGACCGAGCAATCGCTCGACGGCGTCGCCGAGAACGTCCGGCTGACCGGCGAGATCGTCGGCGAATGTGACGGTGCCGAAGACTCGATCGACGAGATGAACGAGCGCCTCGAGACCATCGAGGCGACTGTCGAGGACGAGGAGCACCCGCTCGCGTACTACGAGATGGGCGACGGCTTCACCGCCGGCGAGGGAACCTTCCAGGACGAGATCATCACCACCGCCGGCGTCGAGAACCTCGGCGCGGAGGCCGGCATCGAGGGCTGGGCGGAGATCAGCGACGAGGTCGTCGTCGAGGAGGATCCCGAGTGGATCATCTACGGCGAATCCTGGGGTGACGAGCCGCCCGTCAGCGAGGCCGCGATGGGAACGACCGCCTACCAGGACGAACAGTTCGTCGCGGTCAACGACCAGTTCATGAGCCAGCCCGGCCCGCTCGTCGTCGAGGCGATCGAGGAAATCGTCGCCGAGGTCCACCCCGAGGCGTACGCCGAAGCGACCGAGGAGACCGAAGATGACGCCGCGGACGAGACCGACGACGCGGACGACGAGGCGGACGCTGACGACGCGGACGCCGACGACGCGGTCGACGAACCCGCAGACGACGCAGCCGAGGACGACGACTCGATCCCCGGCTTCGGCGTTCCCGCGGTCGTCGCCGCGCTGATCGCCGTCCTCGCCGTTTTCGCTCGTCGTCGGTAACGTCGATTCGCTCGCCGCCACCGACCGACCACCCGCGCTCGAGGACGCTCGTCCGCTCGAGGGCTCGACTCGAGCGCGGGCCCCGACGCTTTTGAAAAGTGTTTACCCGGAGGCCTCCCGAGTCGGAGGTATGGTCGAGAACGTCATCTGGCCCGCCTATCTCGATGCCGACCTCTCCCGGGCCGAGGGACGACGCGTCGCCGAGGAGCTGGCCGTCGAGGAGCCGACGGTTGACGAGATCGCGAAGGCCGTCCAGCAGATCGGCTACGACGCCACGATCGAGCGCGATAAGTCCTACTCCCGAGAGCACTGGGCCGACCGCGGCCGGGTCGTCGTCCGCGGCTCCGACGACTCGAAGAACGACCTCGTCCAGGCCGTCGCGGCGTACGTCGTCGCGATGCGGGACTGATGCGCCGAGTCGGACAGGTCGTCCGTACCGCCCAGGGGCTCGCGATCTTGCGGGCGAACCCGGACGCCGACGACGACCGTCTCCGCGAGGAGATCGGGACGATGGTGCTCGACGACTCCCTCGAATCGGTCGGCCGGGTCGTCGATGTCTTCGGCCCCGTCGACGGCCCCTACCTGGCGGTGACGCCGGACGACGATGTCCACCTCCCGTCGCTGGTCGGGTCGGCGCTGTACGCGCGCTGACCCGCGACGATCGCTCGACGGGGTAACGAAAAGCACCAAGAGGAGCGGGTGCGAACGCCGCGCCATGGACCACCGGACTCGGGTGCTCGCAGCCGTCGGCGCGACCGTGGCGCTGTTTCTGGCCGTACAGCTCGGCGCGCTGGCGCTGATCGAGCCGTTCCACGACGCCGATCGACAAGCCGTCGAGGATCCCGAGAACCCGACCAACAGCCTTGTTTACTTCGCGGTGATCCTCGTCGCGACCGGGCTCATGCTCGCGACCTTCCGGTACGACCTCGAGTGGGTTATTAGGGCGCTGGTCATCGGCGTGAGCGTACTGCTGGCCTGGTTCGTGCTCACCGAACTCGTGCCGCCGGTCGTCACGGCGGGTCCGATCAACATCGTCGCCGTCGGCGCAGCCCTCGGCGTCGGTGTTGCACTGCTGTTGTACCCGGAGTGGTACGTCATCGATCTCACCGGCGTCCTGATGGGCGCCGGCGCCGCGGCGCTGTTCGGGATCAGCTTCGGCCTCCTGCCCGCAATCTTGCTGCTCGCGGCGCTGGCGATCTACGACGCCATCAGCGTCTACCGGACCGAACACATGCTCGACCTCGCGGAGGGCGTGATGGACCTCAAGATTCCCGTCGTGCTGGTCGTTCCGACGACGCTATCGTACTCCTACCTCGCCGACGGCTCCGAGGCAGCGCTCGATGCCGACCGGACCGGGGGGGAGCCGACTCCCGACGAGCGCGGCTCGAGTCAGGTCGATGAGAGCTCGACCGACACCCCGAACGCCGGGAGCGAAACCGACTCGCCGGCGTCGACAGAGCCCGACTCCGACGCCACAGAGGAGCCGGCAGACGCCGGCCGCGACGCCCTGTTCATCGGGCTCGGCGACGCCATTATCCCAACGATTCTGGTCGCCAGCGCGGCCTACTTCCTCGAGGCGGGCGCACTCGACGTCCCGGGAATCACGCTGAACGTGCCGGCGCTGGGGGCGATCCTCGGGACGCTGGCCGGACTGCTCGTGCTGTTGGGGATGGTGTTGAAGGGGCGACCTCACGCCGGACTCCCCCTGCTCAACGGCGGCGCGATCGCGGGCTACCTGCTCGGCGCGCTCGCAAGCGGCGTCTCGATTGCGACCGCGCTCGGGTTCTAGTCGGAAAGGGCCTCCTCCTCCTCGCTGGTTTCGACGATCTCCGCGTCCACGTCGTCGCCGTGCTCGAGGCCCTGTACCATCACGTCGATTCGATCGCGCTCGGAGTCGATCGGCAACTCCTCGAGGTCGGGGTAGACGCCGACGATCACGAGGTGGTCATCGTCGTGTTCCAGCTGGGCGATATCGAGCAGGACGTCGATCCCGTGTTCGCCGTGTAACACGGCCTCTCCCTCATAGGTCTCGAGCAGGATCGTGTCCTCGAGCGCGCTGACCGAACGCTCCCCGATCGATTCCTCGGTCCGTAGCTCCTCGTACTGATCCTGGATCTTCCGGACGATCTCCTCGTTTTCCATCTCGCCGACCGGGTTGAACTCCTCGCCGGCGACGCTGACTTGGGGCGTCGAGATGACGGCGAAGACGCCGGCCTCGATCTCGCCGCCGAAGATATCAAGCGGGAGATCGATCGTCCGGGTGTACTCGGAGCCGTAGCTAGTCACTTCGATCTCCTGGCCGGCCACCGATTCGGTGGAGACGATCTCCTCGGTTCCCTGGTACTCGTAGCCGGTGTCGTCGGTCGCGCTCTCGGCGACGACCGCCGGCGAGGCCGAAAACGTCGTCGCGTCCTCGAGAAACTCGTCCAGGCAACCGGCCGAGAGACCGCCCCCGCCGACTGCGCCCGCGGCGACGAACTGTCGTCGATTCATCTAGTCCGAAAGAACCGCTTGGCGGTCATAAGTGGCGCGGCCGACTCGAGGCGTCCGTTTTTCCCGTTTCGGAACGGTACGCTCGAGTGCCAGTTCTGTATAGCAGGATGGGATTCACATGATGCGAGACGGACGGCTCGGAGACGACCTGCGATCCCACTCGCTCCGGAAGATCCACCGCACGGAACTGATCCGGCCGGAAAAGAACGGGGCGTCGACCGCTACTCGCCGGAGGGGAGCCGATAGCTCGCCCCCTCGTCGGTGTCCTGAACTTCGACGCCGAGCCCCTCGAGCTCATCGCGAAGCTGATCGGCTCGTTCGTAGTTGCCGGCCTCGCGTTCCTGCTCACGGACATCGAGGACGAGCTCGACGATATCGCCCGCAAGCTCCGCGCTGCCGTCGGTCTCGCCTGCGAACGAGAGTCCGAGGATGTCGCCGAGTTCCTCGAGGGTCTCGACGGCCCGGCGCAATCCACGGTAATCCGCCGACTGGTCCTCACCACCCTCGAGGTGGCGGTTGATCGCCGCCGCGATCTCGAGTAGCGCGGACTGGGCCTCGCGGGTGTTGAAGTCGTCGTTCATCGCGGTCGTAAACGCGTCGCGAGCCTCGACGACCGCCTCGCGGAGTTCGTCGTCCGCGACCTTCGAACCCGCGTTCGGGGAGTCGATCGCCGCCGTCGCCGCCTCGTGGGCGCGCTCGAGGCGGTCCCACCGTTCCTCGGCCTCGGCGATCGTTTCGTCGGAGTACAGCTGCTGGCTGTTGTAGGAACCCGCGGTGAGGAACGTGCGGACGACGTTCGTCCCCCAGCGGTCGACGGCCTCCGCGACGGTGACGAAGTTCCCCAGGCTCGAGGACATCTTCTCCTCGTCCATCTGGAACAGTTCGCAGTGGAGCCAGTAGTTCGCGAACTGCTGGTCGGTCGCGGCTTCGGACTGGGCGATCTCGTTTTCGTGGTGTGGAAAGACCAGATCGCGGCCGCCGACGTGGATGTCGAGGGTGTCCCCGAGGTGAGTCGTGCTCATCGCCGAGCACTCGATGTGCCAGCCAGGGCGGCCCTCCCCCCACGGCGACTCCCAGGTCAGCGCGGTTTCGCAGGCCTCCTCGGCCGGCGCGGCGTCCTTGTGGCGGTGCTCTTCGATCGCCTCGCTGTCGACGCCGTCGGCCTTCCAGAGCGCGAAGTCCGCGGGGTTTCGCTTCTCGGAGCGCTCGTCGGGATCGCCCTGGGACTCGATCTCCTCGAGCTCCTGGTTCGAGAGCTTGCCGTACTCCTCGAAGCTGGTGACGTCGAAGTAGACCGATCCGTTCGCCTCGTAGGCGTACCCCTTCTCCAGCAGGGTTTCGACGAGGTCGACGATCTCGGGAACGTGTTCGGAAACGCGGGGGTAGACCTCCGCCCGCAGGAGGTTCAGCGAGCGCATGTCCGAAAGGGTGCGCTCGATGTACGTTTCCGCGACCTCGCTCTCGTCGTCACCGAGGCCGTCCTCGCCGACGCGGGCGACGATCTTCTCGTTGACGTCCGTGAAGTTCTCGACGTGGCGTACCCCGTAGCCGAGCTGTTCGAGCCAGCGGTGCATGACGTCGACGTGGACCCACGAGCGAGCGTGGCCCAAGTGGGGCGGATCCGAAACCGTCAGGCCGCAGTAGTAGAGCAGAACGTCGTCGGGATCCTGCGGTTCGAACGGCTCCGTCTCGCCCGTCAACGTGTTCGTCACGTACAGGGTCATTACAGGGGTGTATCCGCGGGCTACAGTTAAAACGTGTCTTTAGATCCGACTGCTGTGTCAGAGCCTGTCAACGCAGGCGTCTGCGGTCCCGATACGAACGAGCGCTAACGGCGCTCTCGCACTCGAGCGCTACTCTCGGACGGGAACGGCCTCGAGGGCATCCTCGACCGTTCGAAGGGCGTCGGCTCCCGCGACCCCTTCTACGACGAGCATCATCGTTCCCTCCCCGACGCCGGCAGCGATCGGCTCGATCCCCTCTACCTCGAGTCGTCCCAGCGTCGTCCCGAGCGCAGTCGCGTCGACGTCGCCCGTCGCGACGATCGCCGTCAGGTCGCCGCTGTCGGATCTAAACGACGTTCCGCCGATCGCGAACAGCGCCGTCTCGGGCTGGGAGCCGTCGATCGCGGCCGGTGTGATTCCGCGTTCCATCCTGACCCGGACCTCTCGTGAGTCGGTCCCGTAGGCCGGGAGCTCCTCGGCGTAGCGGCGGATCGCCGTCGCGACCGCGTCGGTCTCGCCGTCGACGTCGAGATACCGGGCTGCCGCGGTGTAGTTGACGACTCCGGACCGCAGTGCGGCGACGAGAAACGGGCTTTCGTCGACGGCTCGGCGCGTTTCGCTCGCGAGCGACATAGATGTACAGCTGTGACACGCCACCCTGAAGGGATAAGCCTCGTGGTCGGCGGCGACCGCGGCGTTTTTGCCGCGAGCGCCCCATCGACCGAGTATGAAACTCGACGACGTCGAAGCCGTAATCGAGTCCGAGCTCGAGGGTGCCGAGGCAACCGTCACGCACGCACGCGACAAACACGACGACGATCACCTCGCCGCGACGGTCGTCTCGCCGACCTTCGAGGGTGAGTCGCTGGTCGGCCAACACCAGCAGGTGTACGACGCCCTCGAGGACCACATGACGACCGACATCCACGCCCTCGAGCTGTCGACGTACACGCCCGAGGAGTACGACGACCTCGAGTAGCCGGTTTCGCCCGGCCCGCCCCCGCGTTCCGGTTCCGTCTCCGCTCGAGTGACGGTTCGAACCGCAGGATACTCGTGTTCGCTCGCGAGAATGTTCGTATGGAGTCGCTTCACCCGCGGATCAGGCTGCTGTGGATCGCACAGACGGCGATCCTGGCAGCTGTTCTCGGTGCCGTCCTCGTCGCCGTCGACCGGTGGATCACGTCTCTCCCGACGGCTGGACTGGTAGGAATCGTCGCCGTCGCGGCGGTCCTAGGTATCGCCTACGCCGTCCGGCTCTACCAGATCTGGAAGTTCGAACTGCAGGGCGATGCCCTCTATCTCGAGCGCGGCGTCGTCACGTTCGTCGAGACGGCCGTCCCGTTCGTTCGGGTTCAACACGTCGACACGCAGTTCGGGCCGATCGAACGAACTCTCGGGCTCTCGAGCGTCGTCGTCTACACGGCCGGATCGCGAAACGCCGACGTCCGGATCCCTGGACTGACGCCGGACCGCGCCCGAAAGCTACAGGACACGCTCCGGGAACTCGCAGTCGAGAGCGAGGCCGACGACGCGGTATGAACCGGCTCCACCCCTTCAGCGCGGTCGTCTACGCGCTCCGGTACGGTCTGCTGTGGCTGTGGGTCCCGTTCTTTCTCGTCACCGCCCTCGCAGGGACGGTTCCAGCTGTCAGCATTGCCTGGCTGCCGGTCGCCACGGCGCTTGGCTTCCTGTTCGGTGCCGGGTATGGCGTCGTCTACTACTACCGCTTCGAGTACGGAATCACGCCGGACACGTTCGACGTCGCCTCCGGTGTCATCGCCCGCCGCTCCCGCGAGATTCCCTACCGACGGATCCAGAACGTCGACATCAGACAGGGGGTCGTCCAACGCGTCCTCGGGCTCGCGGTCGTCACCATCGAGACCGCGGGCGGTGGACACAGCGAGGCCGCACTCCAGCTCGTGAGCAAATCGGAGGCCGATCGCCTCCAGCACCAGATCCGCCGTCGGACCGCCGGCGTCGAGGTCGACGACCCCGATCGATTCGCGTCCGACGCGCCCCTCGAGGACGGTCGATCGCTCGACCCCGAAGCGTCCGACGAGCAGCCGCCCCGACCCGATCGGACCGCCGAAGCGCCGCCGGCTTCCAAGACGCGACCCCGGGGCGAGCCGACCGAGCCGAGCCGAAAGCGGCTGTTCGCCCTCGACTCTCGAGAACTCCTCCTCTACTCGCTGACGACGCTTCGACCGGCCGCCCTCGCCGCCGTGGGGTTCCTGTTTTTCTTCGCGACCGATACGGTCCTGGACTTCCTCGTGACCCTCTCGCAGCCGTTCGGCGGCCCTCAGGACCTCCAGACGGGCGACACGCAGAGCTACGGCGTCCTGACGGTCGTCTCGATGGTAAACGGGATCGTCATCACCTACCTCGTCAGCGTCGCCTACACGTTCGCGACGTACTACGACTTCCGGCTCGGGCGAGTCGACGACGACTTCGTCTACGAGCGGGGGCTGCTTCAGCGCTACAGCGGCTCGATCCCCGCAGAGAAGGTTCAGTCGGTCACGATCACCGACAACCCGCTCCAGCGGCTGATCGACTACGCCGGGCTGTGGGTCGAGACGGCCGGCTACGGCCCCGACAGCAGCGGCGGCAGCCAGTCGGCGGTTCCCATGGCCCGCGCCGCTCACGTCCACCGGTTCGCGGAGAACCTCACCCACGTCGAGACGCCCGCGTTCGCGAGTCCGCCGCCGATCGCCCGCCGTCGATACCTCGTCCGCTACTCCCTGATCGCCACCGTCGTCGTCGCCGCCGCCCTCGCGCTCGCGCAGGTGACGCCCCTCGAGCGGTGGTACCTCGCTGCGGTCGTCCTCGCGGCGGTGCCGCCGGCGGCCCACCTGCGGTACGTCCATCTGGGCTACTACGTCGGCGAGGACCACCTGGTGATCCGCCGCGGATTCTGGCGTCGGCGGACGACCGTGATCCCCTACTACCGGATCCAGACCGTCTCTACCCGACGATCGGTCTTCCAGCGCCGGCTCGGCATCGCGTCGCTGGTCGTCGACACGGCCAGCTCGCGGACGCTGTTCTGGGACACGCCGACGATCTACGACGTCGACCTCGAGGACGCCCGCGGCGTCCACCGAACCGGCCGGAAGCGCCTGCAGTCGGCCCTGCGAGAGCGGGCTCGAGCCGACGACGCCGGCTTTTCGGTGGATTTTACCTGACCGCTCTCGAGGTGTCGAGTATGACACGCGACGACGAGTTCCGCACCGAGGAGGACAGTCTCGGCGAGATGCAGGTGCCGGCCGACGCTTACTGGGGCGCCCAGACCCAGCGGGCGATCCAGAACTTCCCGATCTCGGGAATCAGCTTCAGTCGCCGCTTCGTTCGCGGGCTCGGCGTCGTCAAGAAGGCCGCCGCGCAGGCAAACCGCGATCTCGGTCTGGTCGACGATGACGTCGCCGAGGCGATCGTCGAGGCCGCAGACGAGGTCATCGCCGGCGAACACGACGACCAGTTCCCGGTCGACGTCTTCCAGACCGGCTCCGGGACCTCCTCGAACATGAACGCCAACGAGGTTATCGCGAACCGAGCCGCTGAAATCATGGGCGCCGAGATCGGTGACCGCGTCGTCCACCCCAACGACCACGTCAACTACGGCCAGTCAAGCAACGACGTGATCCCGACCGCGATGCACGTCGCGAGTCTCGAGGCCGTCGAAAAGGACGTCATTCCCGCCCTCGACACGCTTCGAGAGGCCCTCGAGCGAAAAGAGGAGGAGTTCGACGACGTCGTCAAGACGGGGCGCACCCACCTCCAGGACGCCACGCCCGTCACCCTGGGCCAGGAGTTCGGCGGCTACCGCAGCCAGGTCGAGAAGGGTCTCGACCGCGTCGACAAGGTCCGCAACCACCTCGCGGAGCTCGCGCTGGGCGGGACCGCCGTCGGGACGGGCCTGAACACCCACGAGGAGTTCCCCGGTCGAGCAGCGGAGTACATCACGAAGGAAACCGGCGTCCAGTTTCGCGAGGCCGACAACCACTTCGAGGCCCAAGCCGCCCACGACGCCATGTCGGAAGCCCACGGCGCCCTGCGGGTAGTGGCTGGCTCGCTGAACAAGATCGCCAACGATCTTCGACTACTGGCCTCCGGTCCCCGCAACGGCCTCGGCGAGATCGAACAGCCCGAGAACCAGCCCGGCTCCTCGATCATGCCCGGCAAGATCAACCCCGTCGTCGCCGAGGCGGTCAACCAGGTTCACAAACAGGTCGTCGGCAACGACGCCGCCGTCTCCGCCGGCGCCGCCGAGGGCCAGATCGACCTCAACCTCTACAAACCCGTACTCGCCCACAACTTCCTCGAGTCCGCGGAACTAATCGCGAACTCGAGCCAGATCTTCGCCGAGCGGTTCGTCGACCCGCTCGAGGCAAATCGCGAACACTGCGAGGAGCGCGTCGAACAGTCGATGGCGATGGCCACCTCGCTGAACGTCCACATCGGCTACGACAAGGCCAGCGAGGTCGCAAAGACTGCGCTCAAGGAGGACAAGACGGTCCGCGAGGTCGTCCTCGAGAAGGGGTACCTCGACGAGGAGGAGGCCGACGAGGTGCTCGATCCGGAGAAGATGACCCAGCGGGGAATCCTGGGTCGAGAGGAGTAATCTCCCGACGTTCCGAACGCACATTTCGTAACTCACCTCCGGATTGACTCGAGTATCGTCTCACTCATCACAATCCTGTCATAGCGTGACAGGGGTCGACCGCTCGAGGGTGCGTTCCAGGGAACGTCTCGCGAAACGAAGCACACGGACTCGAGTACTATCGGCAGTTGATCGTTCTTTCTTGTCTGTCGGTCGAACCCAAACCGACCGAATGAGGCCGAATCAAGCGCGATCCGGGCGCAAGAAAAGAACCCAAGCAGTTTTTACGAATGCTCGCGTCAGACGAAATATGCACACCTGTCGTAACTGCAACCAGTCGTTCCAGACCGAGCTCGCCCTCGAGCTACACCGGGATACCTGCGAGAAAGCCCAACTGTTCTGTCAGGTATGCGGCGACCGATTCCGCGAGGGGGACGCGACACAGGACGGGTGGCACTACGAGTGTCCCGGCGAGGACTGCGACGGAGAGGGGCTCCGAGAGGACCTCTATCAGGTCGACGACGTCCGAACGGCGACGCACTGATCGGCCCGGTTTTCCGCGCTTTCTCTTTCGATTCGAGGTCGGATCTCCGCTCCTCGTTCCCGCTCGATTCCGAGATCCGACTTTTTATTCGCGCCCCTTCCCTTCGGTTCCTCATGGAGCGACTCAATCCCCGGGTCCGCGTCGTCTGGCTGTTCTTGGCGGTGTTCCGGGCCGGAATCGTCGGCGGATTTCTCGTCGGCGCCGCGCTGGTACTCTCAGAAACGGGACTGTGGGCGAACTCGCCGGACCTGCTCGTTCCGGGCGCGATCGGTCTCGCGATCGCCCTCGGACTCGTCCGCGTCGTCGTCGCCTGGCGCCGCTACGCCGTCTGGCGCTTCGAGGTTCAGGACGACGGCGTCTACATCGAGCGGGGGGTCTTCACCCGGATCAAGACCGTTGTCCCCTACGTCCGCGTCCAGCACGTCGACTCGAGACGGTCGCCGATCGAGCGGACGACTGGGCTGGCGACCGTCGTCGTCTACACGGCGGGCTCGCGAAGTGCCGACGTCGCGATCCCTGGCCTGACGCCAGAGCGAGCCGAACGGCTCCGCGAGGACCTGCGCCGGCTCGCGATCGAGAGCGAGGGTGAAGACGCGGTATGAAGAAACTCCACCCGCTCTCGATCGCGGTCCGATCGATCTCGCGCAGCGTCAACGTCGGGCTGTTGTTCTTCATCGCCGGCGTCTTCGCCTCCCCCGGCGGTGCCGGGGGAACGCTCGTCTCCGTCGGCGGGATGGTTCTGCTCGGGATCGTCGTCGCGGTCGTCTACGAAGTCGCCTACTACGAGCGCTTCCGGTACGAACTCACGGCGGACACGTTCGACGTCGCCTCCGGCGTCCTCGCGAGGCGCGACCGGGAGGTCCCACTGCGACGAATCCAGAACGTCGACGTCCGCCAGCCGGTTCTCAGCCGACTGTTCGGGCTCGCGGCCGTCCACATCGAGACCGCCGGCGGCGGTCAGACCGAGGTTTCCCTACAGTACGTCGAGGAGGAGGAAGCCCGGCGGCTCAGGCGCCAGCTCCGCCGCGGCGCGCAGGCCGAGGGTGACGAGGACGACGAGTCTGTGGCGTCGGAGGCTCGAGACGCGGACGACGAGGACGAAGAGGAACTCCTCTTCGAGATCCAGCCACGAGAGCTTGCGATCCTCAGCGTGTTCACGATCGACCCCGGAGCCAGCCTGCTGGGCGGGATTGCGCTGTCCTTTCTCAGCGGGTTCGACCCGACGACGCTGATCCCGGCGGATCTAGTCGATGGACTGCCCGGTGCGGAGGGCGGGCTCGTCGCCCTCGCGTGGCTCGTCGTCCTGTTCCTGCTCGCGGCCTGGGCCGTCAGCGCCGTCCTCACGTTCAACCGCTACTACGGGTTCCGGCTTACCCGCGTCGGCGACGAACTCTACTACGAACGGGGGCTCGTCCAGCGCTACAGCGGGACGATCCCCCTCGAGAAGGTCCAGACGCTGACGATCACCGAACGCGTGCCGTTCCGGTGGTTCGGCTACGGCGCGCTGGCGGTCGAAACTGCCGGCTACGCGCCCGGCCAGGGCTCTCGAGGGACGGAGTCGGCGATCCCGCTCGCCGGCTACGACCGTGTCGTCGGCCTGGCCCGCTCGATCGAACCGTTCGGCGAGGTCGACCTCGAGGAGCCACCCAAGCGATCCCGGGAACGGTACGGCGTCCGATACCTGCTGGTCGTCGGGGCGCTCGTCGCTGGCGCCTACCTGGTCACGACGGTCACCGTCCTCGAGCGATGGTACCTCCCGGCCGTCCTGCTCGTTCTGGTTCCCGTCGCGGCCCATCTGAAGTGGCGCAATCGGGGCCACCAGCTCGGCGATCGCTACTTCCTTGCTCGAACCGGCTTCTGGAGGCGAACGACGAAGGTCGTCCCCTACTACCGCGTTCAGGCCGTCGTTCACACTCAGTCGATCTTCCAGCGACGGCGTCGCCTGGCGAGCGTCACGGCCGACACTGCGTCCTCGGCGTCACTGTTGGGCCGCGCGGCGACCGCCTACGACGTCGACGCCGACAGTGGGCTCGAGATGCAACTCGAGATCGAGGAGCGGCTGCAGGAACGGCTTCGCGCGCGAAAGCGGGAGCGGACGGTCGGGGAGTGGTTTCAACACGACCTCTCGAACGACGAACCAGCTGGTGACGATTCGGTGTAGCCCTCACCTGCCGTCCGCCGAACTCGAGCGCAACGTTTCTGGGTACGAACCGAAAATCCGCCCCGATTGGATATATCGAAATAAGGTTTAGATGTTGGTCTTCCACCACCTGATACGCGAAAACATCGATGAGGCGGGCGTGATGTTGGAACTTCCGTCAGCGTAAGCCGTCGAGTCAGACGGGGTGACGAACGAATGGCGGCGAGACGTCTCGCTCGCTCCGAGCGGGAACGGCTTGAATCGAGCCTTGGGGACCGAACGGAAACGAGCGTGTGAACTGCGGTTCGTCCAGACGCCTCGAGGTCCCCACCCTGGTGCTATCACAGTTAGGGAAACCATCGATTCGTCTCTCGCCGCGCGCTGTTACTCCCGTCGTCCCACCTCGGAACCAACACCGCTACTCGGCCGAAGTTCGGACCGCCTTCGCAATGCAGCCGTCCCGTAACCCGGACTCTGGTGATCTCACGCGGCTACTACGGAGTCGTTACCGGGAACCTACAACTCGAAACTCGTCGGGTGTACGCTGTCACAAAAAACGATCGAACGGGAGAGATATCGCCGTTTTCACCCCTCTTCGGTCTATAGTAACGACTGAAACTGTTTGCAGACTGATCGCGCAGCCGGCGTACGGTCGGGTGCCCACTGATTTCAGTGGCTACTATCGTTCCCTCGAGAGAGGAGAGGCGATCACTACCACTCGCATCCGTACGAAGTCGAAACGAAACTCGTTCGATGTCACAGCGGTGAGTGCAGGAGTCTCGGCTATAGCCGTCCGCAGAACGCTACACGCTCTGCTGTTGAGGGGAATCGAAGATTCACCGACCCTCGGAGAGCGGAACTCTCCGGACGGCTGTACGAGACCGGAGGTCCCCCTGAAAAAGCGCGGAATCGGTAGTCGAGTGTGGTTGCCACCGGAGGGGACCTCCTACGGACCTGGAAGTAGTTACGGTGGGACGGACTGTCTATCGCCCTGAAGTCGAGGATGGTGAACGCACCACTCCGAGCTCCGCGCTGGTGGCTTCTGAGAAGACCTCGATTCGAATGCCGGGGACGAGAACTTTCGTATGGGGGCGCGAAGTCCGGGAGTTCGCTACCAAGCCCGCGAACTCACTCGCGAGGAGTTGACGGAATACACCCCGACCCGAGATCCGACGGACCCGAGCGTTCTTCCGCGAAACGGAAAGTTAGTGGATGAGACCGCTCCCAAGCATTCAACGGCACGTCGAATAGACGGTCAAACGAGCGTCTGCACGAAATCGCTTATCGACCGTTTCGAGCAGTACGCACCGCCCGATCAGCGCCCAAAACCGCTCTTCGTTCCCAGGGCGATGATCTTCTGACCGACCGTGGAACGTACGAAACGGATGGCTCGGCCACCTTCAACCCGTCGACGGTGGCTGAGGGCCCCTCGTATCGCGCTAGAGAGTAAAACGACGAGGGGTCTCTCGTCCGACGATCAGGGAACCGGAAGCGATTCGGTATCGAGACTCCGTACGTAGGAGTCTGTGGACCTTTTATCGGGACGGCTAGTCCAGTAGAAGGCGTCGAGTTCCTTTCGAGCGTCGTCGTTCGTGGGCCCCTCGACCACTTTCGGACGGTAACCCAGTGGCTCGTTGGCGAGCTCGAGTGTTCGACCTGCTTCGCGGCGCTGAGAAACGAGGTTCGACTACCGAACAGTTGCGTAGCTGACCGACGCTCAGCTGTTCGCGTCTTCGCCGCACGCCGTTGATCGAAGCGACTACCTTCCGCAGAAGTATCGCGATTCGGTCGCCTCTTCTTCGAGGCCCAGCTATATCTTGAGCTTTAGACCCATTGATCAGTGAACCATATCCGGAACTACGGATCTATTACCATCTAAATGCGAACTCGTGACCAATATACTGTCCTATATCTAAGTCATGGAATCGAGATAAGAATCGTTATCTCGAAGTGCAACAAGATTGAAGGTCCGGGCGTTTGAGTAGTCGTGTATGGCTGACTCGATGGATACGTCCAAGTCGTCTGTCAGGACATACGTTCCTACCTACCAGAAAGAAGAGTGGCAGTCCCACGCTGATGACCTCGGAATGAGCCAGAGCGAGTTTCTCCGAACGATGGTCCAGGCCGGACGGCGAGGCTTCCAGGGTGAGCGCGAGGAACCCGGTTCTCGGGACGCAGACCCCAGGGGTAACGCCCTCGAAACACGTCTCCTCGAGTTACTGTCATCCGACACGTACACGTGGGACGAACTCCTCGAGGCGGTCAGCGACGACATCGAGTCCCGCCTCGACGACACGCTCGAGGACCTCCAGGCCGAGAACCGGGTTCGGTACAGCGGGCGCCACGGCGGGTACACGATCGTGGGTGACGATGGCGAGTAGCGCCGACACCCCGGATGCGATCGAGGACCCGATCGCGTACTTCCTGGACGACCAGCGCTACCACGGCAAGAGCGAGCGCACGCTGGAGGCCTACCAGCGAGTGCTTCGCCAGTTCGAGACGTTCGTCCGCGAGCGCTTCGACGTCGAGGCGGTGTCGGCGGTCGGTCGGCGCGAGTGTATGGCCTGGGTTCACTCGCTTCGCGAGCGCTTCGAGTCGAGCACGATCGCGACCTACGCCTCTTATCTCAACCGTTTCTACGAGTACATGAATCGGGTCGGCGCGTTCGAGGCGAATCCGATGGTGCTCGTGATGGAGGAGCTGTCCGAATCGATCGACACGAACCCGACCCGGCGGGATATCTCCGTCCCGGAGATGCGCGAGTTCGTCGGCTCGATCGCCCATCCCCTCGAGCGTGCGGTCGTCGTCACCCTGCTGAAGACGGGGATGCGGGTTGGCGAACTCTGTAACCTCGATCTACGGGACTGTCACCTCGCGGTTCCGGAGCTCGATCTCGAGTGGACGCCGCGGGTGGAACTCGAGCGACGCTCGGCGTCGTTGTTCGTCGACTCCGAACCGGCTCGCGGGCGGACGGTCAACGGCGAGGAGCGAACGGCCTCGAACAAACGAAAGCGGGAGACGGTAATTCCCGTCGACGACGAACTTCGCCGAGCGCTGCTCGAGTGGCTGGCGATCCGGCCGGACCCACTGTCGCCGGCGGATCCGCTCTTTCTCGACACTCGAGACAGCTGGGGCGAGCGACTCGAGCCCGCCGACGTCCGGTACGTCGTCGAGAAACACGCCCGGGAGCGGGGCTGGTACCGAACTGGCGGTGGGGCGACCGAGAACGTGACGCCTCACTACTTCCGGCACTTCTTCACGACTCATCTGCGGGATCGGACCGGGGATCGAGGGATCGTCAAGTACCTCCGCGGGGACGTCGCAAGCGACGTGATCGACACTTACACCCACAACTGGGGCGATCAGGTCCGGACGGTCTACGAGCGGAATATCTATTCACTGTGCTGAGCGTCCGGCGGCCGAACTCCTGGTCGAATCCGGGTCGACGCTCGAGCGAGGGGGTTGGGGAACTGCGGTAGACGCATCGAGGGAGGTGGCCGACGATCGATCTCACCGGAGTACACACTCCTCACCGCCATCTCGCTCCAGTTGCCGACGAATTCCACGGAACCGAGATAGCAGGCGTGCCCTGGCGAGGGCCGTCGGGTTGTCATTGGACCGCCACTGCGATCGGTCCGATCTACGGCTTCGACGGGGATCGGAGAACCGTCGGACCAACGGGAACCGAAACGGCTCCCGCCGGTGGACTCCAGACCGACGCGTCGTGGTCGAGGACGGTCTCGGCCTTACGCCCGCGGTGGTGGGGGGTCGGAGGGTCGTCTCCCGTTGAGCTGGTGGTGCGTTAGGGCGCGGTCGATAACGACGGTCGACGGGGTGCTGTCACCTCGGGGATCGTCGGCCGGGAACTCGAGGGCTCGAGAGACATCCGTCACGTCGAACTCCGTGGGGCGACGTTCGTTTCCAATCGCGACCGTGACAACTCTCGATGGAGCAGTTTCTCGGAATTCGAACGACCGTCCTCGGACAGGTAAACCTCATATCGGTATACAAAATTCCGGAATCGGTTTCAGTAGTCGAGGTTGGAAGTTCGGCCAGAGCAGACGCTCTCGGGCCGAGTGTCTATCGGTTCGAGAACGAGAGAGTTAGTTCGGGACCGCGAGTTCGGTCTCGGCGGCGCCGTTCGCGAGCGCCGACCGCACCGTGGCGACGGCGTCGGTCACTTCCGAGCCGTTCTCGAGCAACACCGTCTCACTGGGGAACAGCTGCTCGCCGAGCACGAGGCCGTGCTCGCGGGCGGTGGAGCCGGTGACCGTCAGGTAGACCCCCAGTCCCGCGTCGGCGATCGCGGCTTCCTCCTCGCGGCCCTCCGTGGGGTAGCGAAAGTCGACGCCGTCGAGGGTCCTCGTTCCCAGCACGGCCTGAACCAGTCGTTCGTACCGGGGCTCGATACAGAGCGGTCCCTCGTAGCCCTCGAGGAAGTCGCGGTCGATCGCCGCCTGCTGGGGCGCCGTCTCCGGGGTCGCCATCAGCGTGTGGTAGACAGTGTCACCAAGTCCCGTGACGACCCGGACGTCGGTGTCGACGGGATTGATCCGGGCGTTGACGTCGGCGATCCGGTTCAACGGTTCGGGGCGGAGTTCGACGACCTCCTCGAGCACGAGATCGGCGCTGTCGAACCCGAGCGCGAACTCGTGGGTTCGCAGCGCGCGGAACGGCTCCTCGCGGCCGACGAGCTGGATTTCGGTGCCGCTCCCGTCCTCGAGCGGGATCGTGACGCTGTCGAAGACGATCCGACGGGGTTTCCCGGCCCGGTCGTCCCGCAACAGCGTGTACTCGGGTTGGGTCGGGTCGTCGACGGCGCTGTAGGTGGCGAGACGATGGTAGACGTCCGCCTCGGCGTCGAGGCGTCCCTTGGTGAGGGCCTTTTCGTGGCGGAGCGTCGAGGTGACGTCGTCCGCGAGGGCCGGCACGTCGAGGCGCGTTGCGATGCGATCGAGCACGCACTCGAGCGGGCGACCCTTTCGCGGAACGGCAATCGGAATCGTCTCGCCCATCGACCGGTTCTCGGCCGTCGAGCGATAAACGCGTTGCGTTTCGGGAAGGTATGCTAGAGATCCACGCGGTCGCCGATCTCGACGAGCTCGAGCCGGTTCGGATAGTCGAAGCTCTTGGCGTGGTGGTGGAGCACCTTCGGATCGGACGTGAGCCCGCGCCACATGTCCCAGTGGCTGGGCAACAGCGCCTCGAGCTCGAGATCGGCGGCGGCCTCGACGATCTGGTTCTCGTCGTTGTACCACCGCGTTCGCTTCGGCTCGCGGGTCTCCTTGTCGGGGATCCGGCCGACGGTGCCGAACGCGAGCGCACCGAGGTCGATGTCGTACTCCGAGCCGATCCGCCCGAACTCGTCGGACGGCTTCGTGTCGCCGCCGTGGAAGAAGGTACCGGCCTCGTGTTCGACGACGTAGCTGACGGGGTGGGTCGCGTCGGGATCGTTGGCGTCCTCAACGTGAACCGTGAACTCGCCGATTTCGATCGTCTCTCCCTCCGCCACCTCGACGAACTGGTCGTCCGTAACGTCGTACTCCTCGGTCCACGACTCGTCCTCCCGGGCGACCGCCAGGCTGTCGTCGGGCGCGTAGAACGCCGCGCCCGTGTTCGCGAGGATCGGCGCCTGGCTTGGACCGTGGACGTGGTCGGTGTGTTCGTGGGTCGCGAGGACGGCGTCGGCCTCGCCGATGTCCTCGGGGTCGAACGGAACCGGGATCATCCGCACCGTTCGAGGCGGATCGCCCAGCCCGATGTATGGGTCGATGAAGATCGTCGTTCCGTCGCTGCCCTTGAGTACGAACCCGTTACAGCCGAGGTACCAGACGGCGACGCCGTCGGGTGCGGTGTCCTCGATCTCGCGGACGAGCCAGTCGTTCCAGTCACTCGTTGTCATACTCGAGGATGTGCGAACCGGCTGGGTAAGTGTTGTGTCTCCCGGCTCGGTGCCGATCGACGGGGCGCTCGAGTGACCGACCGACGATTGGTTTATCGTCGGTTCATTATTAGTTACGGACCTTCTATTGCCGGGTGAATCTTGATGCGGTGTCCCGTTGGTATGGTGCCCGTATGTCGAACGACTCGATCCTCCCGACCGGACAGCGACGCGACGTACTCCAGACCGTCGGCGGGCTCGCCGGGTTCGCGCTCATCGGCTCGACGTCGGCGGCCGGTACCGGCGACGACGGTGACGTAGAGGGGTACGGCGCGACCGAGAACGGCCGGTACGCACTTCCCGAACTCCCCTACGAGTACGACGCCCTCGAGCCCCACATCGACGAACGGATCATGGAGCTCCACCATAGCGTTCACCACCAGGGGTACGTCGACGGCGCCAACGCCGCCCTCGATACGTTCGAGGAGATGCGCTCGGAGAGCGACTACGAGGACGTCAAGGCCGCAAAGCGGGACTTCTCGTTTAACTTCTCGGGGCACATCAACCACACCATCTTCTGGCAGAACATGAGTCCCGACGGCGGTGGCGAACCGGACGGCGAACTCGGGGCCGCGATCGACGACCAGTTCGGCTCCTTCGAGGCGTTCCGCGAGGAGTTCACCGCCGCGGCCGAGAACGTCGAGAGTAACGGCTGGGCGATGTTGTTCTACGAACCGGTCGCCGACCTGCTGGTGATCGGTCAGGTCGAGTCCCAGAACGGACTCGCCCACCAGGGCGCGATCCCGATCCTGACGCTCGACGTCTGGGAACACGCCTACTACCTCCAGTACGAGAACGAGCGCGGGAGCTACGTCGAGGAGTGGTGGAACGTCGTCGACTGGGACGACGTCTGTCGGCGCTACGAGTTCCTGACCCAGACGGGGGCCGACGAGGTCGCCGACGGGACGGACGACGAGTCGACGAAGGAGTGACCGGCGTCGGATCTCTCGGCTGAACAGCGTACGGCGCTCGAGCTGGAGTTCGATCGGGATCGATCCCCGAAGCCGGCTACCAGGTGCCGTGGAACGTGTCGAAGGAAAGATCCTCGAGCGGTTTGTTGCCGACGGCGATCTCGTACTCGCCGGGTGTGAGCATCGGCTTGTGGAACTGCGGGCCGTCATCGGTCGTGATGCGGGGACAGCCGGTGTTGACGAACGCGTCCATATCGAAGTTCCGCAGCCGATCGGGGGTCACTTCGTCCATCGTGATGAGGTAGGCGTCGTCGTTGTCCGCCAGGATCTCCTGGGCCTGATCCCAGCGACCTTGCCCGATCTTCGTACAGAAGATGACGCCCCACTTCTGGGCGTCCATCGCCTTGTGGACCGAGGCGTAGCGCTGTTTCAGGAACTTTTCCGTATCGGCGACCGTGACGACGTTGTTGACGGGGTCGGCGATGACGACGTGTTTCTCGGGGTGTTCCATCGCCAGCCCAAGCGGGTGGAACTTCCCGCCGCCGACGTACAGCACCTGGTCGGCGGGGACGTCCGCGCTGGCGTAGTTACAGCCGAGCACTTGGCCCTCGTGGGTGAGCCGCTCGTCGCCGCGGCGGCTGTGGACCTCGTAGCCTCGCTCCTCGAGGAACTCGGTCATCTCATCGTAGCGGTTCATGTGCTGGGCGGTCGTGACGAGGCCGACATCCTCGGTTTCGGCGGGGTCATCGAGCGTCTCGAGGGCCTCCTCCATGATCGGCTGCACCTCGACGTTCGAGAACAGCGGCACGTAGATCACCTTGTCCGTGTTCTTCATCGGCGAGTGGCCGAAGTGGACGAACACGTCGGTGCGTTTCATCAGATAGGTGTCGAGGTCACAGGCGCCGTAACAGGGCTGGCCCGAGAGCATGAACGTCACGCCGTCACCGGCCAGCTAACGGAGGTCGTCGGCCACCTTCGGACCGCGGCGTTTCAGTCCCTCCGGGAACTGCAGGCCGACGGTCTCGGCATCGCGTTCATCGATCGCCTCGATGATTCGCTCGAGTTCGTAGTCCCATTCCCGGTCGTGCTTGAGGCTCATCCCCACGTTTCTGAGGTCTCCCTCGCTGTACTCCGACTCCTGGCTCATTGTCTCCGGTTACGGCCACGGACGTATAACGGCGGCGCTTCCCGGACGACCGTCGACACCTCCGATTCTACCACACTATCTATTTTATATATAACTGAACCAAAAAGTCATGGTGGTGGAGTAAAAATCAGGGAGCCATGACAATGGAACAGTCCCCTGACGGCTACCTCCTCGAGCTCTACCGGCGGTACGTCGGCGAGCCCGAAGGGTACACCGACATCTACGTCGGGTTCGGCCTCTTCTTCGGCGGAATCGGTATCGGAGCGACGGCCCTCCTGCTTTTCCTCTGGGGAAGCACTCACGAGGCACGGACTCTCGAGAGCGCCTACTACGACCTGCTCCAGCCGGCGTACGCGCTGGGGCTGCTGTCGCTGCCGGCGACGATGCTCGGCGTGGTCGTCCTGTTGCCCTCTGATCGGCGAACGCTGTACGCCGCGGCCGGCGGTGCGGCGGTCACGGCCCTCGCCGTCGCCGGCTTCCTGTACGCGTACCCGTATCACTGGTACTTCGTCGGCGACGTCGACTACACCGTGGAGGTCGTCACCGCGTACGCGGTCGGTCTCACTGGGCTCGTCGCCTCGACCGGCGCGGCGCTGGTCGGCCACTACCTCGAGCTGGCGCGCCGGGCGGAGTCGGCCGAAGCCGACGAGGGCGACGACGCGGACGACGGACTCACGATGGCGGACATCCGCGAGGACATCGACGCGGCGATGGCCAGCGTCGACCTCTCCTGGGGTGGCGTCGAGAAGACCGACCACAAGCGCCTCGAGTTCGACGACGACGGGTTCGACGACGTCTCGATGGATCCGGAAGAGGGGACGACGACGACCCGCTCGTCGGGAGTCGACGACGCCGTTGCGGGCCTGAAGGGGCTTCAGGGGCGGGAGACGAAGACGACGGCCTCGAGCTCGACCGTCGACGACCAGACGGCGAAGCTGACCGAACTTCGGGAGCGAAGACGAGAGGAGCGAAACCAAGTCGATGCCGGCTCGGGCGGTGTCCTCGGCGGGGTAGTCGCTCGCGTCCGCACGCTGCTCGGACGATCGTAGTCCGCCGCTTCTCGCCCTCTAAAGATAATAAATAAATACTTTCTTGCCATTAAACTTATAACCTACTGGGTACGTTTGCCGGTATGGCCAAAGGCCTAGACGTCGGCACGATGAACATCCTGTCGGCACAGCAGGACGGAAACGACACGGTGTTCGTACAGCAACGCAACTCCTTCGTGGAGATCGGCTACTCGGATATGGCCGAGCAGATGCTCGCCCGGAGCGAGGTGCTGCACATCCGCAAGGACGACAAGGTGTACGTCGTCGGCGACGACGCCCTGAACTTCGCGAACATCTTCAACAAGGAGACCCGCCGCCCGATGAAACACGGGATCCTCTCGAACGACGAGCAGAGCGCGATCCCGATGATGAAACTCATCATCCAGCAGGTCGTCGGCGAACCCGACCGCCCCGGCGAGAAGGTGTACTTCTCGACGCCCGCGGATCCGATCGATTCGGAGCTCTCGACGCTGTACCACCAGAAGACGATCGAGTCGTTCCTCGACGACATGGGGTACGACGCCGAACCCATCAACGAGGGGATGTCCGTCATCTACAGCGAGCTCGCGGACAACAACTTCACCGGCCTCGGGATTTCCTTCGGCGCGGGCATGACGAACGTCTGCCTGGCGTACTACGCGGTACCGGTGATGAAGTTCTCGGTCGCCCGCGGGGGCGACTGGGTCGACGAGCAGGCCGCCCGCGCGACCGGAACGCCTGTCGACAAGGTCACCTCGATCAAGGAGGACGACTTCGAACTCGACTTCACGACCGACGTCGGCGGGGTCGAGGGAGCGCTGTCGATCTACTACGAGAACCTGCTCGATTACGTCATCGAGAACATCGTGAGCGAGGTCGACGAGGAGGACATCGAGGAGGGACTGGACATCCCCGTCGTCGTCACCGGCGGGACCTCGAGCCCGCGCGGGTTCGAGAAGCTGTTCCGCGACCACCTCCGCGAGGCGAGCATCCCGTTCTCGATCAGCGGCGTCTCTCACGCCAGCGAACCGCTGTACAGCGTCGCTCGAGGCGGACTGGTCGCAGCTCGCTCCGACGAGGACGTCGATCTCGACGACTCCGAACCCGAACCGGAGCCGGAAGCGGAACCGGCACCTCCGAGCGAGTGAGGCGCTGCGGGCTGTCTTCGCACTGAACGTTTTTTCGAGCCGGCCTGTTCGTGCTCCGGGCCGGTTCGGTTACGCCGTTTTCGATCGAATAGCGTCCACTGACGTTGCTCTCGTCGATCGATTCCCGCCCCTGAGCCACGCCGTTCGACGTCGCTGTATTACTGCTGGGCATCAGAAATATTTTTGTATGCAGGCCATGTATCCACTCGCAATGAGCACGACGTCCGGCCCCGAACTCGAGTCGCCGATCGACCGCTGTCGACCCGCAGACGTCACGCCCGTCACGCTCGAGGCGACCGCACTGGAATCGACCGCGCCGGAGTACCTCCGGGACCTCAAGCGCGAACTGCACGGCGAGGGGCTCTCGCCGGCCGAACTCACCCTCGAGGCCTGCTTCGATGAGGACTGCTCGCTCGCGACCCAGGGCGAGATCGACCGCATCCGGAGCTACGTCCGCGCCGGCGCGTTCCTGGGCGTCGACTCGGTGACGGTGTCGGCCGACACCGTCGCGAACGCCGAGAAGGTCCGTCCCGCGATCGCAGCCTGCGCCGAGCGCGCGGACCGAGAGGGAATCGCGCTCGAACTCGACGCACCCATTACGATCGAGCACTGACACCGGCGTAATGTCCGGTCCCTCCCGGCGGACCCTCGCCCGTCGGCTCGAGTCGCTGTCCGATTTTTCCGAGCCGTCGGCCTCGCTCGAGCAGTATCTGACACCGCCGGAGATCGCCGCCCACCTCTGTCACCTCGCCGGACTCCAGAACGATCTCGAGCGCCGGGTGATCGATCTGGGAACCGGAACGGGGATGCTCGCGATCGGAGCCGCGCTCTCGGGGGCCGACCATGTCGTCGGGATCGACGTCGATGCCGACGCGATCGCGTTGGCCCGCGAGAACGCCGGACGGGTCGGCGTCGCCGACCGTATCGACTGGCTCCGTGGCGACGCGACGCGGGTCCCGCTGGTTCCCACGGAGGCGACCGTCGTCTCGAACCCGCCGTTCGGCGCCCAGCGGGGAAACCGCCACGCCGATCGGGCCTTCCTCGAAACCGCACGAGAGATCGGGACCGTCTCCTACACGATACACAACGAGGGGAGCCAGTCGTTCGTCGAGTCGTTCGTCGCCGACGCCGGCGGCGCCGTCACGCACGCGTTTCGCGCCGAGTTCCCGATCGAGAGGCGGTTCGACTTCCACACCGAGAGCGAGACCACGCTCGAGGCCGAGGTCTTCCGAATCGAGTGGGGCTAATCGTACGTCTCCTCGACCGCGACCGGAACCTCGGTTCCGTTCGAAACCGCGTACACCGTCTCGTTCTCGCGTTCGAAGGTGAGCCCGTCCGCGGTCGCGGATTCGTTCTCAGCGGGTACCGGCACGGTCGCACTCTCGTCTTCGTCCGGTTCCGTCACCTCGAGCAGGAACTCCTCGTCCTCGCTCGCGACGGTCACGTTTCGGTCGTCGATCCGCACGTCTGCGGTCGATTCGTTCGACTCGTGGGCGAGCTGGCGGTCCTCGCCGCCGCCCTCGATCCAGACCTGGTAGACCGTCTCGTTGCCGACGGGCTCCCAGCCGGTTCGCTCAACGGTGACGCCCTCCCGCCAGCCCGGCCCGCCGACGTACACCGTCTCCTCGCCGCTGAACGCGAGCTGCTGACTCGTCACCGCGTCGAGCCAGACCTGGTGGCGGTCGCTCGAAACGATCACTCCACTGGACTCCATCGAGACGGCCTCCTCGAGCGGGCCGACGGCGACGGGCGAGACGAGCTGGTTCTGGGCCCCCTCCTCGTAGGTGACGGTGTAGTCCTCGATCTCGACGGCGGCGTCGGCGGTCGTCTCACCGTCGATCACGAGGACGTTCGTCGGGACGGCCAGTCCGGCCAGCGAGGCGGTGACGAGCAGGACGGCCAGGAACGCCGCTCGCTTGTGGTGCCGGCGCCCGGCGTTCGCTCCCCCGCCGGCGATCGCAGCGACGCGCTCGAGCCGATTCCCGGTTCGATCCGCACTGTTGCGGGCGAGTTCGAGGGCGCGATCAACCGCCGTTCGGTCGGAGGTGCCCTCACCTCGCCGGAAGCGATGCGGGAGCAGCGGGCTCTCGGAGCCGGTGACACCGATCGTGACGACGACCGCGAGGACTGCCACGACGACGACCCCAGGTCCACGCAGCAGGACGAACGTGTTCTCGCCGCCGAACCAGTAGATCGCCCACAGCGACTTGCCGAACCCGAACAGCAGGACGGCCAGCCAGAGATGCAGCGGGTTCGGGCGTCGGCTCCGTCGCTCGAGTACCAACGCGCCGAGAACGATCCCGATGAAGAAACCGAGGCCGTGGCCCTGGATGGCGATCGTCGCCCACGACGGCGGCCCCGGCGGGCTCGCCTCGGCGACGTGGACGCTGATCGGGCTCTGGAGGGCCTGCAACACGGTCAGTAGCGCCCCCTGCAGCCCGACCGTTCCGATCAGGGTCGCGATCGGGTAGTGGACGATCGCGAAGCCGGCGAACGCGAAGACGATCCCCGAGAAGCCGATCACGGGGCCGAGCGCGAAAAGGCTGGTCGCCAGCCCGACCGCGACAACGACGACGGGGAACACGACCAGGGCACGTACTCGAGGGTCGGCCAGCCGCGAGTCCGACCGTTCGGCGCCGTCTTCGGCGTAGTGTCCCCAGGCGTACTCGGCGATCGGCGCGACGACTGCGGCCCCGGCCAGATTTCCAAGCAGGTGGCTCGGGCCGGCGTGGGAAAAGGACGCGGTGAGCATCCCCAGCGGGGCGAAGTACGACCAGGCGCGGTAGGGGATCGTCACCGGATCGGCGAAGTCGGTGATCCCGTCCTGGACGAACAGATAGACGCAGCAGACGCCGACGAGAACGACGATCGACCCCCAGGGAACGCCCCACACGAGTCGGGCCCGTGCGGCCTCTCCCCAGGGCCGTTTCGGGCGGTACAGCCGTCTGACGACCGCTACCGACCCCAGCAGCGTCGCCAGCACGACGAGTCCGAAGCCGACCGCGATCGGATCCATACCCTGTGGTTCGACCGAACCCGTATAGGAATTGCTGCCGCGCGGGGGTCGAAAAGGAAAGGTACAAGCGCCCGACGACCCCACAGACGGGTATGGAACTGCGGGTTACCGAGAGCAGCGAGAACGAACTCTCGATCGAGATCGCCGGCGAGGATCACACCTTCATGAACGTGCTGAAGGGGACGCTTCTCGAGCGCGAAGACATCAACGCGGCGACCTACGACGTCAACCCCGAACAGTCGGGCGGACAGACCGAACCGATCCTGACCATCAAGACCGAGGGCGGCGTCGACCCCCTCGAGGCGCTCGAGAAGAGCGCGGTCGATGTCCGCGAGAAGACGACGGCGTTCCGCGACGCGTTCGAGTCGGCCGCGTAGACCGGTCATCGGCTGCTCTCCTCAGTACGTGTTTCCGAACGGAGCTGCGCGCTCGAGTCAGCAGGCCGCGTAGACGACGTGGATCGTCCCGTCGGGTCCGACGTGGACGTCGAGCCCCTCGCCGGGCGGCCCGGCCAGAATCGCGTCGCCGTCGTCCGTCCCTGCGAGCGCGGCCGCGACGTCGTCGGCGAGCGCGGCCTCGTCGTCGTAGTCGTCGATCGACGACTCCCCTACCGCGAACTGGACGCCGACGAACTCCGCCTCGCAGTCGACCCCGAACTCCCCGGGATCGGCGGGGTTCGGATCCGCGTCGTCGTACTCGCTCGCGACGAGCGCCCGGTTCTGGTACTCGGCGAACGCCGCGAGGTCGTCGTCGTACGCACTCGAGCCGTCGGTTCGTTCGCCCTCGAGTCGTTCGTGAACCGCGAGTTCGGTCTCCTCGAGGTCGATTCCGGCCGCCTCGGTACCCTCGCCGGGCGCGTCGGGCGGCGAGGGCGAGCCGAGTCCCGGCAGCACCGACGGCGAGATGATTCCCGTCGCGAAGAGCAGGACGACGACGCCGATCACGGCGAACACCGGAAGGTAGGGTTTCGCCACGTCGAGCCAGCCCGGGACCTCGAGGTCTCGGTCGACGCCGTCGTAGCGCTGCTCGACCTTCCGGAGGTCGTGACCGTTGCAGCGCGAACACGGCGGATTGTTCTTGACGTGGTCCCGGCCGCAGTCCTGACAGCGCCAGACGTACGTCGTCCCGGTGTCGACGGTCTCCGTACGCGGCTCCGCCTCGTCCTCACGGACGACCGCCTTCTCGAAGCTGTTGTGCCCGCACTCGCGACAGGGAGGGTCGTTCTCTTCGTGTGGTTCCCCACACCAGGTGCACCGCCACTTCACTGGTAGAAGAGCACGACCGCGACGAGATAAGCGTACTGGATCACGGGGTCTTCACCCGGGACCGTCGTCATACCCGTACGCCCGCAGTGCAGGAACAGCCTTTGGGCGCTCGCCGCCGTCCGCACGGTATGCAACCGGCAGAACGGGCGTTCCTCGAGCGCGCTCGCGTCGGACGGCTGGCGACGGTCGACGACGAGGGCCGGCCTCACGCCGTCCCGATCTGTTACGAGCTCCTAGATGGGCGGCGGCTCGTCTCCGCGATCGACGAGAAGCCGAAATCGACCCGGGAGCTCCGCCGGGTTCGAAACGTCAGATCGAATCCGCGAGTCGCGGTGATCGTCGACCGATATGTCGAGGACTGGAGGGGTCTCGCCTGGGTACAGGTCCGCGGCCGAGCGCGAGTCCTCGAACCGAGCGCGACGTCCCACGAGGACGACGCCCGCGCCCTGACGGAGAAGTACGACCAGTACGCCGACCACGACCTCGCCGCGCGGCCGATCCTCGAGATCGAGGTCGGTTCGACGGTCTCGTGGG
The DNA here is from genome assembly GCA_003559215.1 of Natrialbaceae archaeon. Taxonomy (GTDB): domain Archaea; phylum Halobacteriota; class Halobacteria; order Halobacteriales; family Natrialbaceae; genus Natronococcus. The sequence continues at coordinate 42,136 of PWMF01000070.1, forward strand.
GCAGCCTCGAGGGGTAGCCACGGAGGTTACTCGAGTCGGACGGGAACGCCGCGCTCGTCCAAGTACTCCTTCGTGTCCTCGATCGAATACTCGTCGAAGTGGAAGATCGAGGCCGCCAGTCCCGCGTCGGCGTCGGCCTCGGTGAACACCTCGTACATATCCTCGGGACCGCCACAGCCCGAGGAGGCGATGACGGGGGTGTCGACGGTGTCACAGACGGCCTTCGTCAGCGGCACGTCGTAGCCGTCTTTGGTGCCGTCCTTGTCGATCGAGTTGACGAACAGTTCGCCCGCACCCCGCTCTTCGGCCTCGGCCGCCCACTCGAGGACGTCGATTCCGGTTCCCTCGCGGCCACCCTTCTTGGTGCACTCGAACCAGCAGGACTCGCCGTCGACCTCGACGTAGTGTTCGCCCTGCTCGTCGAACCGCCGTTTCGCGTCGACGCTGATGACGATACACTGGCTGCCGAAGGCGCGGGCACCCTCAGTGATCAGTTCCGGTCGCTCGAGGGCGCCGGTGGTGATCGAGACCTTGTCCGCCCCCGCGCGAAGCGTCTCCTTGATGTCGTCGGTCGTGCGGATGCCGCCGCCGACGGTGAGGGGAATAAAGACCTCGTCGGCGACGTCGCGGACGACGTCGAGCATCGTCTCGCGCCCCTCCGCCGAGGCGGTGATGTCGAGGAAGACGAACTCGTCGGCGCCGGACTCGTTATAGGCCTTGGCCATCTCGACGGGGTCGCCGGTGTACTCGAGGTCCTCGAAGTGGACGCCGGTGTACACCGCCGGGTTCCCGTCCTCGTCGAGGTCGACGTCGATACACGGGATGACGCGTTTCGTTAGGGTCATTCGTTGCGCGAGGCTTCGCACCCGGGGTAGTAAAGCCGTCTGGATCCCGCAGGGATCCGGCGTCTCGTCCCGCCGTCAGTCCTCGAGTAACCGTCCGCGAAACGGTGCAACCGCGTCCGGGAGCGTCTCGAACCGGGCCTCCAGGCGGACGTACTCGCTGTACTCGCTGCCCAGCGTGACGTTCGCCTCGGGATCGCCGTCGGCCCTGCGACGCAGCGTGTCGTCGGCCCGCTCGAGCGAGCGGACCGTCTCCGCGAGGACGTCGGCGCCGAGCGATGGGCCCGTAACGTCGCCACGTACCGATTCGGCGGCCGAGACCGCCGCCGTCCGCTGTGCCCGTATCTCCTCGATCGACTCGGGGGACGCGAGTTCGCCGTCCTCGAACCGCTCACGGACGAGTTCGAACGCCCGGAACGCTCCTTCGAACCGGAGCGCGGCCGCCAGCCCCGTGCCGAGCCGATCGTCGTCGACCGCCTCCTGTAGCCGCTCTCGGGCGCGGTACACCGGTCTGACCGCGTCCCAGAGAACCGTCTGGTCGAACCCCTGCTCGACCTCGCGGTCGACGAGTGCCGCGAGCCAGTCGTCCTCGCCCTGGTCGGGGAGGGAGACGTCGGTCGCGCGCTCGAGCGACTTCTGGAGCGCGTCGGCGAAGACGGGTTCGAGATCGACCCGCGCACCCGCGTCCTCCGCGTACCGCTCGAAGAGGTGCTCCCAGACGGACGCCGTCGCCACAGCGAACTCGAGATCGCCGGCCTCGCCCCCGAGATCGACGACGTCCGTAGTGGCGTCGACGTCCCAGCGCTCGACGCGGCGGGCCGCCGTCTCGAGGTCGTCCTCGAAGGCCGCAAACAGCAACGCGGCCCGGAGTCGGCCGTCGTTACCGTCCTCACCGCGGTAGTCGACGTCCTCGAGGCGTTCCGTGACCGTCGATCGGACCCTGGCTCGCTCGTTGTCGAGTTCCGCCAGCAGCGACTCGCGGTCGGCTTCGATCCCGGTCAGCGTCGTCGCCGACGCACGGGCGTCCTCGCGGGCCCCCCGCGTCGTCCGCAGTGCCCGGTACCGTTCGTCAGCGGGCGCGTCGACCGTTTCGGCCCGGCCCTCGAGCGCGCTGTCGCGACGGTCGGCGATCGATTCCCGCACGACGCCGTTCGGAACGTCGTCGGGGTCGACGGTGTCCGGAACGGGTTCCAGAACCTCGTCGATCCGCGACCGTGCGTCCTCGAGCGCGCTCGCTGCGGGTTCGACCGGAGCCGGGCGATCGACGTCCGGAACTGAACCGGTCAGGATCGGGTCGATCTCGGTCCGGGCGAACGTCGTCGCCGTCGACTCCGCGTCGTTCCACGGCAGGTCGCTGCAGCCGGCGACGGCGGCTCCGGCGGCCGTCCCGAGCCCCGCGAGGACGTGCCGTCGGTCGAACGGTCCGTCCGTCATCGGTCCGTCACCTCGGCGTCGGTCGCGTCTTCACCCGTCTCGAGCGCCGATTCCGGACAAGAGCCGCTCTCGCTGCTCCCGCGACTCGAGGGACGGTCCTCGTAGCCCCGCTGGATCCGGAAGAAGATCGCCTCCATAACCGTGTGGTCGGCCTCGCAGGGGGTGGTCGGCGACTGCAGCGTTCGACAGTACCGGGTCCGGAACTCGTCGTCCTTGGCCCGGACGCCCAGCACGTGCCGGCGGTAGCAGTCCTCGATCGGCCGCTGCTCGACGACGACCGATTCGGTCTCGAAATCCGTCTCCTCGAGGAAGTCACGCGCCTCGTCGATCCCGCCGGCGTCGATCCGGAGGTCCTCGGCTGCCGATCGACTGAGAACGAACTCGACGTTCCGGCGGGGTCGACGCCGGTTTCCGTCCGTTTCGTCCGGAGAGTCGTCGCGGGGATAGACGACCACTGAGTCGTCGTCGGCACGCAGCGTTAGCGAGTCGTACTCGTCCGACGCCATCGGCTCGCCGCCGTCGGTGGCGTTGTGGGTCGTCGACGACTCGTCGGTGCTGACACAGCCGGCGAGCACCGCGGAGAGACAGCTGCCGGCGGCCAGCAGCTGCCGTCGAGAGGGGGTGCCGGAGGACATACGCAAAACCACTCAATAATCCAGTAAGTTCTTTTGGATAACCTGATTCGGAGTGATGACTCCGTCCGCTGTAGGTGTATTTAAGGCCCCGAGTCGCAAAAACGGCGGTATGGCAGACGACAGCGAGACAGATCCGGCGGTCGACCACGATTCGGGAGCCGACGTCGGCCACGACCTCGAGGCCGAACGAACCACTGCACCGATGGGTGAGTACACCGCACGCGACGTCGGCATCGGCTTCGCGATCATGCTCGTCGGGATCCTGATCGCGTTCGGGATTCCGCTGTTGGCGCTCTAGAAGACGTACTCGTCGTCGTGGCCCATCATTCCGTCGTCCTCGAGGCCACCGCCCATTCCGTCGTCCTCGTCTTCCATCGGACCGCTCGTCTTGTACGCCTTGATTCCCGTCGACAGGAGGTCCTCAATCGCTTCCTCTCGGTTGACGAACTCTCCCCGCTCGACCATCTGTGCGATCTGCATCTCGAGATGTTCGGGGATGGTGATCTCTACTTTCGGCATCTGATTCGGCTTTCGGCGAGGGGGTATTTAGCTCTGGCGGGGAATCTACGCCGACGCGAAAGAAAAGATCTCTCACGTGGAACTATTGTTTCCGCTCCCGTGACGCCGACCGCCGGTCCGTGGCACCGGCTATCGGTTCCGTCGACGAGCCGCCCGCAGTGGTGACGGGTTACTTGTTCCCCATCATCGAGTCGATGGCACTCTTGAGCTTCGTCCCGGGCTGAGTGATCGACTCGAGCTGCCGGCTCATCTTCCGCTGGTTGAAGTAGCTCGCGAACGCGAGGATCGTCGGCGGCCAGAGACCGACGAAAAGTCCTCGCTCATGATCGCCGCGGACAAAGTAGTAGTACAACGAGAGGCCGACCGATGCGAGAGAGGCCATGAACGCGGGCCCCATCGCCTCTTTCCCGACCGCTTCGGCCGACTGTTCGGACACCTCCCGTTCCGTCGTCTGTTGTTTGCTTTCCATACGAGAGCCTGGTCCACGAGACCACACTAAGGAGTAGCGAGGGTTTCGCGACGCAGTTCCGGATTACCGGACCGTTTCGACCGTTCCGCTCCGTTTCGTCGAGCCCTCCGTCAGGCGAACCGACGATTTCGCGCGGCCGTTCTCGGCTCCGGCAACGTCAGACCTACGTGAACTGACCCCCTGCGTTCGCATATGAGCGACGCAACCGACGTCACGGATCTTTACCACGAGTTCGGCGAGGAGCGCCTTCCGCCGGGACAGCGCGAGACGACGGCGTTCCCGGTGCTCTCGAAGAGCGGCACGCCGGAGTTCGATCCCGACACCTGGGAGTTTACCGTCACCGGCGCGGTCGAGGACGAACTCGCCTTCTCCTGGGCGGAGTTTCGGGAGCTGCCGGCCGTGACCCAGCGCCAGGACTTCCACTGCGTCACCGGCTGGAGCAAGTTCGACTGCGAGTTCACGGGCGTTCCGTTCACGGAACTCGCCGAACGCGCCGGGGTACGGGACGACGCCGTCCACGTCATGTTCTCGGCGCTGGACGACTACACGACCGACCTCCCGCTCGAGGACTGCATGCGCGAGGAGGTGTTGCTGGCCTGGGCGTACGACGGCGAGGAGTTGCCGGCCGACCACGGCGGTCCGCTACGGGTCGTCACGCCCCACAAGTACGCCTACAAGGGTGCCAAATGGGTCGACGGGATAGAGTTTCTCACCGACTCCGAGCCGGGCTACTGGGAGCGACGCGGCTACTCCGAGACGGCCGATCCTTGGAACGAGGAGCGGTACAGCTAGGTTCTCTCTGGTCGAATAGTTAGGCTGAAGGCGGGCCAGTCCTGACGTTCCGTCGATGGACAGAACGTTGGACGGGCGACAATCAGCCGTCGACTCGCGGCCCGACAGCGGCGGGCTGA
>PWMF01000003.1 GCA_003559215.1 Natrialbaceae archaeon
GAAGACGAGGATCGTGACGGTCGCCAGGAGATAGAACAGCGCGTACTCCGTGCTGCTGAGCCCCCAGTAGGTCTCCCTCGTCACCTCCGTCTGCGCGAGGACGTTCATGTTCAATTAGGCGGGGAGCCGTGACTTAATTCTTGTCACGAGATTGTCCCACGCACCCCGCTGTCGTCCTGCGTAAATTGACCGCATATTTTGAGTTTCTGCGAACTGTCTGCCGCCGATCCGTTCTGCCAACAGGCTTATATAGCCGCCCCCCGCGAGTGTCCACCCATGAACGAAAAAACCGAAGAACTCCGCGATCTCTTCACCGACGTCACCGACGGCGAGGAGACCGTCACCGAGGCCCAGGAGGACGACCGGGGCTCCCTCGAGAAGGACGAACGCACGGACCGGGAGCGCCTCGAGAGCGTCGTCACGCAGATGAACGAGCGCTACGGACTCGAGGGTCCGTTCTCGACCGACGACTACCTCCGCGTCGCGGAGGGGTTCTACGACGATCGCTCCGACGCGGAGCTGGCCGAGGAACTCGGCGTCGCCGAGAACGACGTCTTCGAGGCCCGAATGTCGCTGCACCTGATCGACGAGACCGACGCGGATGAGGTCGACCTCGCCGCAATCCGCGAGCGCGAGGAGGACGACGCCGCGCTCGCCGACGAGTACGATGTCAGCGAGGAGCGCATCGGTCGCTACCGTCGTGTCGCTGCGGCCCAGAACGAGTCCCGCGCGGCCAACGACCGCTACCGCGACGAGCTCGATAGTGTCCTCGCCGACGCCGACCTCTCCGAGCGCATGGCGACCGACGTCCGCGAAGACGGCCTCGAGGACGCGACCGAAGGGATGGAGACGGACGTCGAGTTCTAGCGCGACAAACGCTTCGGGGAGTAGACGAGGGTTTTTGTGCGAAGGCGCGGCCAGACCGTCCGTGTCACACGTCGCCTTCAGCGACCTCCGGACCGCCGCCTACTGCCCGCGGAAGTGTTACTACCAGCGCCGTCAGGACGACGACGACCGTAAATCTCCGCCCGAGGTTACAGAAATCCGGGAGCTCGAGCCCCGCTACGAGTCCCTGCTCGAAGCGTCGATCGACGACCTCGGGGCGGAACCGATCGCCCTTCCACTGGCAGCCTACCGCGACCGACTCGCCGAGACCCGGCAGCGGCTCGAGGAGACGGACCACTGGAAGCGCCTCCGCGAGCCCGACGCGCGAAACGTCCTCGCGACCGGACGCCACTGTCGCGGGATCGTCCACAAGGTTCTTGGGGATCCCCTCGAGCCGGTTCTCGTCTCCGCGGGCAAACCCCCCGAGAACGGCGTCTGGGAGTCCCAGTCGGTCCACGCCGTCGCGGCCGCGAAGGCGCTGGCCTGGGAGCACGAGCGCTCGGTCGAGCGCGCCTGGCTCGAGTACCCCGCCTACGGTGCGATCCGACGGATCGATCTCACGACTCGACGGAAGGCGGCGTACCGTCGGGCATTACGGGCAGTGCGGGGGCTCGACGGCCCGCCGGCGCGCATCGACAACCGGGCGAAGTGCGGAGCCTGCGAGTTCGCCGAGGAGTGTGGCGTTCGAACGCGGACGCTGCGATCGTTGCTCGGATTCGGTTAGTGGGCGTCGAGCCACGCCTCGATCTCGTCGGCCCGCGCGCCCCGGCGATGGATCGTCCCGCTCGAGACGTCGACGACGGTGCTTTCGGTTCCTGCCGTCTCGCCGCCGTCGAGGGTTACTGCGACCGCCTCGCGGATCCCCGGCTCGAGTTCGTCGATACGGCGGACGCTGCCGCGGCCGCTGACGTTCGCGCTCGTCGACGTGATCGGCGTCCCGGCCCGTTCGCAGAGTCGGAGCGCGAGGTCGTGGTCCGGCACCCTGACCCCGACCCGATCCTCGCCCGCGGTTAGCTCGTCGGGGACGACGTCGCGTCGCCGACAGAGGACGGTCACGGGACCCGGGAGGAACCTCGCCATGAATTCTCGCTCGCGGTCGCTCGCGCGGACGTACTCGAGCGCCGACGGAACCGACGGCAGGGCCATCGAGACCGGCTTCGACCGGTCGCGTCCTTTCGCCTCGAACACCCGCTCGACGGCGTCGGGATCGACGGCGTTCGCGCCGAGGCCGTAGACGGTCTCGGTCGGGTAGACGACCAGCTCGCCGCCACGGATCGCGGCGGCAGCCGACTCGAGTTCACTCATACCTCTCGATCGGCTCGGCGACGGCAAAAACGCACCGCGTCACTCGAGGCCGAGCTCGGCCTCGAGCTCGTCGTAGTCGGGGAACTCCGGCCACTCGTCGGCGACCCAGATCGACTCGACCGTTCGGTCGGCGTCGAGGGCGACGAACGCGAGCCGGGGTTCGCCGATACCGGTCATTCCGTCGAGGTCGTGGCCGATTCCGTACTCGGCGGCGATCTCGTTGGTCGGATCGGCAACGACCTCCGCGGGGAGATCGTTCTCGTCGAGGAAGCTCGAGATTCCGTAGGGGGTCGAGGCCGTGATCCCGACGACCCGTTCCTCGCGCTCGAGCCAGCCTCGCTCGGCCAGCTCGTCCCAGACGTACTTGGCGACGAACGAGCCGATCATCGGGGTGAACACGAGGATCGTTTGACCGTCGACGAGGTCCGCGAGCGAGCGGTCCTCCCAGAACTCGTCGGTGACCAGTGGTCTGGTGAAGTCGGGAGCTTCCGTGCCGGGCTCGAGGTGATCGGCCGGCTCGAGTTCGACCACGTCGAACTCGGGCATCAGTCGTCACCTCCGGTTTCGGCGGTCGCCCCGCCGACGGCCGCCGAATCGGTCGTCGAGCCGTCGCCGTAGGTCGACTCGAGGTAGTCGACGATGTTGGCGCTTTCAGCCATCGTCACGCCGGTTTCGTCGTCGACGATGACGGGCACAGTGCGGACTCCGGCGACGCGCTTGACGACGTCCCGGCGGGAGTGCAGCGGCTCGACGAACCGCGAGCGGTACTCGAGTCCCAGCTCCCCGAGCGTGCGAGCGACGCGCTCGCAGTACGGACACGCCTGGAGCCGGTAGAGGGTGATCGCCGACCCGTCGTCGCGACTGGTGGCCTCGGACATGATCGTCCGTTCGGGGACCGAGGAGGGTAAACGTGTCGTCGCCGGCTACGAGAATGGTAAACGGTTAACCGATCGGGTGTTAAGTCAGGACATCATGGCGCTGTCTCCGCTGCTCGAGGTCGTGCTCGCTGCCTACGAGGTCCCGTTTCTGGACTTCGAGTTCGACGAGTCGACCGTGACGATCTTCGGCGTTCTCGCTGTCGCGGTACTCATTCTGCTCTCGGGGTTCTTTTCCTCGTCCGAGATCGCGATGTTCAACCTCGCGAAACACCGTCTCGACGGGATGGTCGAGGACGGCGTCGAGGGCGCCGAGCTGGTGAAGGCGCTCAAGGACGATCCCCATCGGCTGCTCGTGACGATCCTCGTCGGCAACAATATCGTCAACATCGCGATGTCCTCGATCGCCACGGCCGTCCTCTCGATTCACTTCGGCGGGCTGCTCGGCGTCGTTCTCGCGACGTTCGGTATCACGGCGATCGTCCTGCTGTTCGGCGAGAGCGTCCCCAAATCCTATGCGGTCGAGAACACCGAGTCGTGGGCGGTCCGTATCTCGAAGCCGCTCAAGACCACCGAGTACGTGCTGTTCCCGCTGATCGTCCTCTTCGACTACCTGACCCGACAGGTGAACAAACTTACCGGCTCGACGGGCGCGATCGAGTCGCCCTACGTCACCCGCGACGAGATTCAGGAGATGATCGAGTCCGGCGAACGGGAGGGGGTCTTGGAGGAGGAAGAACACGAGATGCTCACCCGGATCTTCCGGTTCAACCAGACGATCGTCAAGGAGGTGATGACGCCGCGACTCGACATGACGGCAGTCCCCAAGGACGCGACGATCGACGAGGCGATCGAGACCTGTATTCAGAGCGGCCACGCCCGAGTGCCGGTGTACGAGGGCAGCCTCGACAACGTTCAGGGCGTCGTCCACATCCGCGACCTGGTTCGGGATTTGAACTACGGCGAGGCCGAAACCGACGACCTCGAGCTCGCCGACCTGATCCAGCCGACGCTGCACGTCCCCGAGTCGAAGAACGTCGACGAACTGCTGACCGAGATGCGGGAAAACCGGATGCACATGGCGATCGTCATCGACGAGTTCGGCACCACCGAGGGGCTGGTGACGATGGAGGACATGGTCGAGGAGATCATCGGCGAGATCTTAGAGGGCGGCGAGGATCTGCCGATCGAGGAGATCGACGCCGATACCGTCCTCGTCCGCGGCGAGGTCAACATCGAGGACGTCAACGAGGCTCTCGAGATCGAGCTCCCGGAGGGCGAGGAGTTCGAGACGATCGCCGGCTTCATCTTCAACCGCGCGGGCCGTCTCGTCGAGGAGGGCGAGGAGATCGAGTTCGACGGCGTTCGCATCACGGTCGAGGCCGTCGAGAACACCCGTATTATGAAGGCGCGGCTCCACAAACTCGAGCGCCACGAGGACGGGGAGGAGGCCGACGAACTCGAGGAGACCGGCGCGAACTAGCGGGCGTCGACGGCGGCCACGACCTCGTTGGCGACCCGGGGCGGAACGGCGATCCGTCGCGGTCCCTGGACGTACTGACCGTCGGGCTGTGCGTAGTCGAAGTTGACGATCGCAATGTCGCCGATCTGACGGACGGAGGCGTCCGTGATCACGTCGAGGTCGATCGCCTGATCGGGATCGTAGAGATAGATCGTTCGCTCCTCGGGATTGTACGCGCCGACCGAGCGCAGGAACGACGCTAGCAGGAGCGCGACGAGCGCCAGCGGAAGCGTCAGTGCCGCCAGCCCGGTGAACGGGCCGGCACCGACGTCGCCCAGCAGGCCCTGCTGTGAGACAACGCGACCGGCGATCATCAACGAGCCGATGACGACGACCATCGCTACCGTTCCCAGTGCGGCGTCTCTCGCTCGACTGAGCGAGGATCCCGACGGAGCCGACACCGATAGCCGATCGAGGACCCGCTCGAGCTGTCGTTCGGCGTCGTCCGAGACGGCGAACGCGAGCGCGGTAACCAGTAGGGCGATCAACGCTGCGGCGACGATCGACTGACCGCCGATCTGCGTAGCCATATCGAACAGTCGCCAGAAGACGATGATGACGCTCACGGCGAAGAAGGTCCCGACGCCGAGCGACCACAGGAGTCGAACGGTGCGGGAGGTATCGGGGTCCCGTCGCCACTGGATCGGTTCGGTCGCGTCCATACTCGATTCTCGCCACCGGTCGTGTAAAGGCTGTTCGATGTCCCCTGTCGGACGGATCAGAGCAGGAGGGCGTCGATAGCGAGGTAGCCCGCAAACGAGATCAGGATTGAGCCGGCCAGCGAGAGCACCCACGCAAGCACGGTGTATCCCATCTTGCGGGCGCTGACGCCCCCGCCCGAGCTGGCGGCGTACCCGCTGCCGATGATCGAACTGACGATAATCTCGTTAAACGAAACGGGGATCCCGAACAGCACGGCCACCTGTGCGATGACGAACGACGGGATCAGGGCGGCGATCGAGCGACGCGGACCCAGCGAGGAGTAGTCCTGCGAGATCGCCTTGATCATCCGCGGCGCGCCGGTCCAGGAGCCGAGCAACAGCCCGAACCCGCCACCGACGAGCAGCGCGATCAACGGGAGGCCAACGTCACCCGAGAGGGGGATCAGCGGACCGATCGCGAGCCCAACCTGACTGCCGCCGGCGGAGAACGCGACGAGCCCGCCGAGCAGGAGGAGGAAGTGTCGCTCGCCGCGTTCGACCCCGTTACGGAGGTCGTGTCCGATGGCGATCGCCCAGAGGGCCGCGATGAGTGCCGTCATCGCGACGATACCGACGATATCGCTCCCCGGGATCCAGCCGCTCGTCGCCCGGGCGATCGAGGCCCCGCCGTCAGGGGGTCCGAGAACCGCGAACTCGATGTTGGCGACGATGGCGCCGACCAGCGCCGCCAGCGCGACGATGAGGTACTCCTCGGCGATCGGCTCGGCTCGGAGCGTCCGTGCGATCGCGTAGGCGATCCCGCCGCCGACGAACGGTGTCAGGACCCACAGGGTGACGATCTCGGTGTACTTCGCCCACGCCGGATCGCCGCCCATCGCGAGGCCGACGCCGACGACGGCCCCGGTGACGGTGAACGCGGTCGCGATGGGATACCCCGCGAAGACGCCGATCGCGACGAGGGCTGCCGCGATGATCAGGGCGATCGTCGCGGCCGCCGGCGACAGCGTTACCCCGCCGATCAGCTCCGTCCCGACCGCCTCGGAGACGTTCGCTCCCTGTAACACCGCGCCGGCAAAACCGAGGATGCCGACGAAGAAGCCGGCCCGCATTACCGAGATCGCGTTCGCCCCGACCGCGGGGGCGAACGGGGTCGATCCGCTCGAGCCGGCGCCGATCGCCCAGGCCATGAACAGACTGGCAACTGCGGCGATCAGAAACGTCGCAACCGTCACGAGTTCGACCATCTGTTCGATCTTACTCGAGGCCCCTACAAGTGTGTGCCGACCTGCAATCGCCGTCTTCGCTAGCGAGAGCCGCCGTCGATACCGTTAGGTGTTAAGTGTTGGGCCTCCTATCGAAGCGTAGCTATGCGCGATCAGCAGCGGAGATTCGACAGGCGGGAGTACCTGACGCTGGCCGGGGGAGCCGGGGTCGCCACGACGATCGGTCTGGCCGGCTGTCTCGAGGACGCCGAGGGGAACGGGGATGACGGGAACGGAGACGACGAGGACGACGGAAACGGAGACGGCGAGGACGTCGCCGACGACGGCGAGAACGGCACCGACGACGCGGAGGGCGAGACGATCGTTCCCGGTACTGCACCTGGGTTCGAACCCTTCCAGATGAACGTCGACGGCGAACTCGTCGGCTTCGATATCGACCTGCTCGAGGCCGTCGTCGCCGAGACCGAGTACGAACTCGGCGACTGGGAGGAACTCGAGTTCGACTCGCTGATCCCGGCCCTCGAGAACGAGAACATCGACGTCATCGCCGCGGCGATGACGATCACCGAGGAACGGGAGGAGTCGATCGCGTTCACGGAGCCGTACTACAGCGCCGATCAGTCCGTGCTGGTCCAGTCCGGCGGCGACGTCGAGGCCGACGACCTCGAGGATCTCGAGGGACTCGAGGTCGGCGCCCAGTCCGGTACGACGGGCGAGGGCGTCGTCGAGGACGAACTCGGCGACGACGTCGACTACACCTCCTACGATAACTACGTCCTCGCGGTCGAGGAACTCGAGCGCGGCACGCTGGACGCGATCGTGATCGACGAACCGGTCGCCGAGTCGTTCGCCGGCGACCGCGACGTCGAGATCGCCTTCACCTTCGAGACCGGTGAGGAGTACGGCTTCGGCGTCCGACAGGACGCCGAGGAGCTTCAGGAAGCGCTCAGCGAGGGGATCGCGGCCGTCGAGGAATCCAGCGAGTACGACGAGATCACCCAGGAGTGGTTCGACGAGTAGCCTGACCGGAGATGGAAGGCATCGTCGCGCTGACCGAGCTCTCGACAGCGCTGCCGGCAGGGCAGCTCCTACCCGTTAGCGAGGAGCAGGTCGGCCAGTACCTCGGTGAGGACTGGGAGTTCGTCTACCGGAACAGCGACTACCTGCTGTGGGGGTCCGTCGTTACGATCCTCCTCACGCTGACCAGCATCCTGCTCGGCTTCCTCGCCGGCTTTCCCGCCGGCGCGATCGAGGCCTACGGGAGCGGCTACTCGCGGGCGGTCGTCCGCAAGTTCGGCGTGTTGCTGCGGGGGACGCCGATCCTGGTCATCATGATCTTCACGTACTTCGTGTTGCCCATCGAGATCGTCCTCGTCGCTGCCGAGCTCGGGCTCCAGTCGATCGAGTTCGTACTCGGCCCGACGCCGTTTACCGTGCCGACGGACGTCCCCGAGGCCTTCATCGCGGCGACGATCGCGCTGGGCTTTCGGAGCGCGGCCTATCAGTCCCAGATCTTCCGAGGGGCGCTCGGGAGCATCGACGAGGGACAGATGGAGGCTGCCCGCTCGATCGGCATGAGCCGCCTCGAGGCGATTCGGCACGTAATCGTCCCCCAGGCGATGCGCCGTAGCGTCCCAGGATTTCAAAACGAGTTCACGATCGTCCTCAAGGACACGTCGATCGCCTTCGCGATCGGCCTCGGGGAACTGCTCAAGCGCAGCCACGACCTCTTTACCCAGCAGACCACCGCCGTGCTCGAGATCATCCTCTTCATCAGCCTGATCTACTTCGTGTTGACCTTCGGAACCAACCGCACGCTCGACTACGTGAGCAATCGCTTCGCAATCCCAGGTGAATCGTCGTGAGTGATCGTACGGAGACGACCGACAGTACTGGACGGGAGCGCGGCGCCGACGCTTCGACCTCGGCCCGCGGGACCGAAACGGATCCCCTGTTGCGCATCGAGGACGTCCGGAAGTCCTACGGCGACGAGGAGGTGCTCCGGGGAATCGACCTCGAGATCGACCGTGGGGACGTCGAGGTACTGGTTGGCCCCAGCGGGAGCGGGAAGTCGACGCTGCTGCGGTGTCTCAACCGCCTGACCGAGGTCGACAGCGGACACATCTACCTCGGTGAGACGGAGGTAACTGCCTCCGATACCGACCCCAACGCCGTCCGCCAGCAGATCGGGATGGTCTTTCAAGATATCAACCTCTTTGCCCACCTCACCGCGCGCAAGAACATCACGCTGGGACTGCGCAAGGTTCGCGGGCTGAGCAAGGAGGAGGCCCGCCAGCGAGCCGACAGCGAACTCGAGCGTGTCGGCCTCGCGGATCAGGCCGACTCCTACCCCGCACAGCTCTCGGGCGGCCAGAAACAGCGCGTCGGGATCGCCCGCGCGCTGGCGATGGATCCCGAAGTGATGCTGTTCGACGAGCCGACCAGCGCGCTCGACCCCGAACTCAGCAACGAGGTGCTCGAGGTGATGCAGGGGCTGGTCGCGGAGGGGATGACGATGGTGGTCGTCACTCACGAGATGCGCTTCGCCCGCGGCGGCGCAAGCGAGATCACGTTTCTCGCCGAGGGCGAGATCGTCGAGCGCGGCCCGCCCGAACGGCTGTTCGAGAACCCCGAGCGCGAGCGAACGAAGCGGTTCTTCGAGAGTATCCGCCATGAGTAGCGACACCGACGCAGGGGGTCGAGTGCGGGCATGAGCGTCGCCGACGACCTGGGAATCGACGCCGGCTGGCTTCGGGAGTCGACCGACGACCTCGGGCGGATCGCGATGGTCGTCGCCGGAATCGCCTTCTGGGGGTGGCTGGTCACGCGCTGGCTCTACGACTGGACGCTCGGCCGCTGGGGGATCGGACCTGGCGAGGGCGAGAACTTCCTCTCACCGGCCCCGTTCGAGGAGGTCGCGGCGGCGCTCGAGGGCTCCGTCATCGCACTCGGTCCGATCAGAATCCCCGTCGACTGGCTCGCGACGCTCGCCGACGGAGTTGCGCTGGCGATCGATATCGCGCCCGCGCTGGCGACCGGGGTGTGGTACACGGTCGTCCTGACAACGGTCGCGATCGTGCTCGGCTTCTTTATTGCCGTGCCGATGGCCGTCCTCCGGGTCTACGGCGGCCCGTTCCGGTGGGTCGCACTGGCGTACACCGAGCTGATCCGGGGCACCCCGCTTCTGGCCCAGCTGTTCGTGCTCTACTACACGCCGTATCTGGCGCTCTGGCTCAACGACGCCAGCATCGTCGGGCAGGGCTTCGTCCCCGACTACGCGTTCTGGATCGCGATCATCGGTTTCACGATCAACGGCTCGGCCTACCAGGCCGAGTACATCCGGGGGGCCTTAGAGAGCGTCGACGAGGGGCAGCTCACCGCGGCTCGGGCGATCGGCCTCTCGAAGCTCGAGGGGATCCGCCACGTGGTACTCCCCCAGACGCTGCGGTACGCGATCCCCGCCTGGACGAACGAGCTGGTCTACCTGATCAAGTACTCCTCGCTGGCGGGCTTCATCACCGTCCCCGAACTCTACTACCGGGCCAGTCGGATCGCCTCCTCGACGTTCGAGTACACGCCGATCTTCACGCTGCTGGCGCTCGTGTATCTCGGCCTGGTGCTGTCGGCGACGAACCTGATGACCCGGGTCGAACGCCGGGTCGCGGTTCCGGGGATCGGACAGGTAGAGGGCCGCCAGCAGGGTTAGTTCGTCGTCGACTTGGAGTTGTCCGCGGGCTCCGGCGGCGGCTCGGCACCCTCGATCGCCTCCGCGGCCTCGGTGTCCTTTTCGACCTCGACGTGCCAGCGGTCGATCGCGTCCTCGAACTCGCTGAGCTGCCCCGAGACGTCCTCCTTCAGGACGTCGTCGTTGACGTTGACCTCGAAGATGAACTGCTCGCCCTCGCCGCGGGTCGACTGCTGGATGTTCGCGCTGATGAGCTCGTTGTCGAAGTAGTACGGCGCGAGCTGGGTCATCACGTTCTGGTAGACCGTGTCCTCGACCCGCCGGAGCGCCTTTCGGCTCGCCGAGTCGGCCGCGCGCGCCACGTAGTCGATCGACTCCTTCCAGTCGTCGACCGCGGCGTCGGCGTCGTCCTTCTCTAAGTGTTCGTACGACTCCGACAACTTCTCGCCGGCGGTCTTGATATCCTCGTCGGGCTCCTTGCCCGCGCGCTCGCCCTTCCCCTCCTCGACGCTGGCCTGATCGGCCGTCTTCTCGCTGACGTCCCGCTCGAGGGTCTCGTGGGCTTTCGGTCGCCACTCGTCCCACTCCTCGAAGGCGCGGGCGAAGCTAGCGCCGTAGTCGTGGTCGGGGTCGTGAACGCCCGCCTTCCGGAGCGCGCGCGTGATCCGCTCGCCGTGCTCGACGACGTCGCCCCAGTCGCCGCGAACCTTGAATCCCGAGATGCTCTCTTCCATTCGGCTGCGCGCTGCTATGCGTTGGACCGACATAAGTTTCCTCGCTGCGTGAGACCGCCACTCTCGTGTGCCGCGGACACACGTCACGTTCGCCCGTCGAGACGGACCGACACCGTGAAAGTGCCGGCGCGTGCCTGTTCGAGTAATGACGATCGAAGACCGGGAGGACGCACACCTGATCACGCACGCGCTCGCGAAACACACGCTTTCGCAGCTTCGGGACGTCGAAACCGAGCAGGTCAGCTTCCGAAAAGGGCTGGTTAAACTCGGCCGGATCTGCGGCTACGAGATCATCGACGGTCGGATGGAGACCGAGTACGTCGAGATCGAGACGCCCCTCGAGCCGACGATGGGCGAGCAGGTCCGCGGGCTCGACGACGTCGTCATCATCAACGTCCTGCGCGCGGCGACGCCGTTCGTCGAGGGACTGCTGAAGGCGTTCCCGCGCGCGCGCCAGGGCGTCATCAGCGCGAGCCGCGACGAGGAGGCAGGCCGCGAGGAGGACGGTTCGTTCCCGATCACCGTCGACTACGTCAAACTACCCGAGATCCACGAGGAGGATACGGTGATCATCGCCGACCCGATGCTCGCGACCGGGAGTACGATGTGTACCGTCCTCGAGCACGTCATCGAGAACTCGCCCGAGCCCGAGAACCTGGTCGTCCTCTCTGCGGTTTCCGCGCCGGAGGGCCTGCTTCGGGTCGACGAGACCCACCCCGAGGCCGACCTGTTGACGGTCTCGATCGATGACCGACTCGACGAGGACGGCTTCATCGTCCCCGGATTGGGCGACGCCGGCGACCGGGCGTTCCGAACGACCTAGAGGCTCGAGCAACGTCGCTCGAGCTAGCGACAGGTGTCGATACCGAGCAGTTCGTTGGCGGGACAGCGCTGGATGACCGCGGTGGCGAAAACGTCGCTGCCGGCGACGAACGCCAGCGTCCCGAGCGTTCGGCCGCGGTTTCGGTAGCCGAAAGTCAGCAGGGCGAGTCCGACGACGACCCGCAGCAGGCGGTCGAAACCGCCGACGTTCGGATTCATGGGCGGGGGGAGGGACGCCACGTACCTCACTCTGTCCCCTGAACCCCTTCGTTTCCGGTCGAACCCTCGCTACGTCGGTCGGTTTCGGTCGTCGATCTCGAGTCGAAACGGTCCCTCGGGGCCTCCCGGAATTCGATTTTCGGATCTCCGTTCTCTCGTTCATCCACGGCGGAGCACGCTCTGCCAGGCCGTCGTGTTACGCGCGAAGACCTCGCACGGCGGCGTCGACCAGTTCTCGCAACTGCTCGAACTACTCGACAGCGCGCGCCACCGCAGCGAGGGATGGTCGGGTGGAAACCGTCACCCCCCGGCAACGTCTATTCGCGTCGACGTCGCTCGAGCGTCCGAAGCCGATCGACCCGCGCCTCGATCGGCGGGTGCGTCGAGGGGCGCCAGCCGAGGACCCGACGAACCGTCCGCAGCGCCGGCTCGATAGCCTGCGCGTGGATCCACTTGCCGATCCGCACCAGCGCCCGTTCGAAGCGGTTTCTCCCGCCGATTCGCTCGAGCGAAACCGGCGGGAGAAACCGCTCGACCCAGCTCTCTCCGTCCTCGGCGTCGTCCTCTAGCGCCAGCGGCCGCGGGACGATCCCGAGGGTCGCGCTGGCGTGCAGGCGCGCGTCCCGCTCCGGGCGTTCGCCCTCGAGTGTCTCGAGCGCACTCGCCACTGCGGCGGGGTTGCCGGTCAACCGACTCGCCCCGCGGTCGGCGGCGTACTCGCGGGTCCGCGAGAAGAGTCCGAGCGCGACCGCGTTCATCCCGAGCACCGCGCGTGCGACCGCGCTCACGAGGAGGTAGCACAGGCCGAGCACGAGGATCGGGACTGCAAAGACGATAACGCCGATCCCGGTGACGAGGGCGACCGTCGCCGTGTTCTCGAGAACGCGCCGGAGCAGTCGCTCGCGCTCGAGCAGCCGGTCGCCGATCGCGACGGTCGCGGCGACGGCGGTGGCGACCGGGAGGTCACGGTTGGCGACGTGGGCGACCTCGTGGGCCAGCGCGGCCTCGAGTTCGTCGTCGTCGAGTTCCTCGAGCAGGCCGTGGTGAGGACGATCATCGGCGAGCGCTGAGGGCCGACGGTCAGACAGCCCGGCTCGGGGCGGTCGGCGACGGCCACCGACGGAACCGGGACGTCGGCCTGGACTGCCGGCCGCCGGAGCCGACTCGCGACGTTCCGCGGCCCGTTGCCGTCGACCTCGGCGAGTTCGAGCCCGGAGACGGCCGTTCGGGAGCCGTACCGCGCCTGCGTGGCGACGAGTCTGATCGCGCCGAGAAGCACCGCTCCGACCGAAAGCGGGAGGCCGAGCTCGATCGACACCGACCGCCCGCTCACGGCGAGCGCGCGGCTCCCGATCCAGGCCAGCGCCGCGAGCACGACGCCGTTGACGGCGACCACCAGCGCGAGCGCGCCGAGGACTCGGAGCTGGAGCCGTCGGTCGGGCGGGAGCGGCATGTGCGGTATTTTTCCTTCGATAGACAATACTATTTGGGGAATTGTCATCCCGGTCGAAGTACGAGTTCGGGTGCTACTCGTCGGTCTCGCCCGCGTCTTCCGTCTCGCTCTCGTCCATCGCGCTCGAGAGCCCGGCGTCGCGCTCGCGCTCGAGGGCTAGCGGTGCTTCGCTGTAGGCGGAGTAGCCGTCGAACCAGCGGGCGATCCGTTCGATGCGATCGACGACGTGACCGGGCTCGCCGCTGCGGGAGAGTTCGTGACCCTCGCGGGGATAGCGGACGAGACGCGTGTCGACGCCGTGTTTCTGCAGGCCGAGGTAGAACAGCTCGGCGGTGTTGGCGGGCGTCCGGAAGTCCTGATCGGAGTGCAATACGAGCGTCGGCGTCTCGACGTCGGGGACGTGAGCGACGGGCGACTGCTTCCAGAGGAACTCCGGCTCCTCCCAGGGGGTGGTGCCGAAATCGCCCTCGACGAGCTTGAACGCGTCCGTCGAGCCGTAGAAGCTGGAGAGATCGTAGACGCCGCGCTGGGAGACTGCGGCCCGGAAGCGGTCGGTCTGGGTCACCGTCCAGGCGGTCATGAACCCGCCGAAGCTCCCGCCGGTGACGTACAGCTCGTCCTCGTCGATGTAGTCGCGCTTGCAAACGGCGTCGACGCCTGCGAGGACGTCGGTCAGCGTGACATCGCCCCAGTCGCGCTCGATGGCGCTCGCGTGGGCCTCGCCGTACCCCGTCGACCCTCGAGGGTTCGACCAGAAGACGACGTAGCCCCGTGCGGCGAGCGTCTGAAACTCGTGCCACATCGTCCCCGACGTGGTCCACTGGGAATGCGGTCCTCCGTGGATCTCGATGACTAGCGGATACGTGTCGTCGGGGTCTCGCGAGCCCTGCTCGCTCGCCGCTTCCGAGGGGCGCTGCACCTCGCCTCCGAAGTCCGGCGGTGTGAGCAGCCAGCCCTGGATCTCGGCGCCGCCGCTCTCGAACCACACCTTCTCGGGCTGGCGGACGGCACGATCCGAGAGGTACTCGTGGTTGACCCTGGTCAGTCTGACCGTCTCGGCACCGCCGCGGGTCGTAAGGAACAGATCGCCGGGGTGGTCCCACTCGCTTTGCGCGACGGCGACGGCGTCGCTCCCGACCGAGAACGACTCCACGGTAACGCCGTCGCCGTACACTCGAGTCGGCTCCTCGCTCCCGTCGCCGGGAACCGACCAGAGTACCCGCGATCCCTCGTCGGGCGTCGTGAAGTACAGCGACTCACCCTCTGGGTCCCACTCGAACGTGGAGCTGTGACCGATCGTCCGATCGAGCGGCGCCGTCGGCGTCGTCTCGGTCCCGCTCGAGCGGTCGTGGACGCGGAGTTCGGTCTGGCCGAGCGTCAGCCGCTCCTCGTCGGTGTACTCGAAGGCGATCCGGCCGTCCGCCGTCGCCTCGAGTCCGCTAACCCAGCCCGTCGTCTGCGTGAATTCGGTTCGCTCGTCGGTTCCGGTTTCGTGCTCGAGGAGGTCGTACGTCACCGAATCGTCGGGCTGCTCGCCCGCTTTCGTCGCGTAGTAGACGGTTCCGGAGTCGCCCCACGTCGGCCCGACGTAGTCGGCGTCGCCGTCGGTGAGTCGGGTGATCGCCGCGCCCGCGTCGTCGTCTCCGGGATCGACGGCACCCTCGAGAGCCGCCTCGACATCGAGGACGTAGACGTGGCTGCGCCGGCCGTCGAAGTACTCCGTTCCGGCGCGGTAGATCATCCGGTCGATCACCCGCGGATCGGGCGCCTCGGGTTCGTAATCGGGATCGACCGCGAAGTCGCGTCCCTCCTCGCGGTCCGCCTCGCTCACCTGCTGGGTAAAGAGCAGGCGGGTGCCGTCGGGGCTCCACTCGAGGTCGTCGATCCCGCCGACGACGTCGGTGAGTCGCCGGGCCTCGCCGCCGCCGGTCGGCAGGAGCCACAGCTGTTGTCGGTCGCCCTCGCCCCGCGTGCTGGCGAACGCGAGTCGGTCCCCGTCGGGGCTCCAGCGGGGCTGGCCGTCGACGCCGTCGGCCGCGGTAAACTGTCGCGGCTCGTCGCCACCGACGGGAACGACGTGGATGGTCGCCGCGGTCGTCTCGTCGTCCTCCGGCGTCCGGCGGACGAACGTGACACGGTCTCCCTCCGGTGAGAGCCGGGGCTCTGCGGGCTGTACGAGCTCGTGGTAGTCGCTCGCCTCAATTCGGTTCATGCCAACAGGCACCGTGGAATCCGTGAAAGTATTTCGATTCGTAATTGCTCGGGGCTCGAGGAGGGCCGCCGCCGCGGTTTGAAACGACACCGATGCGAGCGAAATAAACGATCTTCGACTCGGGATGTAGTATTTTTTGCCCCATCTGGCTCGGTCTCACCGAACGGAAAAAATCCGAAGCAGCTATTAACGAATTCCGCATTATATATTCTGTATGGTTCGACATATCAAGCGGCGCAAGTTCATTGCGCTCGGTGGGGCTGCTGGAATCGTGGGTGTCGCCGGCTGTATCGGCGAAGACGCCGAAGAGGAGGCGAACGGCGACGACGATAACGGCGACGACGACAACGGCGACGACGACCTCGAGGAGGCCCAGCCCGAAGAGGGCGGGGAGACGCTCTCCTTGCACGCCGGCGGGACGGAGGGGACGTACTACCCGCTCGCGGGTGACATGAAGTCCATCGTCGAGGACCAGACGCCACACGGCATTCAGGTGCAGTCGACGGGTGCCAGCGTCGAGAACGCGGCCAGCCTCGGCCGCGAGGAAGCCGAACTCGCGCTGGTCCAGAACGACATCACGTACTTCGCGTACAACGGCGTCGAGCTCGACGAGTTCGAGGGCGAACCGCTCGAGAACATCCGCGGTATCGCCTCGCTGTACCCGGAGACGATCCACATCGTCACGCAGGAGGACTCGGGGATCGAAACCGTCGAGGACCTCGAGGGCGCCTCGATCAACACCGGCGACGCCGGCAGCGGGACGCAGGTCAACGCCCTGCAGATCCTCGACTCGGCCGGCGTCGAGGAGTTCGACGAGCAGAACACCGACTTCGGGACCGCGGCCGACCAGATCGGCGACGGCGACGTCGACGCCGCGATCACCGTGGGCGGCTACCCGCTCGGCGCGATCGAGGACCTCTCGGCGACCCAGGACATCTCCTTCGTCGAGGTCACCGACGAGGCTCGCGACAACCTGCTCGACGATGCGGAATGGCTCGCCGAGGACGAGATCCCCGGCGGCACCTACGACGGTGTCGACGACGACGTCGAGACGGTCTCGGTGCAGGCGATGCTCGCGACCCACGAGGGCGTCGACGCGGAGATCGTCGAGGAGGTCACGGCGGCGATGTTCGACAACGTCGATGACTTCACGACCCAATCGGAGTTCATCGACCTCGAGACCGCCCAGGAGGCGATGCCGATCGATCTCCACGAAGGTGCGGCGGCGTACTTCGATGAGCAGGACGTCGACGAGGAGGACGCCGAGGACGACGACGCCGAGGACGACGACGCAGAGGACGACGAGGAAGAGGACGAGTAACGCGGTCTCGAGACCGCGATATCCGGGGATTTCCGGAGCATCACCGTGGATAACCTGACCCGACGCGCGTTCCTCGTCTCCGCGGTTGCCCTCTCCGGAGCGACGGCCGTGGTTTCCTCGGCGACGGCCGACAGAACGCTCGTCGTCGCCGACGCGGAGTCCGACGAGCGGCTGTTCGAGATCCCGGTCGATCAGGGCCAGGAGGTGACGATCGCCTATACCCACAGCGTCGAGCGGACGCCGATCGAGGACGTCTACGTCGTCGACGGTTCGAGCCTGCGCGCCGACCGATCGGTCTTTCACTCGTTCGGCGCTGGCCTGCCGACGACGGACGTCGAGCGAACCGAGGAGGGGTACGTGGTCCGGGGTTCGGAAACCCACGACGAACTGCTCGTCGCACCCGGCGAGATCGCCGGCCACGAACTGGTCGTGGGCGACGAACGGTACGCGCTGGCCGCGGCTGCCGACGGCCGCGTCGTCCTGTTTCTGACCGACCGGGGGATCGGCGATGCAGTCACCGATGGTAATTCGGGGCGGCGAACCGAAACGAACACATCAACGACGGCGGCAAAAATGACTGAGACGAACTCATGAGCGTAGACAGGGGGGACGAAGAGGCACTCAGCGACGAGGAACAACAGGAACTCATGGAGGAGGTCCAGCGACGCCGGTCCCACCGGGGGCTGGCGGTCGTGATCGTCTCCCTGATCGCCATCACGTTCTCGGCGTTCCAGATGTGGATCGCCGCGCGCGGCTACGTCTTCGGCGGAACGTTGCCGGTCGTCGGCGAGTATCGGCTCGTCGGCTTCCAGCAGCTCCAGGTCAACGCGATCCACGTCGCGTTCGGGCTAGTGCTCGCGTTCCTGCTGTTTCCGACGAGCCGCGGCAACGGGTTCCTCGCCCGCCGACTCGGCCGGATCGAACCGGCCGTCAGGACCCGATTCGGCGACGAACACCCCCTTACTCGAGGGACCGCGAAAGCCGCGGGCGCGACCAGGTGGGCGTTCCTCGACACCGACATGGACCGGGTCGCCCCGGCCGATGTGATCCTGGCCGGGATCGCGATGATGCCGGCGTACTACATCGCGACCAACTACGACGAGATCCAGCAGATCGCCGTCCATCGGTTCGAGGAGACACAGTCGCTGGGCGAGGTATTTCCGTTCCTGGCACCCGTCGAGGCGGGGCTGACTGCGGTCGGGATTCCGATGGCCGACGCCTCCGCCGCGTTCGTCCTCGCCGTCGTCGGCATGTTGCTGGTGCTCGAAGCGACCCGGCGGGCGCTCGGGCTCCTGTTGACGTCGCTGGTCGCCCTCTTTATCATCTACGCCCGGTGGGGGTACCACATTCCCAGCGACTCGGCGATCGGCGCGCTGTCGATCCAGCCCGATACCTGGGCGAACATCATGTACAACCTCTGGTACACGGTCGAGGCGGGAGTCCACAGTCAGCCCGTCTCCGTCAGCGTCCGCTTTATTTACATCTTCATTCTGTTCGGCGCCTTCCTCGAGATGAGCGGGGCCGGCCGCTGGTTCATCGACATGGCCTACTCCGCGACCGGGACCCGCGAGGGCGGCCCCGCGAAGGCAAGCGTCGTCTCGAGCGGGTTCATGGGGATGCTCTCGGGCTCGTCGATCGCGAACACGGTGACGACCGGTGCGTTCACGATCCCGCTGATGAAACGCTCTGGCTACTCGCCGGAGTTCTCCGGCGCCGTCGAGTCGTCTTCGTCCTCCGGCGGACAGATGCTTCCGCCCGTGATGGGCGCCGCCGCCTTCCTCATCGTCGAGTTCACGGGGACGCCGTACGCCGACGTGATCATCGCCGCAACCTTGCCCGCGCTCGCGTTCTTCTTCGGAATGTGGGTAATGGTCCACTTCGAGGCGATCCGCGGCGGGATCGGCGGGCTTCCCCGCTCCGAGTTGCCGGACGTTCGTTCGGCGCTGCGCAGCGGTTGGTTCTACCTTATTCCGCTGATCCTCTTGCTGTACTACCTGGTGATCGCCCGATACTCGATCAACCGCGCCGGCTGGCTCACGATCGTTGCCGTCGTCGCGTTGCTCGCGATCGTCGCCGCCTACGACGAACGCACTCGGATTCCGCTGCTTTCGACGCTCCTGGCAGCGTACGTCGCTCAGGCGGCGGCCTACGCGACCGTCGGAAGCGGCCTCCTCGACGCGGCACAGGCGGCGGCCGGTCTCGAGACTACCGGCGAGCCGCTCGCGGTCGGCGACGCGGCGATGGCCGCGATCGGCGACCTCGGCGTGATCGCGATCCTCGTCAGCGCGGTTTTCATCCTCCTGCGACCGCGGGCCGACGCGCCCCTGCTTGATTTCGATCCCGCGGTCGACGAGGCGGCCAACCGGAGCGCGAAAGCGTTCAACCGTCCCTCGCTGTCGGGCAACCGAGCCTACCGTTTCGGAACCTTCGTTCTGAAATCCATGGATTCGGGCGCCCGAACCGCGACGACGGTCGTCGTCGCCGTCGCCGCCGCTGGCGTCGTCCCCGGCGTCATCAGCGTCTCCGGGCTCGGACCGAATCTGGCCGCGCTCATCAGCGAGATCAGCGGCGACTCGATGCTAATTTTGCTTTCGCTGACCGGTGTCGCCGCGATCATCTTCGGAATGGGGATGCCGACGACGGCGATGTACATCATACTTGTCGCGATGCTCGAGGCGCCGCTGGTCGAGGCCGGCGTCATCGTCCTGGCTGCACACCTGTTCGTCCTCTACTGGGGACTGATGGCCGACGTCACGCCCCCGGTCGCGGTCGCCGCCTTCGCCGGGGCAGGCGTCGCGAAGGCCGAGGAGATGAAGACGGCGACGATCGCGTTCCTGCTCTCGCTGAACAAGGTGCTTGTGCCCTTCGCGTTCGTCTTCTCGCCGGGAATCTTGCTCCTGCGGGACGGCGAGGTCATGGGATGGGGCGACGTTACCGACATCGGCTTCGTCGTTCCCGAGGTCGTGATCCCCGTCCTCGGGATGTTCATCGGGGTCTACGCCCTCGGCGTGACGATCATCGGCTACCAGTACACCGAGGTCACCTCGGTGAACCGCGCGCTGTACTCGATCTCGTCGATCCTGCTGATGGTCCCCGAGATCCCGCTGTTGCTCACGGAGGCGGTCCTCACGCTCGCTGGCGTCCCCTCGGCGCTGACGATCTTCGAGATCACCGCGTCGCTACGGGGCGTCGGCCTGGCGATGCTCGTGGTACTGACCTACCGGAACCGGTCGCGAGCCGACCTCGAGGAGGCCGACACCGACGCGGCCGCCTCCGCTCCGGCAGCCGGCGACGCCTGAGCCGACCCATCATTATTTTAACCAGTCCGACGTAGTGGGCGGTATGCCCGACGCCAGCGAGCACTCTACCAACTCTCCGAGTAGCGGGTTTCGGACCGTTCTCGGTCTCTACCTCGGTGTTCTCGTCGCCGGCGTCGCCGCCTCGGTGGCGGCGACCCAGCAGGTTTCGGACGCCGTTCTCGCCGCCGTCTTCGCCGGCGGCCTCGTGACCGGAGCGATCTTCGGGATCGTCGCCGCGCGAGTCGACGCCGATCTCCCGATTCGTCTCGGACGGAGCCGACGCCGTCGCGCACTGTTGTACCTGCCCGGGATCCCGGGCTTGCTCGGCGCGGCGGCCGTCGCCTCCTCGTGGTCGCCAGTTGCGTCCCCCTTCGTCGCGACTGCTTCCTCGCTCTCGCTCCTCGTACTCGGATACGTCCTCGGCGGCGTCGCTCGGACGGAGTACGTGGAGACGATGACCGCGGGCGGGCCGGTCGACACCTGGGGATGGACGCCGCCGGGCGGTGGCAAGGTCGACGCGTTCCTCGCCGTCGCCTGGCTTTCCATCGCGCTCGTCAACACGGTTGGCGGCAACTGGACCGCCGCCGCCGTCTGGCTGCTGATCGCACTGGGCTGGATCGTCGCCGGCGGCCTTGAGGGCCGTTGGCAAACGCCGTGGGGTTCCGACCCCGAGATCCGGGTCTACGAGGACGGACTCGTCAAACGTCGTCCGTTCACGAAGACGTTCGTCCCCTGGGACGAGGTTTCCCACGTTCGGCTCCACGAGGACGAACTCGTCCTCGATCGCGGGCTGTTCGACGTCCGCCTCGAGCGATCAGAACTCGACGAGCTCGAGGCCGTCCGCGAGACGATCGAACGACAGTTCGAGGCGGTCGGTACGAACGCCCGGTCCGTTCCGTAGTTACGCCAGGTCGGCCCGTCCGCTCGTCGCGCTCCGGAGTCGGTCCCGGAGCGCCTCGGCCTCCGCGACCGGAACCCGAACCTCGAAGGTGACCTCGGCCTCGTAGTCGGCGTCGAACTCGAGGGCCTCGCTCTCCAGAATACCGCGGACGGTTCCGGAGTCGTCGTACTCGACGGTGACGGTTACCTGCTCGTGTGGACGTTCCTCGACGATCCCTGACTTCTCGACGGCGTCCTTGACCGCCCGGGAGTAAGCCCGGACGAGCCCGCCGACGCCCAGGTTCGTTCCGCCGTAGTAGCGCGTGACCACGACCGCGCAGTTCTCGAGTTCTTGCTGGGTGAGAACGTTCAGGGCCGGCTTGCCGGCCGAGCCGGAGGGTTCGCCGTCGTCGCTCGAGTACTCTCGGAGGAACGCCCCGTCGGAGTCGGCTCGCACCCGGTAGGCGGGAACGTTGTGGGTCGCGTCGTCGTACTCCGCGGCGACGCGGTCGACGAACGCCTCGGCGGCGTCGACGGAGTCGACGGGGCGGACGTGGCCGAGGAATTCCGACCCCTGGACGACGAACGACGCCGTCGCGGCGTCGGCGACGGTTCGGTACGTCTCGCTCACGCGCGACCACTCCGTCCCCGTCCCTGGCCCTGCCCCGGATCGATCATGGGGGCCGTACACACGCGACCGAAAAGAGGTCGTCGGTCGCCGCGCCGGTCGGTTCCGGATCCGCTACGTTATTGGTCCTCGGTACGGTCTGTCACCTCATGAATGATGCCATCATCGACGAGACGTTCGCCGACGAGCTTCGCAGCGCCTGTCGAACCACCGTCGGCGACGAACTCCGCAGCATCACCTACCTCACCGAGGACGACGTCGAGCAGGTGTACCTGCGGTCGGATCTCGACCAGACCGCCGACCTCGTCGGCTTCGCCGAACACGAACGCCGCGGCTTTCACTCCCAGTCGGCCTACCGAAACACCCAACTCGGGGAGTACGAGGCGACGATCAGGATGTTCGAAAACGGCTACCTAAGCCGCGTGATTCGGGGCTCCCACGGCGTCTGGGTGACGACCGACAACATGTCGATGGAGCGCTTCGAGGAGCTGACGAGCGCGCTCAGCGCCGTCCTCGAGGACCACGAGCCGGCGACCTGACCTCACTGTAGCTCGATCTTGCGGACGAACTCGAGGTCGCGGATCTCGGTGATAACCTCACCCGGCAGATCCTGATCGGTGACGAGGTAGAGCCGGGGTTCGTCGGTGAACTCGGGGTCCTCGCTGATCGTCTGCCGGATCGAAATATCGTACTCGGCCAGCGTCCCCGTAATCGTCGCGACGATCCCCTCCTGGTCGGCGTCGTCGACCGCGATCGACAGCACCGTCAGATCGAGAACCGGCGCGAGATCCATCAGGCTGGGGACCTGCGAGATGTTCTGAAAGATTCGCCGCAGCTCGGGATCCTCGAGGATAACGTCGGTTGTCGAGTCGACGACCCGCCGATCGACGCCGATCTCTCGCGCGATGCCCGTGTTCGGAATCTCGATGCCGCCGGAGACGACCCGGCCGTCGTCGTTGACGGAGAACCCCCGCTCGAGCAACAGTCGGATCACCGCCTGCTGGCTCGGCGACCCCTCGAACTTCTCCATAATCTCGTCGAACATGTCCGTATCGGCCGTACGCGGGCCGGGGTATAAGGGTCGGTGATCAGTGCTCGCCGGATTCCGTGCGTGTCTCCCGAGGCCGTGTTACAGGGCGCCCTTCGTACTCGGGGTCCCCTCCCGTCGGTCGTCGATCCGGGTCGCGTCGTCGAGCGTGCGCGCGAGGGCTTTGAACAGCGCCTCGACCTCATGGTGGGCGTTCTCGCCGTCGACCTCGAGGTGGAGCGTCAGCCCGGCGTTCATCGCGAGCGACTCCCCGAAGTGACGGGCCATGTCGCTCGTAAAGTCGCCGATCGCGTCCTGGGAGAACTCGCCGTCGAAGTAAAACCGGGGTCGACCGCTGACGTCGACGACGGCGCCCGCGACGGCCTCGTCCAGGGGGACGCGGCGATCGGCGTATCGGACGATTCCCGTGCGGTCCCCGAGCGTCTCGTCGAGTGCCGTCCCGACGACGATCGCGACGTCCTCGACGGTGTGGTGGTCGTCGATCTCGAGGTCGCCGTCGCAGTCGACCGCGAGGTCGAACAGCCCGTGTTTGGCGAGCGCGGTCAGCATGTGATCGAAGAAGCCGATACCCGTCTCGACGTCGGCGTCGCCGCTGCCGTCGATCGCGAGGGTGCACTCGATGGTCGTCTCGCTCGTCTCGCGGGTTACCGTCGCCGTTCGCTCGCTCATGGTGGATCGATGCCGCTGCCGGTACAAGGTGGTTCCGCTCGGCTCGAGGGAACGACGGGCCTCGCTCCCGGCGAGTGAGTGTGGTTCACACGGACGCCCCTCTCAGAATTGGTTATAAAATTTCTAACTAGTTATGGAACGGTTTCGAAACGTCTCTTGCAGCGTGGAACAGCGATAAAATAGAACTAACCTATCCTAATATTCTATTGCTTATATTATGTCTATATTGAATGTAAGGAATACAAAGAGGTGGTTCCTGGCCATGTCGAACCACTCCCCGCTTCCGAACGAACCGATCACACCCGCCGACTCGGATGCGTCCGCGACCGAGCGATACCACCGTCGATTCGTTCGCTCGGTCAAAGCTCCCGCCCAGTTCGTCGCGTTCTGGGCCGCGATCGCCCTCCCGTTCGTCCACCTCCCGCTGCTCGCGCGCGGTCTCGGCGATCCGACCGTCCTGCTCGCGTTCTCCGTGTTGCTCGGGGTCAACGTCCTCGCGCTCTACGTCGGGCACGAACACAACCAGGACTGAGTCCGTCTCGCCCCCGGACCCGTCCGCTCGAGAGCGACTCGATGCACGAGATTGTGGTTTTCGTTTCGAACCGATTATTTACCCCCTTCTCGCACCGTCTTGTACGCGTGACTATCCGCGTCGACTGGCGCTCGAGCTGTAGCCTCACCGGAACGGTGCTCAAGTGGCTTGCCGTTCCGTTAGCCGTCCCGCTGGCGCTCGCGGTGTTCGACGGCGACGACCCGATCCCGTTTCTGGTCGCGATCGTCCTTACGGCCGCGATCGGACTCGCGCTCGAGCGTCTCTCCACGGAGCGCTCCCTGGGACAGCGGGAGGCGTTTCTGATGGTCGCGATCACCTGGCTCGGTGTCGCGGCGGTCGGCGCTGTTCCCTTCCTGTTAGTCGGGCTCGCAGCCGGTCCGCAGTCGGCGTTCTACGGCGGGCTCGGCGGCCCGATCAACGCCCTGTTCGAGAGCATGAGCGGGCTCACGACGACGGGTGCGACCGTGATGAGCGGCTGGGACTTCGAGAACCAGTCGCGTGCGATCTTGCTCTGGCGCCAGCTGCTCCAGTGGCTCGGCGGGCTCGGGATCCTGATCGTCGCGATCGGGCTGCTCTCGAGTCTGATGGTCGGTGGCGCCCAGCTGATGGAGACCGAGAGTCAGACCCGGAACGTCCGCAAGCTCCGCCCCCATATCAGCGACACCGCCCGGCTCATCTGGGGGCTGTACGTCGGCCTCACGCTGCTCGCGGCCGCGACGTTCTACGCGCTTCACCTCGCGGGGCTCGGACCTAACATGGACCTCTTCAACGCCGTCTCGCACGCGATGACCAGCGTCGCCACGGCGGGCTTCTCGCCGGAGCCCGGCAGTGCCAGCGCCTTCTCGCCGGCCGTCCAGTGGGCGATCATCCCCTTCATGGTCCTGGGATCGACGAACTTCGTCCTGCTGTACTACGTCACGCAGGGCGACTACCGCCGGCCGTTCGAGTCCCAGGAGTTTCGCTTCTACATCGGCGTACTGGCGTTTTTCGGCGCTCTGGTCGTCGCGATTCTCCTGCTCGATCCGGACGTGAACGCGGGGCTCGAGCCGACGATCCGCCACGGGTTCTTCAACGTCGCCTCGCTGGTGACGACGACTGGCTACGCCTCGACGGATTTCAACCTGTGGGGGCCCGGCGCGAAACACCTCCTCTTTCTCTGTATGTTCGTCGGCGGAATGGCCGGGTCGACGACCTGCTCGATCAAGTCGCTGCGCTGGCTGGTGACGTTGAAGGCCTTCCGCCGGAGCCTCTTCACGTCGGTCCACCCGGAGGCGATCCGCCCGCTCCGGCTCGGCAACGAGGTCGTCGACGAGGAGACGGTGCGAGACATCTACGCCTACATCCTGCTCACGCTCGTGATATTCTTCCTGCTGACGATCTTCGTGGTGGTCGACGCGGCCCGCACCAGCGATCCGGTCGGCGAGTTCGAGGCGATGGGCGCTTCGGCGTCGATCTTCCTCAACATCGGTCCCGCGTTCGAGCGAGCCTGCCCGCTGGACAACTACGCCGGTTTTTCGGTCACCTCTCGAGCGGTCATGGTGATCATGATGTGGATCGGCCGCATCGAGATCATCCCTGTGCTCGTCCTGCTGACGCCGGCGTTCTGGAAGTCGTAGCTATCGATCCGCCTCAGTCCTCGCGGACCGCGCCCTGTGCCTCCTCGAGCGTGAAGCTGCCCTCGTACAGTGCGCTCCCGACGACGACCGCGGCCGCGCCGGTCTTCTCGAGCGCCCGCACGTCCTCGAGGGTCGCGACCCCGCCGCTCGCGATCACCGGAATCCCGGCCGCCTCGACGAGCTCTCGGACGGGTTCGGTGGCGACGCCCTCGAGCTGGCCCTCGACGTCGACGTTCGTGAACAAGATTGCGGCGGCACCCAGTTCGGCGTACCGCTCGGCGGCCTCGACGGGCGTGATTCCCGCACCCTCGGTCCAGCCCTCGACGACGACCTCGCCGTCTTTCGCGTCGAGGCTCACCACCACGCTGTCGGGATGGCTCTCGCTGATCTCGGCGACGATGTCGGGATCCTCGACCGCCGCCGTCCCGAGGATGACCCGGTCGACGCCGCGCTCGAGCAGGTCGACGGCGCCCTCGGCCGTCCGAATGCCTCCCCCAAGCTGGGTCGGGACGTCGACGGCGTCGATCACCGCGTCGATGGCCTCGGCGTTGGCTCGCTCGCCCTCGAAGGCGCCGTCGAGGTCGACCAGATGGAGCGTCTCCGCGCCAGCGTCGATCCAGCGATGGGCGGCCTCGACGGGGTCGCCGTACGTTTTCTCGGTCCCGCGCTCGCCCTGGACCAGCTGAACGACCTCGCCGTCCTGGACGTCCACCGCGGGGATCACCTCGAACTCGTCGTCGCTCGTGTCGGGGGTCATGAGTCTATCCGAGTGCGCGCGGTCGAGGCGAGTAAAGGCGACGGTTTCGGCGACTGCCGCCGGACGCGGAGCGTTCAGCGTTCGTCCGGAACTGTTACCTGTCGGGTGAGAGTGAGAACGCAGTATGCCGGAGCGCCTGGTGCTCGCCCAGGAAGTGACGACCCAACCGGAGCTAACGACGGACATCCTCGTCGTACTCGGTGTAGTCGCGCTCGCGCTCGTGCTGTTTCTCACCGAACGGCTGCCGATCGACGTCACCGCGATCTTGCTGATCGTCGTGCTAGTCGTTCTCGAGCCCTGGACGGGGGTCGACCCGAGCACCGGTATCTCGGGATTTTCGAACGACGCGACGATCACGGTGCTTGCGATGTTGATTCTGAGCGGTGGGGTCGCCCGAACCGGACTCGTCCAGGAACTCGGCCGACGAATGGCCGCCTACGCCGGCGACAGCATCCACAAGCAGCTGTTCGCGACCGTACTCGCGACGAGCCCCGCCTCCGGCTTTCTCAACAACACGCCGATCGTCGCCCTGCTCGTCCCGGTCGTCACCGACGTCGCGAACAGGGGCGGAACCTCGCCCTCCAAACTGCTGATTCCGCTGTCGTACGCCTCGCAGGTCGGTGGGATGCTCACGCTGATCGGCACCTCGACGAACCTGCTCGCGAGCAACATCAGCGGCCGACTGAGCGAGGAGTACCCCGAACTCCACGCCTTCTCGATGTTCGAGTTCACGCAGCTCGGTGCGATCGTCGTCATCACGGGTGCGCTGTATCTGATCCTCGTCGGCCACTATCTCATCCCCGAGCGGGTGCCCCCGCGAGCGGACTACCTCGAGGAGTACGCGGTCGGCGACTACATCGCCGAGGTCGCGGTTGTCCCCGGTTCCCCGCTGGTCGACGAGACCGTCGGCGACGCAACCGCGCGGTTCGGGTCGGACGTCGACATCGTCCAGATCGTCCGCGGCCGGAACCGCTCGGTCGCTCCCCGGCAGGACGTCCAGCTTAGGGAGGGCGACGTCCTCGTCGTTCGCACTGACCGCGATGCGATCGCCGCGATCGAAGGTCTCGAGGGAGTCGAACTCGTCGGCAGCCCGGATTCGATGGCCGATCTCTCGACGAACGAGGAGACGGGGATCGTGACGGAGCTGATCGTCGCACTCGACTCCCGGCTCGTCGGCGAACGGCTCGATCCCGAGTCGTTCCGCGAGGAGTTCGGCGCGGCCGTCCTCGGGCTTCGGCGCCGTGGCGAACTCGTCAACGAACGGATCGTCGGTCGACGGCTCGACGTCGGCGACACACTGCTCGTCCAGGCCCCGCCGGAGACGCTCGATCGCCTCTCGCGCCGTGAGGACGTGATCGTCGCCCGCGAGCCGCCCCGTCCCGAGTACCGCGCTGACAAGGCTCCGATCGCCGTCGCCATCATGATTGGCGTCGTCGCCGTCGCCGCCTCCGGGCTCTATCCGATCCTGCTGTCGGCGCTCGCGGGCGTCGTCGCGATGGTCGTCACGGGTATTCTCGAGCCACACGAACTGTACGACGCCGTCGAGTGGGACATCATCTTCCTGCTGGCGGGCGTGATCCCGCTGGGGATCGCCCTCGAGGGATCGGGCGCCGCGGCCTACCTCGCGTGGCTGGTCGTCTCGACGGCCGGCTTCCTGCCGACGCTCGTCGTCCTCTGGCTGTTCTACATCGTCACGGGCCTGATCACGGAGGTCATCAGTAACAACGCCAGCGTCGTCCTGATGGTGCCGGTCGGGGCGGCCGCGGCGGCGGGGATCGGCGCGAACCCGCTCGCGTTCGTCTTTGCGGTGACCTTCGCGGCCAGCACCTCTTTCCTTGGGCCGATCGGCTACCAGACCAATCTGTTCGTCTACGGCCCCGGCGGCTACAAGTTCAGCGACTACTTCCGGGTCGGCGCACCCTTGCAGTTGCTGCTGTCGGTCGTCACCGTGCTGGGGATCGCGTACTTTTGGGGCGTGTGATCCGATCGGGAGCGCCGTTGGCGCGATGCCGGCAGTGGAAAACGGGATCGATTCGGCACAATATTTGTCCCTCGAATACGCCCGTTCTATCTACTGATGGTCGAAACCGTGCTGCTGGTCGGTATCGTCGCGTCCCTCTTCGTCGGGTTCAACATCGGCGGCTCGTCGACCGGAATCGCGTGGGGGCCGGCGGTCGGGGCCGATCTCATCGGGAA
This sequence comes from Natrialbaceae archaeon, assembly GCA_003559215.1. GTDB lineage: Archaea > Halobacteriota > Halobacteria > Halobacteriales > Natrialbaceae > Natronococcus. The sequence goes on from PWMF01000003.1 coordinate 28,564, forward strand.
GACGAGTGCGGCGGCACTGATGACGTTTTTCGTCTTTCTGGGCGGGTGGACCGTCGGCCGGAACGTGATGGACACACTGGCGGGCGACATCATCGCGATCGAAATATCGCTCACCGCGGGGGTGGCCGTCCTCTTTTTCATCGGGTTCGGAATCCTCATCGCGAACGTCTTCGGCGTCCCGGTCCCGACGTCGATGACGACCGTCGGCGCGATCGCGGGGCTCGGATTGGCGACCGACACGCTCAATTTCGAGGTCATCGGCTGGATCATCTCGTGGTGGGTCGTCACCCCGGTAATCGGCTTCTGGGTCGGCGCGACTATCGGCCGGTACGTCTATCCGGAGCTCAACCGGCGGTTCGAGATCCGCAGTTCGGAGGGACCGCTGCTCGTCCTCGATCGCAGCGGTTCAGTTCCGCTGCCCGCGTTCGGTCCGAACACGACGCTCCAGGAGTTCGGCGGAACGACCGTCGTCTTCGTCGTCGGCTGCTACATGGCGTTCAGCGCCGGCGCGAGCAACGTCCCCAACGCCGTCGCGCCGCTGGTCAGCAGCGGCGCGCTTTCCGAGGAGCCCGCGATCGTCCTCGCGACGGTCGCGATCGGGCTCGGGGGCTTTACGATCGCCCGGCGGACGATGGAATCCGTCGGCGGCGAGCTCAGCGACATCCCGCTGCTCGCGGCGCTGATCGTCATGATCACGGCCTCGACGATCACGACCGCCCTCTCGTGGGCGGGCATTCCGATCAGTCTCGTGATGGGGTCGGTGATGACGATCGTCGGGCTCGGCTGGGGACGAGCGACCCGTCCGATCACGGCTCGGGAGGCGATTCGCGGCGACTCCGACGCCGAACTCTCGATGGGGGCGCTGCGGGCGGAGCCGGACGCGCCGGTCACGTCGATCGGCGAAGAGGAGTCCGAAAAAGCCCTCGAGACGAGCGACCTGTTTAACCCCCGAGCGGTGTTGAAGTACCTCTCGATGTGGGTTATCGGACCGTCGCTGTCGACGGCGCTCGCCTACGGCTTTTTTACCACCCTCGAGCTATTCTAACTCCCTCCGGATTTATTCGCAGGCCCGCCGTAGGTCGGCTATGGTTTCACGGGTTCTCGTTCCGATGGACGACTCGGAGATGAGCGAACACGCACTCGAGTACGCCCTCGAGGTGTATCCGGACGCCGATATAACGGTTCTGACCGTCGTGGGCGAACCCTCGTCGATGTGGGGGGCGGCAACGGGGCTCGCGCTCGCGGACGACCTCGAGGAAGCGGCCGAGGAATCCGCGCGGTCGATATTCGACCGGGCACGCGAGATCGTTTCGGACGCCGACGGTGACGCGGAGCTCGAGACCGTCTACGATCTTGGCCATCCCGTTCGCGCGATAATCAACCGCGCCGACGACTACGAGACGGTCGTTATCGGCAGCCACGGCGGGACGCTCGCCGACAATCTCTACGTCGGCAACGTCGCGAAGAAGGTGTTCCACCAGTCGCCAGTGCCGGTGGTCGTCGTTCGGTAATCGATTGCGTAGTGATCCGGCCGAACAGCCGCGAAAACAGTATAGCCGTGGCCGTGCGATCGGCCCGAACGGGAGTTAGTGTTAGTTGCTGTCGGTGCGCTCCGCCCGGTCGTCGTCGGTGCGCTCCGTCTGATCATCGTCGGCGTCCTCGAGCAGTTCCTCGATCTCGTCCTCTCGGGGCCGGCGGTCGATCCGTTCGTCGACGGCTTCGACCTTCGACTGGACCTCCTCGAGCTGCTCGCCGACGGTTCGTTCGATAGCCTCTTCGACGGTTTCACCCACCTGTTGCTCGACGGTTTCGCCGACCGTCTCTTCGACCGTCTCGCTGACGCTCTCCTCGACGGTTTCGTCGACCGTCTCTTCGACCGTCTCACCGACTTTCTTCTCAACGGTTTCGTCGACCGTCTCTTCGACCGTCTCACCGACTTTCTCCTCGACTGTCTCACCGACGGTCTCTTCGACTGTCTCGCCGACGGTCTCTTCGACTGTCTCGCCGACGGTCTCTTCGACCGTCTCACCGACCGTCTTCTCGACGGTTTCACCGACCGTCTTCTCGACAGTCTCGCCAACGCTCTCCTCGACAGTCTTGCCGACCTGTTTCTCGACCGTCTCGCCGACGCTCTCTTCGACCGATTCCTGGACGGCCCTGCTCATCCATTCGGGATCGAACCGGGCCATCTTCCAGACGACGTGGACGACGTACGAGGCGAACACGCCGACTCCGAACGCGATTCCGACGTTCGTCCCGAGTACCATGATCAGCACGATCGAGAGTGCGATCAGCGCTCCGTAGGCGAGGTCGACGGCTGCGTCGACTCGAACCGGGTTTAGCATAGCCGACCGCCACCGACACGCGCGGATCGGACTGTTTTCGAACGCTCGTCGATAGCGATCCCTTCGCCCCACTGTGAACCCGTTCCGGTGGATCCCTGACGATTCCTCGAGACGAACTTCCGATCGGCGTACATGATACTGTAGTCCAAGGTGTGACTGTTGAAGTCCTTTAGGATCGAGCCCTCTCGCGAACTGTCGGAGGCGCGGTTCGGGATCCGGACGGTGTCGAGGGAACCGTCCGGTTTCACGGCCGTCTCGAAGCGTCACTTTGTGTCCGTGCGGAACGCCGACGAGCTTCGTACCGAACTCGCGCTCGTTTCGAGACACACCGGTGACAGTATCGACTCGAGGCGAGTACGGTCGCCGGGGACGGCGTAAATAGGCGTGTTTTTAAGTTACGGACCCTGTGGCTAGTAGTGTGACAGAAGTACTGCTTATCGTAGGGCTTCTCGTTGCGATGTTCGTCGGGTACAATATCGGCGGCGCGACGACGGGTCCCGCGTTCGGACCGGCCGTCGGTGCGAACGTGATCACGAAGCTTATGGCGGCCGCGCTGATGTCGATCTTCTTCTTCATCGGCGCGATCACCATCGGCCCGAACGTCGTCGACACGCTCGGCGCGGAACTGGTCACCGACACGGCGATCTTCACGATGCGTTCGAACGTCGCCGTTCTCTTCTTCATCGGCGGCGCGCTGTTCATCGGCAACTACGCCGGCGTGCCCGCCTCCACGTCGATGACCGCGGTCGGAGCGATCGCCGCGCTCGGGCTGGCGACCGGAGAGCTCGACTTCGCCGTCCTCGGTGAGATCGTCATCTGGTGGGTCGTCGCTCCGATCATCGGGTTCTGGGTGGCCGGCGTCGTCGGCCGGTACTTCTACCCGCAGATCAACGCCTGGGTCGCCATCGAGGGCAACCGGGAGGGACGCGAGATGGTGACGGTCGACCGATCGGGGTTCGCCCCGCGGCTTCGGTTCGGAGACAACGCCGATCGCCGCGAGATCACGGGTGCGCTAGTCGTCGTCGCGATCGGTTGTCTGATGGCCTTCTCTTCGGGGACGAGCAATATCGCCAACGCGATCGCGCCGATCTACGGCACCGGTGACATCGATATGATCCCGCTGATTCTGATCGGCTCCGCGGCCGTGGCCGTCGGCTGTTTCACCATCGCCCGACGGACGCTCGACACGCTCGGCAACGACATCACGAATCTCCCGCTGACCGCCGCGATCGTCGTCGCGGTCATCAGTTCGGGGATCGTCATTGGGCTCTCGTGGATCGGCATCCCCGCGAGTTTCGTCGTCATCGCGACGATGAGCATCATCGGACTGGGGTGGGGCCGAGCCACCCGAACGACGACGCTATCGGACGCCAGGGCTGGCGAGGAAACCAGGGTCTCCGTCGGTGCCCTGACCGCCGAAGAGGAAGGGGAACGCTCGCCCGAGATCGGCGAAGAGGAACCCGATGACATCCCGCAGGCCTCCGATCTGTTCAATCCCTCGACGACGGCCCGCGTCGTCCTGATGCAGAACGTCGTCCCCGTTATCTCGACCGTTGGCGCGTTCCTGACGTTCCGGTTCGTTCCGATCTTCGGACTCTGATCGCGCGGTCGTTGTTCGGGCGCGTACCCTTCGCCCGAGTTCGATTCCTCGAGTGACCCGGTTTTCTCCCCGCTTCCGTAATTAAGTGGTAGACGCCTGCAGTAGCCGGCAACGGCTCGGATCGAACAGCAAGCTATACCAAGGCGGGACTCGAACCGTCGTGTGATGCCCACGGTAGAATACCTCAACTACGAAGTGCTGGACGACCAGGGCTGGGAAATGGACGACGACGACCTCTTCGACGAAGCCGCCGACGCCGGCCTCGACGAGGAGGACTACGGAACCCTCGACGTCGCCGAGGGCGAGTACATCCTCGAGGCCGCCGAGGCACAGGGCTACGACTGGCCCTTCTCCTGCCGTGCCGGCGCCTGCGCGAACTGCGCAGCGATCGTCTACGAGGGCGAGATCGACATGGACATGCAGCAGATCCTCTCGGACGAGGAGGTCGAGGACAAGAACGTCCGTCTGACTTGCATCGGTTCCGCTGAGACCGACGAGGTTCAGATCGTCTACAACGCGAAGCACCTCGACTACCTGCAGAACCGCGTCATTTAATCGGCCGCGTGGACCGCCGATCCCGTTTTTATTTACTGCCCGGTAGACGACGTTGTACGACGGTCCCGGATCGCGTCCCGATCGACCGCTCACTCCTGTCGGCGTCCAATAAGTGTCAGTAAAACTATCGCTCGTGGAGTAACTCCGCGTGGTTGCCTCGAGAGAGGGCCCGACAGCGACGGGTCGTGACAGTCTCGTGATCGCTCGAGGTCTGGAGTGGCTGCTTTTCCTTGCCCGAGCGCCACTCCAGCCGGTTATGTAACCGATATCGATTTCTTCTTACACAGTAGGAGACTGTATGTGGTTTCATATTCTCCGTGGACGGACCGTGAGATATGGTTCAGGGCAGGAGCGACAACGGCAAATCCCGGAGCCGTCGGTCGGTCCTCGCCGCGGCGGTCGGTCTCGCCGGAACGGCCGTGGCGGGCTGTCTCGAGAGCGATTCCACCTCGGTCAGCGTGCTGTCGGCCGGCAGCCTCGCTCACACGTTCGAAGACCACGTCGGTCCGGCGTTCGAGGACGAAACCGGGACCGAGGTACACGGCGAGTACTACGGGGCGAACGCGGTCATGCGGATGGTCGAAGATCGTACCAAACATCCCGACGTCGTCGTAAGCGCCGACTCGACCCTTCTTCGAGACCGACTGTACGGCGAGTTCACCGACTGGGACGTCGAGTTCGCGACCAACAGCGTCGGCATCGGCTACGACGAGGAGACGACGTTCGGACACGGACTCGAGAACGGCGAGTCCTGGTACGAGCTGGCGCTTGCAACCGAGGAGGGCGATATCTCGATCGGCGACCCCGACCTCGATCCGCTCGGCTATCGCGCCGTCCAGGCGTTCGAACTGGCAGAGAAGGAGCACGATCTCCATGGTCTTCGAGACGAACTGCTGGATCTCGTCTACGAGGAACCCGAGGAGCCCCAGATGATGGCGGGCGTCGAGAGCGGCTCTCGAGCCGCGGCCGTCGTCTACCGCAACATGGCGGTCGACCACGACATGCCCTTCCTCGAGTTCCCCGACGCGTACAACTTCGGGGAACCCGAGCTGGCGGATCAGTACGCGACGGTCGAGTTCACGACCGACGAGGAGGGGTACACCGCCGAGGGACGCCCGGTGCTGTACAACGCCACGGTAACCGACGAGGCCGACGAGCCCGACGCTGCTCGCGACCTCGTTCAGTTCCTCGCAGACGAATCGGATCTGCTCGCCGACGCCGGGCTAACCGTTGGTGACAGCCTCCCACGCTCGGAGGGAGACCTACCGGAGGGGATCGACCTGTGAGCTTCGCCGGACTCTCTCGGAGCCGGCGCTCGAGTCGACTACCGGAACTGCTCGTTCCCGCGCTGCTGGGCGGACTCGTTCTCGTCTACTTTGCGATCCCGTTCGTCGCGTTCCTGGCCCGGACCGGGACGGTCGACGTCGTCGGGGAGCTGTCGACGCCGGAGGCCCGGGTTGCGATCCGCAACTCGCTGCTCACCGCCCCAATCTCGACGGCGGTCTCGACGATCCTCGGGGTCCCGCTCGCGTACGTCCTCGCCCGCAGGTCGTTCGTCGGAAAGCGGCTCGTCGAGGCGCTGGTGATTCTGCCGCTCATCGTCCCCCCGGTCGTCGGCGGCGCGATGCTCCTCACCGCCGTCGGCCGGTTCACCCCCATCGGCGCCGCCGCCGCGGCGGTCGGCATCCCGCTCACCGATAGCCTACTCGGCGTGATCCTCGCACAGACGTTCGTCGCCGCACCGTTCGTGATCATCACCGCTCGAGCCGGGTTCGGCGCGGTCGACGAACGGCTCGAGCAGACCTCCCGATCGCTCGGCTACGGACCGCTCTCGACGTTCTGGAACGTCTCGCTGCCGCTGGCTCGCGGGGCCATCGTCGCGGGCATCGTCCTGACGTTCGCGCGGGCGATCGGCGAGTTCGGCGCGACGATGATGGTCGCGTACAACCCGCGGACGATGCCGACCCGGATCTGGGTGGAGTTCATCGCCGGCGGTATCGACGCGATCGTCCCGCTCGCGCTCGCGTTGCTCGGCATTACACTGGCCGTCCTCGCGGCGGTCCAGCGGTTCGGCCGCGTACCGACGGTGATCGACCGATGATACTCGAACTCGAGGCTCTGACCCACCGATACGGCGACGAGTTGGCGGTCGACGACGTCTCGTTCGGGCTCGAGGAGGGCGAACTCGTCGCGCTGCTCGGCCCCAGCGGCTGCGGGAAGACGACGATCGTGCAGGCGATCGCCGGCCACGTCCGACCGACCGCGGGGCGGATCCTCCTACGCGACCGAGACGTCGCCGAGGAGCCGCCCGAAGCGCGTCGCGTCGGTGTCGTCTTCCAGGAATCGACGCTGTATCCCCACATGACCATCCGCGAGAACGTCGCCTACGGCCTCGCGTCCCGTGACATCGAAGCCGGGAGACGGGCGGAACTGGTAACGGAGTACCTCGAGCTGGTCGCCCTCCGCGATCAGCGGGACGCGTACCCCGCCGAACTGAGCGGGGGTCAACAGCGCCGGGTCGAACTGGCTCGAGCCCTGGCGCCACAGCCGGACGTACTGCTGCTCGACGAACCGCTCTCGGCGCTCGATCGAGCGCTTCGCGAGCGGCTTCGGGAGGAGATCGCCCGCATTCAGGACGAGACCGGAGTCACGACCCTGTTCGTCACCCACGATCAGGAGGAGGCGATGTCACTCGCGGACCGACTCGTCGTGATGGGCGACGGTCGGATCGCCGGCGACGGAACGCCCCGGGCGCTGTACGAATCGCCGCCGACCCCGTTCGTGGCGTCGTTTCTCGGCCGATCGAACGCGCTCCCGGCGACCGTCGTCGGTCGCGAGCCGTTGACCGTCGCACTGGGCGACCGGGAAATTACGCTGCCAAGCAGCGACCGATCCCTCCCAACGGGGACGCCCGTCACCTGTCACGTTCGTCCGGAGGACCTGTCGGTTCGATCCTCGGACGCCGCCGGAACCGGCGGAACGGCGCCCCTGCTCTCGGGCAACGTCGCGGACGTCACGGACGTAGGCCGGCGGTACGACCTGACGGTTCGGATCGAGACCGGCGACGAACTCGTCGTCGAAGCCGTCGACGATCCGCCGACGGCCGGCGAGCGACTCGCGATCGAACTCCCCCGGGATCGGATCGCGGTATTCGATGCCGACGGGTGCGAGCGGGACCGTCGTGCCGTTGCGACCGGAGTGGAGAGCCGTCCCCCGGTGGTGCCATCCGATGAGTAACCGCTTCGGTTGTCTTCCTCGGTGAGTAGTCTCCCTCCGATCGATCGTTGTTTATTCCCTAATAGTTCGAAGAGGGTGTAACCAATTCCGGGGCCGAAAAGATAACGCCGGAGCGCTCGAGAGTACCCAGTTGTGACACCCCTCGACGTCGCGACGATTCCGGATCTGCTCAGGCTCATCGCGGTTCCGGTCTTCGGCTGGGCCGCCGTTCGCGACGTCAGAACCAGGCGGATCTCGAGTTCGCTCTGGATCCCGCTGGCGCTGCTCGGGGCGGTCCTCCTGCTGTGGGACGCCCTCGCGGCCCGGCCCGCCGGTCCCGCCGTCTGGCAGTACGAGTTTCTCGTCCCGGCGGCGATCAGCCTCGGCTTCGTCGTCCCCTTCGCGTACCTGTGCTGGTGGTTCGGCGCGTTCGGTGCTGCGGACGGGAAGGCGCTATTGGTGCTCGCGCTGCTGTTTCCGACGACGCCGCAGTACGTACTCGGCTCCTGGTCGATTCCCGTCGCGACGTCGCCGCTCGGGGCGTTCTCGTTTACGATTCTGACCAACACCGTCCTCGTCGCGCTCGCGATTCCGCTCGCCCTGGCGGCTCGCAACGTCGCCACCGGTCAGCTCACGCGACTCGCCTTCGTCGGCCGACTCGTTCCCTGGGAACGGGTGTCGACGACCCACGGCAAGCTGCTCTCGGCGCCCGGCGATGACGGGGGTGGCGGGCTCGACCTCGACGCCCTCAGGATGTACCTCCGGTGGCGCGGCCTGACGCTCGCACAACTTCGGGCGCAGCCCGATCGGTTCCGGGATCCCGACACGCTTCCCGACGAGCCGAACCCGCCGACCGACGGAGCCGTCGCCGACGGATTGGATAACAGCGCGGGTTCCGCCCTCGAGGAGCCGATCCGAGACGGGGGCGACCGATCGCGCGAGTACGACGACCCCTGGGGGGCCGAGCGGTTCCTCGAGGATATCGAGGGCACGGCGTACGGAACGTCGGCAGCGGAGCTTCGAGCGGGGCTCGAGACCCTCGCAATTCGCGATCGGGTCTGGATCTCGCCGGGGATGCCCTTCCTCGTCCCGCTGTTTCTCGGACTCGTCGTCGCGCTCACCTACGGCGACGTACTGTTCGGGATCCTACTGTAGGGTCCGCTCGTACGCCGGGACGAGAGCCGTCCAGAAGAGGACGAACGCGGCGCCGACGCCGACGACGAGCAGCCAGGGCCACTCCGCGCCGATCGGCAGCCCCCCCAAGAGAAGCGAGACGGTGCCGACGAGCAACAGCGCGGCGACGCAGACGCTCACGAGTTCGATCGTCGTCGCGACGGGGTTGGCTCGCACTCGAGCGCCGACGTCGGGAACTACCATACGCGACCCTCGAGCGAGGGGACCAAAACTGTCACGGCCGGATCAGATCCGAGACTCGATGTCGGCGGCGATGTCGTCGAGTTCGTCGTCGGCCAGATCGGGCGCCTCGCCCGCGACGCCGTGGATCGGGCCGCCGCCGTCGCCCTCGAACCGGGGAACGATGTGGCAGTGAACGTGGGGAACCTCCTGGCCGGCTTCCTCACCGTTATTAAAGGCGACTGTCGAGGCGTCGGCGTCGACGGCTTCCTCGACGGCCGGAACCATTCTGTGGATCGTCGCGTAGAGGTCCGTCGCGACGTCGTCTGGGACGTCGTTCAGTCGCTCGTACTCCGCTTTCGGAATTACCAGCGTGTGGCCCGGCGCCAGCGGGTTGGCGTCGAGGAAGGCGACGGTGGTCTCGTCCTCGTACACGATGCGTGCCGGAATCTCTCCCTCGACGATCTGCGTGAAGATCGTACCCATACGCCAGTGTGTGTCGGCTCGCCGTAAGAAGGTTACCCGGCGATCCGCGCTCAGAACTGGACGTGAGACGTCGAACTCGGCCCCTCGTCGCCGCCGTCGTCGCTCATCCCACCCTCCCGGAGGAAGCTGACGTCGTCGTCGGTCAGATACACTTCCCCGCCCTCGACCTCGATCCCGACGTCGACCAGCGTCGTGTTCGCCGCCTCTCCGTTATCGCAGTAGCCCGAGCAAGTCTCGAACACCGAGCCGTGTTTCGGACAGACGATCCCGCCGTCGCGGATCACGGCGCCGATCCCCTCTCGGTGGAGCCGCTGGTTCTCGTGGGTACACCGGTTGATCCATGCCTCGATGGGGGCGCGCTCGTCGTCGTCGTCACAGGGGACGAGGATCACCTCCTCCTCGTCGCCGCGACCGTTCCGAACGGTAAACAGCCAGGAGCCGTCCTCGAGAACCGTTTCGACGCTCGTCAGTCGGTGTCGAACCGCCATACCTCGAGTTGGGCGGCGAACGGTTTAGGCGTCGGGGCCGTCCGAGACGAACTCGTCGAGCGTGGCGCCGACCTCGGCGAGGTACTCCTCGGGATCGTACCCCATGCGGACGATCCAGACGTCCTGGTAGGACGGGTGGAGGATCGGCACGAGCCAGGTGTCGAGGGTCTCACAGCGGACGGGCTCGAGGACCGACTCGATGAACCCCTCGAGCCCCCGCTCCTCGGCCGTCAGCACGGATTTCGTCGCGTGCTTACCCGTCGCGAGGACGACGTCGGGCTCGATGGTCTCGACCTCGGTTACCAGGTGGGCCCGGCAGTTCGCCCGCTCCGCCTCGGTGGGTTCGCGGTTGCTGGTCGGATCGTCCTCGCTCGCCGGAAAGCACTTCACCGCGTTCGTGTAGTACGACCGCTCGTCGTGGCCGACCCGCTCGAGCATCCGCCGGATCCGACGGCCCGAGTGACGGGAGGTGTAGGCCTTCCCGGTCCAGTTTCCCCCCTTCCAGCGGTCAGCGTCTGGGTTTCCGGGTCCCGGCGCCTCGCCGACGACGAGCACGTCGGCGTCGAGCGGGCCGGTTCCCCACGAGATGCAGTTTCGATCCTCGGCGAGGGCGGGACAGCGCCGACAGTCGGGTTCGAGGACGTTTCTCGAGTCGGGAAACGGCGGCTCGACTGGTCCGGACTCGTCGTTCGAAGCTGGCACGGGCTCGTTCGGGGCTCGAGGCGTATAGACCGGTCGGATCGTCGGCAGAGTGAGGGACAAGTTTACCTTCGTCGGAGGGCTTCAGGACGGCAATGGGTTCCGAACTCCTCGTCGAATCGCTCGTACTGTTGCTCTACGTCCTCGCCGCGGCCGTTCTGACCGCCGGGGGGCTCGCCGCGGAGTACGCGAGCCTCCAGCACTTCGGCTCGGGCGAAGCCGTCGTCGCGCTGTGGCTCGCCGGCCTCGGCGCGATCATGCTCTACGCTGGCGTCTACGGTATCGGCTACCAGAAGGTCCTCGCGTCGGTTCGCTCGAGCTAGCTCAAGTCGGCCAGGACGGCCGCATCGTGGACGAGTTTGACCAGTAGCGCGAGTGCACCGCCGTCGTAGAGTACGGCACCGACAAGCGCCGTGAGCGCACCGACCCCTTCGTAGAGCGCGTTCAGTAGGCCCCGGAACTCCACGAACGCCGGCATTGCGGCTCCCGTCTCGAGCATCCACCAGCCGACGACGACCGTGAGGAGTTTCAGGACTTCCCGATCGAACAGGACTCCGACTGTGCCGCGGGTCTCGAGGGAACGCTCGTCACTCGGCCTTCGAGCGTTCGTCACGGCTCGCTCACCCCTCGTCCGGCCGCTCCTCGGGTACGTACTCCCGGCTCGGCCCCTTCGGCGTGGCGTCTCGTATCGCCAGCCGGGTGCCGACGTACGACGCCGTCGTCAGAAACGCGAAGACGAACGTGAGCCCGATTAGACTGCTAATCGCCATGTAGGCACAACAATAATCCAACATATAGTGTTTGTTCTACGTTCGGATCCTGAATACGAAGTCGACGGGTCTCGGACGAGCCTTTTCCGGGACGTGGCGACCGTGGAGGGCGTCGACTCTCGTCGAGCCGAACCTGCAATATCGATTCCTCTTTACCGTCCCGTGCAATTACGTCTGGTATGAGCAGGTTCGGCGAGGTCGACGACCAGTACGACCCCCACGCCCTAGAGCAACGGGTCTTCGACTACTGGGACGACGTCGACGCCTACGAACAGACGGTCGAGCACCGATCCGACGGCGACTCCTTCTTCTTCGTCGACGGCCCGCCGTACACCTCCGGGTCGGCACACATGGGAACGACCTGGAACAAGTCCCTGAAGGACGTCTACATCCGCTTCCTGCGGATGCAGGGGTACGACGTCACCGACCGTCCGGGCTACGACATGCACGGGCTGCCGATCGAAACCAGAGTCGAGGAACGGCTCGGCTTCGAGAACAAGAAGGACATCGAGGAGTTCGGCGAGGACGAGTTCATCCGGGAGTGCAAGGAGTACGCCGACGAACAGCTCGAGGGCCTGCAGTCCGACTTCCAGGACTTCGGCGTCTGGATGGACTGGGACGACCCTTACCGGACCGTCGAACCCGAGTACATGGAGGCGGCCTGGTGGGGCTTCTCGAAGGCCGCAGAGCGCGGCTTAGTCGAGAAGGGCCACCGTTCGATCTCGCAGTGTCCGCGCTGTGAGACCGCTATCGCGAACAACGAGGTCGAGTACGAGGACGTCGAGGACCCCTCGATCTACGTCAAGTTCGACCTCGCCGACCGGGAGGGGTCGGTCGTCATCTGGACGACGACGCCGTGGACGATCCCGGCGAACACGTTCGTCGCCGTCGATCCCGACCTGACCTACCAGGGCGTGCGCGCAGAGAAGGACGGCGAGGAGGAGGTCATCTACGTCGCCGAAGAGTGCGTCGAGGGCGTCCTCAAGGAGGGCCGCTACGACGATTACGAGGTCCTCGAAACCGTTACGGGCGAGGAGATGATCGGCTGGGAGTACGAACACCCCCTCGCCGACGAGGTTCCCGACCACGTCGCCGTCGACGATGCCCTCCAGATCTACGACGCGGAGTACGTCGAGGCCGATCGAACCGGACTCGTCCACTCCGCGCCCGGCCACGGTGAGGAGGACTTCGAGCGCGGTCGCGAACTGGGCCTGCCGATCTTCTGTCCGGTCGCTGGCGACGGCGTCTACACCGGCCAGGCTGGCAAGTACGAGGGTCAGTTCGTCAAGGAGGCCGACGAGGAGCTCATCGCCGACCTCGAGGACAACGGGGCGATGCTGTCCTCGGGAACGGTCCACCACAGTTACGGTCACTGCTGGCGCTGCGATACGGGCATCGTCCAGATCGTCACCGACCAGTGGTTCATCACGATCACCGACGTCAAGGACGAACTGCTCGAGAACATCGAGGACAGCGAGTGGCATCCGCAGTGGGCCCGGGACAACCGGTTCCGTGACTTCGTCGAGGACGCCCCCGACTGGAACGTCTCCCGCCAGCGCTACTGGGGCATTCCCCTCCCCGTCTGGACGCCCGAGGATCGGGACGACGACGAGGACATGATCGTCGTTTCCGACCGCGAGGAGCTCGTCGAGCGCGTCGACCAGGAGATCGAGTACGATTCCGTCGATCTCCACAAGGACACCGTCGACGACTTGACGATCACTGAGGACGGGAAGACGTACACCCGCGTTCCCGACGTGTTCGACGTCTGGCTCGACTCCTCGGTGGCCTCCTGGGGCACGCTGAACTTCCCCTCGGACGACAGCCGGTTCGACGAGCTCTGGCCCGCCGACCTCATCCTCGAGGCCCACGACCAGACCCGCGGTTGGTTCTGGTCCCAGCTCGGGATGGGCACCGCGGCGCTGGGCGAGAGCCCCTACCAGGAGGTCCTGATGCACGGCCACGCGCTGATGCCCGACGGCCGCGCGATGAGCAAGTCCAAGGACATCTTGATCGATCCCCACGAGGCGATCGACCGCCACGGCCGGGACGTGATGCGACTGTTCCTGCTGTCGAACAACCCCCAGGGCGACGACATGCGCTTCTCCTGGGACGGGATGGCCACGATGGAGGACAACCTCCGGACGCTGTGGAACGTCTTCCGGTTCCCGCTTCCATACATGCGTCTCGATGGGTTCGATCCCCAGCAGACGACGCTCGACGAGGTCGACGACGACCTCGAGCTGATCGACGAGTGGGTGCTCGCCCGGCTGCAGTCGACGAAAGCCGAGATGACCGAGGCGTTCGAGGACTACCGTCAGGACAGGGCCCTGGACGCCTTGCTCGAGTTCGTCGTCGAGGACGTTTCCCGCTTCTACGTCCAGGCGGTCCGCGAACGGATGTGGGAGGAGGAGGACAGCGCCTCCAAGGAGGCTGCCTACGCGACGATCTACCAGGTGCTTCGGGAGACCGTCGCCCTGCTTGCCCCCTACGCGCCGTTCGTCAGCGACGAGATCTACGGCATCCTCACGGACGAGGCCGAGCACGACACCGTTCACATGTGCGACTGGCCCGCCGTCGAGGAGTTCTGGGTCGACGACCAGCTCGAGGACGACGTTGCCTTCCTGCGGGCGATCGAGGAAGCGGGCGCCAACGCCCGCCAGCAGGCCGGCCGCAAGCTGCGCTGGCCCGTTCCGCGAGTCGTCGTCGCGGCCGACGACGAGCGCGTCGCCGAAGCGGTCGAGCGCCACGCCGACCTGCTCGAGGACCGGCTCAACGCTCGCGAGATCGAACTCGTCTCGGCGGAAAACCGCTGGGAGGAGCTTCAGTACAGCGCCGAGGCCGACATGAGCGAACTCGGTCCGGCCTTCGGCGGCCGCGCCGGACAGGTAATGAACGCGCTCAACGAAGCCCGCATCGACGAACCGGACCTCGAGACCCTCGAGGAGGCCGTCGCGGACGTGCTCGAGGATGGCGAATCGATCGAGGAGTCGATGGTCTCCTTTGTCACCGAGACGCCCGACGACATCGCCGGCACCGCCTTCTCGCTCGACGGCGACGACCGCGGCGTCGCGTACGTCGACGCCTCGCTGACCGAGGACATCGAGAGCGAGGGGTACGCCCGCGAGGTCATCCGTCGGGTCCAGGAGATGCGCAAGGAGCTCGACCTGGACGTCGAGGAACGGATCCTCCTCGAGGTCGAGATCGACGACGACCGCGTGGCCTCGCTCGTCGAGGAACGCGAGGATCTGATCCGCGAGGAGGTCCGGGCCGACGAACTGCGGACCGTCGAGGACGGCCACCGCAAGGAGTGGGACGTCGACGGGGTCGGAATGGAGATCGCGCTCGAGCCGGTTGCGGCGGCAGAAGCGTCGGACTAACTACGTTCAGCAGCAACTTCCCGACCTCCCGGCCCCGCTCTGATTCCGGCGTCGGACCCTGTCGGCACCGAAAAGAAAGATCACGGTCCTCGCTCCGATAGCTCCGGTACCCGCACGCGACGGCCATTTTACGACGCTGTCCGAACAGCGATCTCGTGTGATCGCTTGCCGTTTCGGTTCGTTCGGCTCGCTGCAGTGGGTGAGGAAACCCGCTGTGGCCCGCTCGAGGGCGGGTGTCAGTCGTTGCGGCCCGGCGCGTCGCCGCTTCGTCCGGGCGCCTCGTCGCTTCGACCGCGACCGGGGTGGTCGTCGCCGGCACCATACCCCTGCACGTCGCGGGCGAGTTCCCGGAACGTCTCCTGATCGACCGTCCTCCCGCCGGTACCGGGGACCGGGTCCCCGCTCTGTCGGTACTCGCGGGCGGTGTGGAGATCGTCAGGCGTCGGCGGCTCCTCGTCGACGATGGCCCCGCGGACGCTCATCACTTCCTCTTCTTCCTCCTCGCTCCCGAGTTCCAGGTAGGGGATTTCGGCGACCGAGTCCGCAGTGTAGGCGAGTGCCTCCTCGCGGGAGACGTCCTCCGGCGTCGCCATGTCGATCACGCGCGGCGCGTTCTCGCTTTCGGCGCCGCCAAACTGCCACTCGCTTGCGGTCTCCTCGACCTGTCTGATGCCGCCGGGGCCGTAGCCGTCGTGGCCGAACACCAGTGGGGCGAACGCGAGCTCCTCGAGGTCGCTCTCGAAGGCGTCGGCAGGCACCCGCAGGACGATCGCGTTTTCGGGCTCGTAACCCTCGAGCTCGAGTCCCGATAGGTCGTCTCCGTCGGCCCGCTCGAACGCCGTCCACTCGAAGTTCGCGGCAAGCCGGTAGTGGTGTTCGTCGACAAAGCCGGCGTTGACGCCGTCTCGAGCGTCTGTCGTTCCGCCCTCGCCATCGGGGTCGTGGACGTACAGCTGGACGTGGGGGAGCGAGAAGCCGTCGTCACCGCCCCACGGATCGTGGAACTCCTCGACCATCCGGAACGCGAACGTGTACTCTTCGTCGCTCTCGTAGAGGTCGACGGCGTCGAGGTCGAGCGATCCCTTCGGAATCTCGTCGACGGTCGGATACTCGTAGTTTCCGGGGCCGCGGTCGGTCCCCTCGCCGACCTCGAACCGTGCGATCCGCTCGCCGCGGAAGACGGTGTTTCGAACCCCTGATTCGGCGCTGACGAACGGGACGGTCGCGCGCTCGTCCTCGTCGTACGCCAGGGCGTCGGCGTTCGTGACGCCGTCCGGCGTGATCGCGTCAAGTACGTTGTGACGGGTGCCATCAGCTTCGTCGCCGAATTCGGCGTCCTCGAAGACCCACTCGCCGCCGTCGGCGGTGACGGGGCGGGCGCCGCCGGGACCCTCGCCGTCGAAACCGAGCACTAGAGGAGCGAACTCGAGGTCCTCGAACGCGGCGTCGAAGGTGTTTGCAGGAACGTCGAAGACGATCTCGTTCGCCTCCGGATCGGCCGAGACGTCGACGGCCATCCCGTCGCTGCCGTCGGCGGGATCGAGCCAACCGCCCCACTCCCCGGTGCCCATGATCTCGTAGTGGTAGGGTTGTTCGAAGGTGACGCCGACGCCGTCGCGGTTCGGCTCGGTACGTCCCTGTTCGTCGGGTGCGCCGGGGTCGTGAACGTAGAGCTGCGGGAACTGCACCGAGAACCCGCCCTCGAGGCCCCAGACGTTCTCGAGGGCGGCGACCTCGAGGGCGAACTCGTAGCTGTCGCCCTCCTCGCGGACCTCGAGGCCGTGGAGATCGAACGCACCCGCGGCGAAGTCGTCGCTCGTCGGGTACTCGTACCAGCCGGGGCCGTGATCGTCACCTGTGGCGTCGGACCACTGCGCCACTAGCTCGGACACCGGCTCGAAGTCCGGCGTCTCGAGGAGAGCGACGGTGTCGACCTCGACGGTCATCGTTCCGTTCTCGCTTCCGGTGGCTATCTCGCTGCCGGAGACGAGATCGTACCCATCGACCGTCTCTCTGATCTCGATTTCGACGGGCTCGGCCTCGTAGTTGATCGCGATGAGGGCTTTTTCGGGACCGTCGACGTCGTCTATTCCGCTCGCGTCCCGCCCGAACACGAGAACGTGGTTTCCGCCGGCGTCGTACCAGTCGTCACGGACCTCGGCCTCGGTCTGCAAGACGGTGTGGTCGTGGTAGAGCTCGATCAGGTCGCGGTAGAACGCGAGATGGTCGACGTCGAACTCGTCGCCCCAGTTCATAAACGCCCGGCGCATGTCGTCAGGCTGGACGTCACCGTCGTCGCGCGGATCGTCCTCGCCGCGGTGGCGCTGGGTACCGTACTTGCTGATCTCGCGTTCCTGGCCGTAGTAGATCGCCGGGACGCCCGGTAGCGTGACGGTCGCCGCCCAGGTCGCCCGCTGGATCTTCGAGGCGTAGCCCTCGTCGTCGTACGCGTCGAGCGCAGCGTCGAGGACGCGTTCTTCGTCGTGGTTCTCGATGCAGTTGTAGAACAGCGCCTTGTCCGGAAAGCCGTCGTTCGCCCGTCCTTCCACGGCGTCGAGGAAGCCGCCGGCGTCGCCGTGACCCTGCCCGATCGCGAGGGCGGTGTCAGTAAAGGCCACCTTGTCGTAGTGCATGTCGAACTCGTTTTCGGCGAAGCCGGCGTCGTTCGGGATCGATTCGTCGAACAGCAACACCTCGCCGTCGTGTGCGTGGACGACCTCGCGGAACTCCTTCCAGAAGCTGTGCGGGACGCCCCACGCGATGTCACAGCGCAGCCCGTCGACGCCGATTTCGCCGGTCCAGAACTCCGCGAACGCGAGCATGTACTCCCGCACCGCGAGGTTCTCGTAGTTCCAGTTGGGCATCACCATCAGGTCCCAGAAGCCGGTCGGCCGCGGGGAGGGCTCGAGGATGGTGCCGTCGTCGAAGTACTCGTGGCCGTCGGCGACCCGGTCGGCTTCGACGCGGTCGAACCAGTCGAACTGGCGCGAGTCCTCGTCCCACTCTGTGACCTGCGGGAAGTCCCACCAGGTGTCTTCGACGTCGCCTTCCTTCTCGGCGATCGTCTCCTGGAATAGGCCGTTGAACCGGCCGGCGTGGTTGATGACGGTGTCGAAGACCACTTTGATATCCCGTTCGTGGCAGGCCGAGACGAACTCTCGGTAGGCCTCGAGGGGATCCGTTCCGTCGGGGGCGAGATCCGGCGCGATATCGAAGTAGTCGATCGTGTCATAGCCGTGGGGTCCGCCGCCCACGATGAATCCCTCGTTTTGCATTCGCGAGCTCACCGAAGGAACGACCGGCGTCAGCCAGATGGCGTCGATCCCCAGTTCCTCGAGGTAGTCGAGTCCCGCCGCGCCGAGGTCCTCGTCGCCACGGATCAGGACGTCGAAGTCGGTCGCGAACCGCTCGCCGGCCCACGAGCGGGTGAAAATCTGGTAGACGACGGCGTCGCTGGCCCACTCGGGCGGGCGGTTCGGCAGGGCGACCGAGCCGTCGGAGTCGAGTTCGACCGTATCGAGGACACTGTAGGCCGCCCCGTCCCACGCGGCGGCGTGGACGCGAGCCGACTCGCCATCGAGCGCAGCCGCGTCGACGGTCGCCTCGTGGCCGTCGGTCTCGAGGTCGTCCGTTGTCAGCGAGTCGCGGTCGTCCGCGAGGAAGACGACCTCGAGGTCGTCGTCGCCAGCGCTCGAGTTGGGGGCCGTCTGCGGGTTCGACTCGAGGACGAACCGCTCGTCGTCGTCGTCGTACGCGCCCTCGAGTTCAACGCGCGGTCTCGGTCCGTCGCCCTCGGGGAAGGCGTGGATCGTCAACTCGTGTATTTCGCCGGTCTCGTCCTCGAGTTCGAGAACGTAGGTACCGGGCGCGTCAGCCTCGAACTCGGCGACGGTATCTCGACCCTCATCGTAGCGATCCTCGTCGTTTTCTTCGCTCGGGGAGGCGAACGTCAGTTCGGCGTCGCTTCCGTCAGGGCGCTCGGCGATCGACCACTCGAAGTCAGCTGCGTCGTAGTTCTCCGGGTCGGGATCCGGACTTGCACCGGGCGCAAGGTTGTCTCGGTCGCCGTAGACGCCCTGCTCGTGGCCGTCGACCTCGCCGATAAAAACGGGGTTCGTGAGCTTCTCGCCGACCGAGACGAACCGTGGATGGCCGGGATGTCGCGAGCGCTCGACCGTCGGCGAGAATTCGCGATCGAGGACGAACTGATCGTCCTCGAGCGCGGTCGCGCCCGATCCCGCGACTGAAAACGCCCCGAGTCCGGCGAGTCCGCCGAGCACGGTTCGCCTGGGGAACCCCGACCGCCGCGAGGTCATCGTTGCCTCCGGCCGACGGTTTCCTTCGGGCGTAGAGTCGTTTCAGTAACGCCAGGTTGAAACTGATCCCATGATAGTTGATGATACATCTAAAGTGTGATTACATATTACAACATATATAGATTGGCGTACCTGTCGTACGCTTCCGTGATCAAGGAGGCGACAACGGGAGCTATCGCCGCTCGAGATGCGTTCTCGACCGCCGGCGTTGCGGGTCAGTTCCCCGCTTTCGCGTCGCAATTACCGGAAGTCGAATCCGCGAAGAACTAGAGTTCGGCCGCGATCGACGGTGCAACCGATGCCGCGCTGTACTGGCGTTCTATCGTGTCGGTGCCGTAGATCGCCTCGACGCCGGCTCTCGAGAGCTTCGTGACGGCGTCGCGGGCGAGCAACGGGTGGACGCAGGTGACGAACACCCGGCCGACCCCCCGTTCGCCGAGGACGCCGACGGCCTCGCTCATCGTCGACCCCGTCGCGATGATGTCGTCGGTGACGACCACGTCCCGGTCGCCAACCGTGACGTCGCTCGGGGAGATCTCGACCTCGGTCCCCGAGAGGCGGGTCTTCTCGAAGTAGTCTGTCGCGCCCGCACCGTAGGCGTCCCGAACCGTCTCGGCGAGTTCGATCGCGCCCGCGTCGGGCGAGAGGAAGACGGGATCCTCGAGATCAGCCGGGAGGGGATCGGCCAGCCGATCGGCCGCGTCGACGGCGGTTGCCGAGGGCTCGAAGAACTCGCAGATCGATTTCTCGTGTGGGTTGACGGTGAGCACGCGATCTGTTCCGGTCGAGACGGCCCGCGCGACGGCTCGCGCCGAGATCGGGTGGCCCGCCTCGAAGGCCTTGTCCTGGCGACCGTAGCCCATATACGGCAACACCGTCACTACCTCGTCGGCACCGGCCTCCCGGACGGCGTCCTGGAGCTGGAGCACCTCGAGGTGGGCGTCGCTCGAGGTCGTCGAGGCGACGACGATCGCCCGATCGACGTCGCGGTCGGCGACGTCGGGGGCGGCCGCGAGCAGTTCGCCGTCGGGGAAGCGGTCGTACTCGACGGCGGCGAGCGGTTCCTCGAGTTCGCGGGCGAGGGCCGCGCCGAGGGCCTGTGAGGTGGATCCGCTGACGATCATACTCGTTGCCACAGCGCCGCGGGTAAACCCGTTTTCGTTCTCGGTGCCGGCGTCGCCACCGGCTCGGCGGGACGGAAGGGCTACGGCCGCGCCGACCGTAGCCGGCGAACGGATGGAATCCGAGACGGTCGACCGAATCGTCGAGGCCGCCCTCGAGACCGAACTGCGCTCGAGTCGCCGTCCCGATCCGGGTTCGGTCGCCGACACGCTCGTCCTCGAGCTAGCGGACGACCCGGAGACGGCGGCCTGCAAGCGCGGCGGCGCCAGCGTCTGGACGGGCGACGTGATCGAGCCCCTGGTCGTCGACCTCGTCGGCGCGGCGACCGATCTTCCGGTTCCCGAGGTGTTCGCCTCGGGTTCGCTCGTCGGACCGTCCGACGGCGGGCCCGATCGATGGGCCCTCTACGAGTACCTGTCGGGCCGAAGTCCCGGCTCCGAGTATCCGGGTCTCGAGCCGGCGGTCCGCGGGCGGCTCGTTCGGGAGGCCGGCGAACTATTGGGTCGGCTCCACGCGACGGCCTCGCTCGCGTTCGACCGCGTCGGCGGGCTCGCCCGCGAGGGATCGGCGCTCCGACTGTGCGAAGCCGAGGGCTGGCACGCGATGGATCCGGGGCAGGGACTCGAGGTCCTCCCGGTTCCGCTGGCCGGCGACCCGGACTGTCGGCCGGTGCTCACCCACGGCGACTACCAGCCTTCGAACCTGCTGATCGACGCCTCCGGGTCGATTACGGGCGTCCTCGACTGGGGAAACGCCCACGTCACCCACGCCGAGTACGCGCTGGCCCGCGCCGAGGCCCGGTTCGTCGACGTCCACGCGCGGGAACTCGAGCCGCGAGAGCGCGCGCGAATCCGACAAGCGT
This sequence comes from Natrialbaceae archaeon, assembly GCA_003559215.1. Taxonomy (GTDB): domain Archaea; phylum Halobacteriota; class Halobacteria; order Halobacteriales; family Natrialbaceae; genus Natronococcus. The sequence goes on from PWMF01000003.1 coordinate 49,756, forward strand.
TCCGGTCCGGATACACGCGGGCGGTTCGGCTCGAGCCCGGAATCGATCGCCGACTCCGGACGTACAAGCTGCTCTGGCTCGCGCAGTCGACGGCGAACTACGGGCGGATCGCTCGTAGCGCTCGCGGTCGCCGACAGCTGTGGCGGCAGTGCCGTCGGCTGCTCGAGGCGTAGCTCCGTCGGCGGATTTATCCGCGATTTGCCCGAAGGGAGAGGTATGAACGATCGACGGGCCGACGAGGGATCGCTCGAGTCGACCGAGGCGGATCGGTCGACGCGGGCCAACGAGTCGGCGAGCGAGCGACGCGAACCGCGTGACCCTGGGAGCCGAGAGACCCCATCGAGTCAGCCGCCGGATCCCGACCGGAGCGGGACGGAGCCGGGGCCGGGAACGGATCCGAACCGCGGCTGGGCGACCCTCGCGTTCGCGCTAGCGCTGGTCTCGTTCGTGACGGCGGGGGCGACGGCTGCGATCCACGATCTCACTACGGCCGCGGCCGGGGCTGCCGTGCTCGCACTCGCGTTCGCCGCACTCGGCGCGGTCGCGCTGACCGAGGGCTCCGGCGTGGCCGCGTCCCTCGCGGAGGGGTGGGCCGAACACCGTCTCTACGTCTGGTTCGCGACGGCGCTGTTCGGCGGCGGCGTCGTCCTCGGGGCCGCTCTCGTCGCCGCGGGGATCGACCTCACGGAGCTGTTCCTCGAGCTTCTAAGCGAGGAGTTCGGCGACGAGGAACTCGTCGACGACGAGCTCGCCGAGGGCGGCGGGATCGAGCTTTCGGCGACGTTCTTCCTCGTCCAGAACACGCCGCCGTTTCTGGCGGCGATCTTCGGGGCGCTCACGCTCGGACTGGTGACAACAATTATCATGGTCTTTAACGGGATCATCGTCGGCAACATCGCAGTCGTCACCGGTCTCGAGGTCGGATTCGGTCCGATCGTCGCCTTGCTCGCACCCCACGGGATTTTCGAGCTTCCGGCGCTGTTCATCGCTGCGGGCGTGGGCTTTCGGTTCCTCCATCGGGCCGGCCAGCGGCTCGTCGGCTCGCGCGACTCGCTGTTCACGAAGACCTACGTCTATCGGACCACCCTTCTCGTCGTATTCGGCTGGCTGTTGCTCGCCTTGGCGGCGTTCGTCGAGGCCTACCTGACGATCGTGATCGCGGAGACGCTGTTCCCGGAGCTGGCCGAACCGTGACTGATCGATCCGATTTCGTTGCACCGCGCTTCGCTACGGACTGGCCGATCCACAGTGTGGTGGCGCGCGCTGTCGGTCAGTTCGAACGACGGTGAGAAGCGATCGATCGAACTGTGGAAGGGATGAGTACGTGAGCGATCGGCGACCCGTGAGCGTACGACTCGGCTGAGGAGGGCGTGGAAAGTCTCCGTTGCCAGCCCAACTGTAGTAATTCACGGAAATCCTTGCTCACAGGGCCGAGTGATAACGAAGATCGACGGATGGGGGCTGGCTCCAGTAGTTCGTACTGCAAATATTTTCAACTTCTACGACAGTACACTTCGGCCTCGACCGCGTCGCGGAACACCTCTGTTCACATCGCAAACTCGTTGCCACACTCGGTGCAGGTGAACTCGAATCGACCCTCCGAATTAATCCTCGTCGCGTGTGGAACTTCCCCCTCACACTCCCGGCATGACACCACCGATTCGAGTTCCTCCCAGTCGTGGGTCGAGCCGGGTGCGCCCATCGCCCAGCCGATAACCTCGTTTCCGTTCTCTTTTTTCGCGTAGCCCATCTGGAACTCTCCGGGTTCGAATCTGATGACTTCCCCTCCCTCGACGGTCATCTGTTCGCGCTCCTTGCCGACCTCGAACACCGCCGTTCCCTCTTCGATGTAGAAGACTTCTTCCTGATCGTGATGCGTGTGAAGCCCCCCGGAGAAGGAATCGCCCGGCGTGAGTTCGAAGTAGTTCATCGCAAAGTGGTCGGTTCCGAGTGCGTCCGAGACCGGTCGGCGCACGTCGTGAACTTGCATCGGGTTGACCTCGTTTCGCACGTCATCGATGGTTACTTTCTCCATACGGAAAGTTACCGGGCGAGCCGAGTTAATGATGTCGACTAATCGGGGTGGATCAGTTAACAGTATAAAACAGAGTGCAAGCTTGTCTTTTGAGACACCTCGATGGGGCGAGAGCCACGGCCGCACCGGCGAGCCGTGACTCTCGTAGATATTGATATGGCGTCTTCAGCAGCGTATTCACTGTCGCTGTGGACGACGTATTGTCGGTCGGACTTGTCGCCGTCAGCTAGTGGCTCACACGCCCGAAATCCGTCGGTGTAGACGGCCAGCGACTCCTGCTACACCAGGTTCGCTGTGGCTGCTTCCGACACGAAGCGGTGGATTGGGAACAGATCGGGCACCGCTGGCGCGGTGCTCTTATTCTCTTCGACCTTCAGATACAGCTCCACGATCAACGATCTGCTTCACGAGGGATCGAAAAACTCGATCGCGTCGCCGAACTCGAGCGGGACCGATCCCTTCCGGTAGCCCTCGACGTGCCCGTCGGGGCGGGCGCGGTAGACCACCGCGGGGCGGTGTCGCAGGTCGGGCTGTTCGCCTCGCACTGCAGCCCAGGTGTCGTCCCGAAAGCTCGAGCAGTCGACGAACAACACGGCGCCCCCACCGTGTTCGGCGAGCTGGCCGTTGGTCTTCGTCTCGGCGGTGTCCCGAACGGCGGCGGCGGGGCCGGCCGCGGCCCGGTTGGCCGGCGGCTGGGGTCGGGTCACCTCGACGAGGCGGTTCGTTTCCTCGTCCTCGGCCCGGTAGTCCAGAGAGTGTCCGGTCGTCACCTCGATCTCGGGGGTGACCTCGTAGCCCGCGTCGGTGAGGATCTTCGCAGCGATGAACTCGCCCATCGCGGCGCTCATCCGGACGCGGTCGACGTGGTTGCTGGTGCCCAGCTTACCGGCCATGGTCGGTCGGTAGTCGTCGAGCACGCCGCTCTCGAGGAAGTTCTCGAAGTAACGGGTCGCCTCGCGGCGACCGGCGTCGGGAAAGCCCGCGGCGTGCTCGCGGAAGAAGGCTCGCGTGGAGTCTCGCCCGTCCTTCGACATGAAGACGGGCAAGAAAAACCACGAGAGGTAGGGGTAGTCGGCGAGCCACGGATCGGTCTCGTGGAGGGTTGCGAGCAGCTCCCGCTGGTTCCACCGGGCGACGTGGTAGGGAACGTCGTTCCAGCCGAACTTGTCGGTCTTCCACAGCGAGGAGGGGGTCTCCGTGTTGCCCATCCAGTAGGCTTCCTCGCCGTTGCGGGCGAACAGTGCGAGGTCGCCGTTTTGCATCTCGAAACGATGCGTCTCCCAATCTGCGCCGATATCGAATCGCGGGGCCGCGGCTCGAGCGCCGATGTTCGAGCGAAGCGGACCCAGTATCTCCTGTCGGACTCGTTGCTCGCTCCAGCGGGCGGGCGAGTAACGAAAGCGAAGCGGCCGTGCCACGCCGATAGATTGTGTCCGGGTGGGTATATACTGTTCGCTGACGGGACGGCGGGGGTGTGGGTCACCGTTACATTGATAAGCATCAGCTGCCTACGATGTGTATACTTACCATGTCAATGGGTGCCTATGACGAAGACGAACACGAGCGGCGCGAGGCGCAGGCCTCGCGGGTGGACGCGGATTTCGACGACGAGCGGACGATCTACCACGGTCAGGTCGAGTACGACGCCGGCGAGTCGGCCGAGGAGCTGCTGAGCAAGTTCGAGGAGATCAAGTCGAACTAAGTGGTCGTCCCTCCGGACTCCTTCTGAGATCGTCGCTGCAGCAGTACCGACAGCGCCGCCACCGCGACGACGGCGATCACGTGGCCGACGAGCGCGCCGACCAGGATCGGATGACCCAGCACGAAGGGGACGAACAGCAGCTGGACGCCAGCGAACGCCACGTTGAGCCCGTCCGTTCGGGCGTACTCTCGCGTCGTTTTCGGTTCGAACTCGTAGGCGACCGACCGCCAGAGCCCGGCGACGGTCGCCCACCAGCAGGTACCGATCCGGTAGACGACGTCCCAGAGGATCAGCAGTAACAAGGCGACCGCCAGCGCCGGCGGTTCGGGACCGAGGATCTCCGTCAGCAACGGTTGTTCGCTGGTCCGGGGATCGGTGACGAACAGGTACGTGACCAGGAGGACGAACGCCATCACCCCGAGCACGACCTCGATGTTCGAGCCGAACAGCACGCGCCGGTAGCCCTCTGGCGACCGAAGCGCCCGAACCGAGCGGCTGTACCGGAGCATGAGCCAGCTGCCGACCGCCGCGACGAGGACGGCGACGGTTCCCGGAACGACCGCCCCCCACAGCCCGTAGACGGCCGCGACCACGAGCAGCGCCGCCTCGAAGACCGCGAACTGGATCCCGATAGCGAGCCGATCCGAGAGGTCGAACCCCGGCAGCGCGCCGACGATGCTCTCGTAGACCCACGTCTCGCCGTACTCAGGGGTCCGGGTCATTCTTCGAGCGGGCGCCCCTCGTCGGGCAGCCCGCTCTCGAGGGTGTCTCCGTCGAGGGTCACTTCCTCGGCGAGCGCGCTGCGAACGGCGTCCTCGAACGGCGTCGGATCGACGCCGACGAGCTCACGCAGGCGGTCGTCCTCGACGACCACCGGATTGACCATGCCCTCGATCAGCCGGTGGGCGACCTGCGGGTCGACGTTCGTCACGAGATCGACCCAGTACGCCGATAGTGTCGGCGTTAGCACGGGAACGGGGACGATTACTGGCTCCCACCCGCTTGCGATCTTCGCGGTCGTTCGGAGCATCTCCCCGTAGGTGAGCACGTCGGGACCGCCGATCTCGTAGGTCTCGCCCGTGGTCTCGGATCGCTCGAGGACCGCGAGCAGGTACGCGATCACGTCGTCGATGGCGATCGGCTGACACTCGACGTGGACCCACCGCGGGGTCACCATCACGGGCAGTCGTTTGGCGAGCTGACGGACGATTTGGAAGCTTGCGCTCTCCCCGCCGATGATGATCGCCGCCCGAAGCACCGTCACCTCGGCGCTGCCGGCCTGCAGCTCGGATTCGACGAGCCGGCGCGAGGCCAGGTGTTCCGAAAGCTGCTCGTTCTCGTCGCCCAGTCCGCTGAGGTAGATGATCCGCTCGAGCCCGGCGTCGGTCGCTGCTCGCTCGAAGTTTCGCGCGGCGCGGCGGTCCTGCGCGATCAGGTCCTCGTCACCGCTGCCCATCGTGTGGATCAGGTAGTACGCGACGTCGATTCCCTCGAGGGCGTCCTCGAAGCTGCCCTCCTCGAGGACGTCGCCCTCGGCGACGGTGATCCCGTCGTCGGGCGGCTCGTAGTCGTCGGCGTCCCGAACGAGTACTGTCACGTCGTGGTCCGTCATCGCGCGCAGCGCGGCGACGAGGCGACTACCGACGAAGCCGGTCGCACCCGTCACGAGTACGTTCATACGATTCATACGGTCGATCGGTCCTTAACGAGTCGCGTTGCAGCGGTTTCGGCCTCGAGTCACTCCCAGCCAGGGGTTTCGGGAGCGCCGCGCCGATCTTCGATCTCCGCCGCGAGTTCAGGATCGGGAACCGCCTCGTCGGCCCGAGTTCGATCGCGACGTCGGTGCCACTCCCCGATCGCGGCCCCGATCCACGCGTCGTCTGCACCCGATTCGTCGCCCTCGAGACGCTCGAGCGCCCGCTCGTAGTGAGGCTCCGAGACGGCGACGGTGCCGGGACTCGAGGCCGCGGCGACGGCGATACACTTGGCTCGGTCAGTCGGCGACGGCTCGCCACGTTCGAGCCGGTCGAGCAGCCCCTCGAGCTCGTCGGGGCGGGGGTGACAGAACAGCTTCGCGCCGAGCGCCTGCGGACCGAATAGCAGTCCATCCGGATCGTCGTGGTTTCGCTCGAGCAGCCGGTCCCCGCCGAACCGGGCCTCGACGCGCTCGCACTCGGTCTCGGCACCCAGCGCGAGGGTCTGTTCGGGATAGGTTCCGCACTCGTCGGGAAAGCGGTCGCTCCCGTGGACCCGACACTGTAGCGTCGTCGGGTCGAGGAAGACACAGGTCGGCAGCCATGTCGGCCCCTCACGGCCGAAGGGGGCGACGGGTTTCGGCGGTTTTCGCAGGCCGACGAAAAAGACCGGACGGCCGGCGACGGCGGCCACGTGGCGGTCGCCGATCTCGACGCCCTCGCGCTCGTCCTCGACCGTCCAGAACCGCGGCGTCAGCGCCGCGGCCGACCCTCGCTCGAGGACGGTCCGAACCTCGTCGCGGGCCAGCGCGACGAAGTTGTAACTGCCTCCGAGGGGGACGCGATCGGAGAACGCCCGCTCGTTTCCGCCGTCGTCGTCACGGGACGACGACCGGGCACACCGTCGGTCGTCCGGCTCCTCCTTGCCGACCTCGAGCAGCGGTCGCCAGTCGAGACAGCAACCCGCACAGCCGCGACAGTTCACCTCCATGCTCGTCGGTACCGCGGCCCCAGTCATAACCGCTGTGCCGCGGGGCAACGACTTTCACGGCTCGAGACGGATACTTGCGCATGGCGCGGGACACCTGCGACGGCTGCGGCCGAACGGTCACGGTCGCCGGCGGTATCGCCAACCTCTGGACGTTCGGCGAGGACGACGGCAGCCAGGGCTCGGCGATGACACTGGAGTTCGAAAACGGTTCGGACCACCTGCTGTGTTACCCCTGTATCGCAGCCCTGCCGGACGAGCCGACGGACGCGGACGTCGATCGGCTGGAACAGGTCGACGAGGAGACGTCGCGACTCGAGTCAAGTTGAGGCGGCGCCGGAGACAAGTGGAGGGCGCGAGCGTGTGACACACCACCGAAAGCACGGTCGCGATCGCGTTCGAACCGGCGCCGCGAGCGGAAGGGGTGGGATTTGAACGCCACGAGGCACGATGGCCGCCGCGGGCCTGACGGCGCCGCGGTGCTCTACCGCTGAGCGACCCTTCCGCAGTCGAAGTCAAAGGCAGGGACCGTATTCGTAATCGACCCGCTACTCCGACGTATCGGCTGCCTACCCCTCGATAGGCGGGGCTTTCTCAGTTTCGACGAGCGGAACGGACCGTAACGGTTGCACGGGACGTGACGGTCCGCAGCCTTTAGGACGCGACCGCTCCGTGGATCGAACGGTGAACCCCGAGCGGATCTTCGAGGCCTTCCCCGCGCCGAGCTACCGCGGCGCCCAGGAACAAGCCCTCCGCGACGTTCGCGACGCGTTCGCGGCCGGCAACGACGTCGTGTTGGTGCGCGCGCCGACGGGCAGCGGAAAGTCCCTGCTCGCTCGCGCCGTCGCCGGCTGTGCCAGGACCGTCGACGAGGCCGAGCCCAGCGAGGCCGCGGGCGCCTACTACACGACCCCGCAGGTCTCTCAGCTCGACGACGTCGCGGCCGACGACCTGCTCGCAGATCTGAACGTCATCCGCGGGAAGTCGAACTACACCTGTATCCTCCCCGACGAACGCGACACGCCGGTCAACCAGGCCCCCTGCGTCCGCGAGCGGGGGTACGATTGTTCGGTCAAGCACCGCTGTCCGTACTTCTCGGACCGGGCGATCGCCTCGAACCGATCGATCGCGGCGATGACGCTGGCCTACTTTATGCAGACGGCGGGTAGCGAAGTCTTTCGCAAGCGCGACGTCGTCGTGATCGACGAGGCCCACGGACTCGCCGAGTGGGCCGAGATGTACGCGACGATCCAGCTCGGCCCACGAACGGTGCCGTTCTGGGACGAGCTTCGAGTTCCGGAGGTCGACGGGCTCGACCGTGCGGTCAGATACGCCGAGAACGTCGCCCAGATCTGCACCCGCCGGAAGGACGAGCTGCTGTCCCAGGAGTCGCTCACTCCGCGAGAGGTCCGCCAGCGCGACCGCCTCCAGGAGCTGATCGGCGAGCTCGACTGGTTCGTCTCCGACTACCGGGATCCACAGAGCGCGACGACGTGGCTGGTCGACCAGTCCGAACCACGCGCCCATGACGAGGCCGGAAGCGACGACAACGCGGACGAGGACGGCGAAAAACTCGGCGGCCCTCTGACGATCAAGCCGATGGATCCCGAGCGCTACCTCCGCCACACGGTCTGGGACCGCGGGAACGAGTTCGCGCTGCTGTCGGCGACGATCCTGAACAAGGCCGCCTTCTGTCGGCAGGTCGGACTCGACCCCGCCGACGTCGCCCTGGTCGACGTCGAGCACACGTTTCCCGTCGAGCACCGCCCGCTGTACGACGTCACGCAGGGGAAGATGACCTACGAGCACCGCTCGGAGACCACGCCGAAGCTCGCCCGGACGATCGTCCGGATCATGCAGGAACACCCCGACGAGAAAGGGCTGGTCCACGCCCACTCCTACGACATCCAGGAGCAGCTGGCCGACCTCCTGCGGGACTTCGGCGTCGGCGACCGGATCCGAGTCCACGACCGGGACAGTCGCGACGCCGCCCTCGAGGAGTGGAAAGCGAGCGACGGCGCGGACGTCTTCCTCTCGGTGAAGATGGAGGAGGCGCTGGATCTCAAGGGCGAGCTCTGTCGCTGGCAGGTGCTCTGTAAGGCGCCGTTCCTCAACACCGGCGACTCGAGGGTCGCCCACCGTCTCGAGGAGGGCCAATGGGCGTGGTACTACCGGACCGCCCTGCGAACGATCATCCAGGCCTGCGGGCGGGTCGTCCGCGCGCCCGACGACTACGGCGCGACCTACCTGGCCGACTCGAGCCTGCTCGACGTCTTCGACCGCGCTCGCTCGGACATGCCTGATTGGTTCGCGGTCCAGGTCGAACGCATGGAGCGCCCGGAGTTACCGGCGTTCGAGCCGAGTGCGGCAGTCGGTGACGGCTCGAGTTCGGGCGGTCGCTCCCGGGGCGGTTCGGGCCGGAGCTCGAGCGGCGGTCGTGGCGGTTCCGGCTCGCGCTCGCGGCGCTCGTCGGGCTCGAGTCCGCTGGCGGACGTCTGGGACACGGACGGATAGCGAACGGTTCCTCGAGGAGAGTACGACGCCGATCGACGAGGCTACAGCGCCGCGGTCGCGCCCCAGGCGACCATCGAGGTCACCATGAGGACGACGAACAGCAGGGCGATGAATTGGTTTCGGTCCATGTGTAGGCGCAGTCAGCCCGACAGTAAGAATGTCACGCCCGGCTCACGCCTCGAACTGTGTCGACTCACGCTTCGTCGCCGAAGCGGGCGTCAATGACGACGTGGGCGACACCCGCGCTGTGGCTCTTGATTCGTCGCTTCTCGAGGACCTCGAGCTCTCTCTCTGCCTGCTGGGCGGCCGCCTCGAGCCGCTCGATCGGGCGCTCCCACAGCCGCGACTCGGGGACCGCCTCGTGGTAGTGGACGATACCGCCGGGTACGAGGGCCTCGAGGGCGGAGGGGAGGAACTCGTGGGCCTCGTCGGCTCTGGTGTTGTGGCCGTCGTCCCCGTCCCCCTTCGTGCCGTCAGCGGATCCGGACCCGTAGTACCCCATCACCACCCTGTCGACCTCGAGCTCGCCCGCGACGTCCCGACAGTCGGTCATGTAGGCGTCGACCCGATCGGCGACGTCGTTTAACACGGCGTTCTCGAGCAGGTAGCGAAACGCGGTCGGGTTGACCTCGGTCGCGGTCACCCGCGCACCGGAGCGGGCCATCGGAAGCGCGAAGTAGCCGATTCCGGCGAACATGTCGAACACGGGCTCGTCGGGATCGACGAGTTCGCCCATTCGGGCGCGCTCGGCCTGGTTCCCCGGCGAGAACATCACTTTCGCGGGGTCGAGCCCGTACCGGGTGCCGTGTTCGGTGTGTACGGTCTCGGTGTCAGCTTCGCCCGCGAGCAGTCGCGTTCGGGGTTCGCGGTAGGTGCCCGCCGCACCGTCGTTGGCGATCCCCTCGTCGGCCAGCACGCTGTCGGCCTCGCCGTGGAGTTCGAGTAAGACCTCGGCGACGTCGGCCTCGTCGGGACAGCCCTCGGGCACCGTCACGAGCACGACGGAGCCGATCACGGCCCACGAACCGGGCGCGCTCTCGAGTTCGTCGTCGCCCCAGCCTCGCTCGGCAAGCAGGTCCTCGAGGTCCCGACTCCGGAGTTCGGGTTCGAGCTGGCGGACGACCTCGAGGACGCGCGTTTCGGTCGGGGGTTCGGTGATCGGAAGCGCGATCCGTTCAGGACCATTCTCACGAGTCACGTCGTCTTCCGGGGACGTCGCCTCGCTCGCAGCCCGATCGTCCCCGACCGTATCGTCGACCCGCTCGCCGTGATCGCGAACCACACCGCTGACCCCCTGGACGCGCCGCGAGTCGTCGTAGACCCCCTCGGCGCGAAGCGACTCGATTGCGGTCTCCGTTCGCGCCTTCTCGACGACGGCCGCCAGCGGCGCGTCGGCGCGCTCGAGCGAGTCCATCGCCGTCGTCGCGTTCGGATCGGGATCGGATTCGGACCCCTCAGGCATCGTCCTCGTAAGGGTCGTAGTGGCCGTCGTCGTCCTCGTCGCCGGTGTCGGGTTCGGGATCCGGCAGGACGTGGACACCGGCGCGGCTCTTCAGAACGGGTACCGTCTGCGCGTCGGGATCGAAGTAGTCCGGCCGGGCGACCGTTTTGGCCTGGAACGTCTCGGGATCGAGCACCTGGACCGCGTTCTCGTCCTCGACGGTGACGACCGTCGTCTCGACGGCGTCCTCGAGTTCGCCGAGCCTGCGGGCCTCCGGCGAGTTCCCCTCCTCGTAGCTCGCCTCGTAGCGCTCGCCGGTCGTCACGCGGGTTCCCTTGAGGTTACCTCGGGCGCTGCGGACGAGGACGGGACCGCCGTCGTCGTCCGTGAGGTCGATGACGTCGCCAGGGGTGTACGGCGGGAGCCGGACGGCGAAGGTGACGCGGTAGACCTCGTTGCCGTCCTCGTCCTCGGTGACGAGCGTCTCGGCGTCGTTGACGGTTCCGCCGAACTCCTCGACCATCTTGTTCGAGATCTTCTTGCCGATCTTGTTGGTCGAGACCTTGATGTCGAGCCCGTCGTCGGTCTCGCTCGTCTCGGTGACGAAGGCGTTGCGATCGCCCGTCGCTTCCATGTCGGCGACGACCTGGTTTGCGATCTCCTTCGCCCGGTCGACCTCCTCGCTCGTCGGCGTTCGATCCTCCGCGCGGATCTGGACAATGCTGGCGTAGTAGTCGCCGGCGATCCGGCCGCAGCGGGTGCAGGTCTGGCGGGCGATCTTCACCGGCACCATCACCTGTTCCTCGACGGGCGTGTCGCGGACGACCCCCGTGAAGTAGGCGTGCATCCGGATCGTGTTCTCGCCGACCTGTTCGGGCTCGACCTGCCAGGCGACGTCATCGACGTCGACGTGGACCGCCAGAGCCTCGCTGACCTCCTCGATGGCGATATCGGTGTAGTCCTGCGCGCCGACGTCGACCCATCGGTTTCCCCGGTGGACGGCGCCACAGCGGGCACAGACCTGAACGTCGATCCGGTCTGGCGCGTCGATGAAGTCGAAGTCATCGAAGTAACAGCCGTCGCAGAGTTCGACCTCCGTCCCGGGTCGGAGCGGATCCGCTGCCGCGTCCGCGTCGCTCGCCGATCGGTCGGGCACCGGATCCCCACATCGGGGACAGAACGTACGCGACTCACTCATTGTCTCCGGTTGGGCGGTGACGGTGTTAAACGGCCCGCTCTCCGCTCGCCCTTTCACGCTCGAGCGGGGAGCGGGCCACCCGAGCGTGGGCCTGAGCCGACCGCTCGCTCACTCCGTCTCTGCGGGCTCGACGCTCGCGTTCCGCCGGAGCCACTCGAGCGCGACGGCGCCGCCGACGATCCCGGCGCCCGTCGTGAAGCCGGGCACTCCCTCGTCCTCGCCGTCGTCGTCTCCGAGGACCTCGTCGGCCGCTTCGGTTTCGCCGTCCTCGTCGGTTTCGTTGTCGTCGGAGTCGTCCCCGATGTCCTCGGGATCCGTGGCCTCGAACGTGTCGTTTCCGTTCTCGGGTTGGGTGACGTTGTCGCCGTCGGTTTCGTTGGCGTCGATGTCGTCGAACGCCGACTCGGCCCGGATCGCGAGCAGCTCGCCGGTGACGGCGTAGAGGGTGTTGTCGGCGATCGCAAGATCACCGGGCTGGGCGTCGGTTTCGATCGACCACTCGAGGGTGCCGTCTCCGAGATCGAACGCGACGATCCCGGGACCCTGGTTCGAGCTCTCGATGCCGACGTACAGCTTCTCGCCGTCGGCGATCGGCGGACCGTACGTCGCCGACTCGAGTCCGGGACGCCACTGCTCGTCGCCACTCTCGCGGTCGTAACCGACGACGTCGGTCCCGGTCAGCGCGTAGATGCGGTCGTCGGTCGCGAGCGTCGAGGCGTACCCCTCGGCGATCCAGCGGAGGTCGCCGCTTCCGGTGTCGTAGACGGCAATCTCGTCGACACCGCCGGCCTGCACCGAGACGGTGTCGTCGGTCGCGACGACGACTTGCTTGCGGAACCCGCCGTCGTAATTCGCCCACCGACGGCTGCCATCCCCGGTTTCCAGCGCGTACAGGGTTCGACCGTCGGTCGCGAAGACGGCGCCGTCGGCGACGGCGACGGCCTGTCCGTGCAGTTTTCCGCCGTCGCTCTCGAACTGCCACCGCTCGGTCCCCTCGGCGGCGTCGATCGCGTAGAGGGTTCCGTCGACGACGACGAACGCGCTCCCGTCGGCGACGATCGGTTCGGGGACGTCGCCCTCGAATCCGATCGTCCACTCGATCCCCTCGAGGTCGGCGTCGAGGACCGCCAGTCGGTCGCCGCCGACGTAGATCCGTCCGTCGGCAACCGTCGGCGCGCCGTCCGCGCCGACGTCGGGGCTCGCTTCGATTCGGTCCCCGTCGTCGGCGTCGAAGGCGTGGACCGCGCCGTCGTCCGTCTGGTAGACGACCCCGTCGACGACCGCGACGGGACCGGTAGCGTCGTCCTGTCTCCACTCGACGACCGCCGGATCGTCCGGCCCGCTCGCCTCGGGAGCGTACCCGGTGTTTCCCGGGTTCCCGCGGCGGGACCTCCAGCCCTGTGCGTCGGACCGGACCGCCGACCCGGCACTTGCGCTGTCGGCGGTCGCCCTGCCGTCGGCGACTGCGGCGCTCACTGCGACGGTGCCACCGATCGCGGCGAACCCGGTCCGTTTCAGCACCTGCCGTCTGCCGTACCCCGTCATATCACGCTCTTGGACTGATCACTCTTCCCTATCGACTTCGTAGTATCGTTCCGGCGGCCCGATCGATCGTTCCGGAACCGCAACGATTCCCGTCCGGTCGGGCACGACCGCCGCCGCGTGGTGCGTTCGCTCGAGCCTCCAGCGCGCCGAAATCGTGACCGCGGCGAACCGCCCGAACGGTCGACGGACGCGCGTCTGACACTGCTCGAGCGACGGCGGCCCAGTCTGTCGGTTTCCACGCGAAACCAGGGGGGTTGGGACGGCGACCCGTGCAGGACGTCCCCGTCTGTCATCGGCCATACTTATCTCGCCGGAGTCCCTCCATCGAGGTATGGACTGGCAGCCGGACTGGGGGCTCCGCGTGCGGATGTTCGTGACGATGTTTCTGCTGTTCGCGCTGTACATCGTCTTTGCCGGGGTGCTCACGGCGTATCTCACGGGAGGAGCGAACCTTCTCGTTTTCGGCATGATCTTCGGTGGGTTCTCGCTCGGACAGTACTACTTCAGCGACACCCTCACGCTAAAGAGCATGGGCGCGAAGACGGTGTCGGCGGAGGAGTATCCACAACTGCACTCGTCGGTCGAACGGCTCTCTCAGCAGGCCGACCTGCCGAAACCGAAGGTGGCGGTCGTCGACTCGAAGGTACCGAACGCCTTCGCGACCGGCCGCAACCAGCGCAACGCCGCCGTCTGCGTCACGACCGGGCTGATGCGCACCCTGAACCAGGAGGAGCTCGACGGCGTCATCGCCCACGAGCTCGCCCACGTCAAGAACCGCGACATGATGGTGATGACGATCGCCTCCCTCCTCTCGACGATCGCTTTCATGATCGTCCGGTGGGGTGCGTTCTTTGGCGGTGGCGGTAACCGCGGTGGCAAAGGCGGTGGTGGCGTCATGGTCGCGATCCTCGTCTCGCTCGTGGTCTGGATCATCAGCTACCTGCTGATCCGTGCGCTCTCCCGATATCGGGAGTTCGCCGCTGATCGGGGCGCCGCGGCGATCACCGGCAAGCCCTCGGCGCTCGCCTCCGCGCTGATGAAGATCTCCGGCGAGGTCGACAAGGTACCGGACAGGGATCTGCGCGAGGAGGCCGAGATGAACGCCTTCTTCATCATCCCGATAAAGTCGGGGATCGTCGGAAAGCTGTTCAGCACCCACCCCTCGACGGAACGGCGGGTCGAACAGCTCCGGGACCTCGAGCGCGAGATGGAGGGCTTCTAAGAGGACGCACCCCTCACACCGAGTATGGGACTACTGGACGGGCTTCGCTCCATCCTCGGCACGCGCGCCGAATCCGACGCGAAACGCGACGCCGATCCCGACGACCTCTTCGGGATGAGTACCGCCTACCTCACGATGGAGGCCGACCTGGGCTACGAGTCCGCTGACGTTGGCGCGCTCTGCTTTTCCGGCGTCGACTCGAGCAGCTTTCGGGACGCAGTCGACGAGGTCGAGGCGATCCTCGAGGCCGGTCGTGAGGACACCGGCACCGAATTTTCGGTCTCGGAAGACGATCACGGCTACCACTGGGTCGTCCTCGAGGACAGCGATCCGGAGGATCTGATCACCAGCCTCCACTTCGCCGCGGACACGTTCATCGAGCACGGCTACGGCTCGCGGCTGCTCGCGGCCGTCTTCGCCTACCGGAACGAGCGGGGGCCGGCCTACTGGATCTACTCGTTCCGCCGGGGGCGGTACTACCCGTTCGCACCCCGTCCCGGTCGAGAACGGGACTCGAACGCCGAGTTCAAACTCGAGGCGACGCTGGACGGTGAACTCGAGATCGAGCGCGATAAGGAGTACTGGTATCCACTGTGGCCGAGCGAGGGTGGAACCCACCCCTGGGAGTGAGCGAGGCTCCAACGCGCTCGAGAGATTCCAAACATCTCCAAACATGTTTGGAGCCAGCGGTAATGCGTCCGCTCTCGTAGGAGTGAGTACGGCAGGACGCCACAGCTGCGCCATACACCAGCTATCCTGTCGCCATCCCCCACCCCCTCTTCCGTTTTCGTTTCTCCCCCGTAGCGACCGCTGTCGAACCAGTTATCCGGTCGGCATCGGTACGCCCGAACAGTGACCGACTGGAATCAGTTCAAACGGGATCCACAGCACTCGGGCGTTCGCCGCGACCTCGAGGGACCCGATCGCGTCGAGTCGGCCTGGACGGTCGAACTCGCCGGTGCGGCGGGATCGCCGGTTCTCGACCGCGACACCGTCTACATCGGGACGACGCGCGGAAACCTGTACGCGCTCGACCGCGAGACGGGCCGACGGCGATGGGTGTTCGAATCGGCCGACGGGATCGACGCGACCCCGATCGCCACCGACGACGGCGTCTACGCCGCGACCGACGCCGGTACCGTCCACGCGATCGACCCGGGAACCGGCGACCCCCTGTGGCGGACCGACCTCCCGGCCACCCTCGAGTCCGACGTCGCGTTCGCGGACGGCCGACTGTACGCCGGCCACGCGGCGGGGCTGTCGGCGCTCGAGGCCGAAACGGGCGAGATAGCCTGGACTCACGAGACCGACTCCCCGGTCGCCGGCTCTCCGGCGGTCGCCGACGGCCGCTCTCGGGTGTACGTCGGTACCGAGGACGAGCAGGTCCGCTGTCTCGAGGACGGGACCGACGCGGCCGAAGAGGCGTGGATGGCGCCGACCGACGGGGTCGTCGCGGCGCCGCTCACGGTCGCCGACGGTCGGGTCTACGCCGCCGACGACGACGGCACGCTGCTCGCGCTCGACACCGAGACCGGCCAGACCTGGTTCAGCTACGAGATCCGGGGCTCGTTCACGTCGTCGGCGACGGTGCTCCCCGAGGAGGGGACCACCTTCGTCGGCGCCGACGACGGCTATCTTCACGTCACCGATACCCGCTTCGGCCGGCGCAAGGTCCGCGGGTGGCTGTTCTCGAAGAAGGGGATCGCGCTCGACGGCGAGGTCGACGCGAGTCCCGTCGTCGCCGGCGAGGTCGTCTGCGTCGGCGATTCGACCGGTTCGATCTATGGGATCGACGTGACCGACTACGACCTGCACTGGCACGTCGACCTCGGGGCTCCCGTCTCGAGTACACCCGCACTCGCGCCCGGACGGCTGTACGTCGCCGCCGGGGACGAACTCTCCTCGCTCGAGTGGGCGACTGACGAGCCGACCGCCTGATCCGCCTCGAGCGCGAACGCCTTGATCTTCCGTCCACGCGGCGTCGGCCGCGCTTTGACTCCTAAACCTTCGGCCGTCGTTCCTAACTACCCCGCTGCAGTCCGGCACTTTCACTTCCACTCTCCTGTTAACGAGGCTTTATGGGGCGTCCGCCACAACGAGTGAGTAATGCCAGACGCAGACCTAGAGTCCCTCCCTGGTGTCGGACCGGCAACCGCAGACAAACTCCACGAGGCCGGCTTCGATTCCTTCCAGAGCCTGGCCGTCGCCTCGCCCTCCGAACTCTCGAACACGGCCGACGTCGGCGAATCGACGTCGGCGGACATCGTCCGCGCGGCCCGCGACGCCGCCGACGTCGGCGGCTTCGAGACCGGTTCCACGGTGCTCGAGCGGCGAAACGAGATCGGCAAGATGAGCTGGCACATCGACGAGGTCGACGACCTGCTCGGCGGCGGGATCGAGACCCAGTCGATCACCGAGGTGTACGGTGAGTTCGGCTCCGGTAAATCGCAGGTCACCCACCAGATGGCCGTCAACGTCCAGCTTCCAAAGGAGGTCGGCGGTCTCCACGGCCGCGCGATGTTCATCGACAGCGAGGACACGTTCCGCCCCGAGCGGATCGACGACATGGTTCGGGGCCTCCCCGACGAGGTCATCGAGGCCACCCTCGAGGACCGCGAGATCGAAGGGACGCCCGGCGACGAGGCGACCATGGAGGAGCTCATCAACGACATCCTCGACAAGATCCACGTCGCGAAGGCGTTCAACTCCAACCACCAGATGCTGCTGGCGGAGAAGGCCAAGGAGCTCGCCGGCGAACACGAGGAAGGGGAATACCCCGTTCGCCTGCTCGCGGTCGACTCGCTGACCGCGCACTTCCGCGCCGAGTACGTCGGCCGGGGCGAACTCGCCGAGCGACAACAGAAGCTCAACAAGCACCTCCACGACATCGACAAGGTCGGAAACCTCTACAATACCGCCATCATCGTCACCAACCAGGTCGCCTCGAACCCCGACTCGTTCTTCGGCGACCCGACCCAGCCGATCGGTGGGAACATCCTCGGCCACAAGTCGACGTTCCGGATCTACCTCCGCAAGTCCAAGGGTAACAAGCGTATCGTCCGGCTGGTCGACGCGCCGAACCTCGCCGACGGCGAAGCCGTCATGCGCGTCGAGGACGGCGGACTGAAACCCGAATAACGCGCCTCGACGGCCGCCGCTCTCGTCTCTCGTTTTCGGGCTCGTTCGATTAGCCAGCGATAGCCGTACTCGGCTCGAGCGTTACGCGTCGCTCTCAGATCTCGCTACCGACGGTACAACGGTTTTCGGCTCGAGCGACGATAAAAGGGGAGACGGATCGGGCTCAGCTACTCCTCGGTCGAAGTCTTCTCCTTGTCGAGTTCGCCTCGGTAGATCTCCGCGCCGTCCTGGGCGACCTTCTCGGCGAGCACCGCACACTTGACTCGCATCGGGGAGATGTCGACGCCGAGCATGTCGATGACGTCGTCACGGTCCATTTCGAGGAGTTCGTCGACGGACTTCCCCTGGAGCTCGCTCGAGAGCATGCTCGCGGAGGCCTGACTGATCGCACAGCCGTCCCCGGAGAAGGCGACGTACTCGATCGTCTCCTCGTCGTCCTCGAGCCTGACGTCCATCCGGATCTCGTCGCCACACATCGGGTTCTCGCCGACGTGGGTGAAGGTCGGATCCTCGAGCTTCCCGTAGTTGCGGGGGTTCTTGTAGTGGTCGAGGATCTGCTGTCGGTACATATCGGAGCCCAGTCCCATCGTTGAAAACGCGTAGGGCTGTCGGTTGTAAAAGGGTTCCGGGGCGAGAGCAGTCGCTACGGGACTCGAGGCCGTCGAAAACCGGACCGGATGTGTGGTCACCCGGATCGCCTGATCAGTCTGCAGCCGTTTGATCGTCGGTACCGTCCGTCGACCCCTGGTCAATCGGCGGGTTCAGGTAACAGACGTCGGCGATGACGCCGACGCCGACGACCGCTGCAGGCGCGAGCGCGTACGGTACCGGAACGCCGAACGTGCTCGCGGCGACCAGCGCGATCACGAACGCGATCGGGATTCCACCGAGCGCGAGATCGTACCGGTTCGCCGCGGCGAGAACGTCGACCAGGGCGTCGAACGGGTCCTGTCGGGGACGTCCGATCGTATTCTCGTGCATTCGTTCTCACCTCGGCGACTACCTGTAGGGGACCGAATCTAAAAAAACGTTCTGCAGGTTTCTCGTTGTTCGAACCGTTCGACCGCGACTACGCATCGCCCGATGCCTCGGCCTCGAAGCGCTCGAGGTACTCGCGGACGAACGTCGCACGGTCCGCGGCGAGTTCCCGACCGGCGTCGGTGTACATCCGTTCGGGAAGCTCGAGGATCTTCTTGTAGAAGTGGTTGTACTGGCTTCGACCGTCCGCCGTCTCGTCCGCGGCGGGCGGAACGTCGGGATCGTACAGCGGACTCCCGATGACCGACCCGTGGGCGAACGCGCGGGCGATACCGACCGCGCCCAGGGCGTCGAGGTTGTCCGCGTCGCAGACGATCTCGGCCTCGAGAGTTTCGGGCTCGATCTCGTTCGAGTAGCGGTGAGCGTGGATGCAGTGCCGGACGCGCTCGATCGTTTCCTCGGTCGCCCCGACGTCGGCGAGGATCCGGCTGCCCTCTCGAGCGCCCCAGGTCGCGTGGTCGTCGATCTGCCCGCGGTCCTCCCGTTCGCGACCGATGTCGTGCAGCGCGACCGCCAGCTGGACGATCCGCTCGTCGACGGGCTCTGTCTGTTCCGCGACAAGGGTGTCGGCCAGCGCCGCGACCCGCCGGACGTGGTGCCAGTCGTGGGCCGGCGGCGCGCCCTCGAAGTACGGGCGGGCACGGTCGCGGACGGTTTCGAGCATGCCCGGCGTGTTTCGGCGGTCGTCTGATAAGGACTCCGCACTCACCCCGGTGCGCGGAACGCTTTCCGGCGGAACTGCAGCACGATCGGCTCGACGGCGTCGGGTCGGCCCGTCCATACGACCGTCACCTCGGTTAGTCGGTACGACGGTCCCACCGGAACTTTCTCCGCCGAGAGTCGGGCCAACCAGCCGTCTCCCTCGACCTCGGTCTCCCCGATTCGCTCGCCGCCGAGCCCCTCGAGGTAGCCGGCCGACTGCTCGAGCGTGAGCCCGCGAAACCGTCGCACGAGCCGAAGCTTCCCGTCCTCGATCGAGCGTTCGATCGGCGGAATCGCCTCCTGAGCCGCCTGCTGTTTTCGCATCCTCGGCGTGAGCGTGGTGCCTGTCACTGTAAGGGCCTCGCCGTACTACCCGGTCGGCAGCGAGCATAACCGCTCGTTCCGATCGAACGGAATGTCCACAACGCGTTACGGTGTGTTCGGTCGTGGAGCCGAACTACGACGTTTTCGGACGTGGGTTCTCGAGGGGGTACTCGACGTCGTCGGGGTACGCGCTCTCGTCGGTCGGCTGGAGCTCGAGAGCGATACAGAACCGGTCGAGGCCGACCTCGAGGCTGGCGAACAACAGGAGTTCGACGACCTCCTGCTCTGTGAACTCCTCGCGAAGCTCCGCGAAGAAGTCGTCGGAGAACCTGTGCGGATCGGTCGAGAGCCCCTCGGCGAGCGAGACGGCGAGGTACTCCCGTCGAGAGAGCTCGTCCCCGTCGACGTCGCCGAAGACGGCGTCTTCCTTCGGCGCGACCTCCTCGCGCACCTCGAGGGTCCGGACCGTCGCGCAGTAGGCACACTGGTGGGTTTCGGCGACCTTGATCCGCATTAGCTCCAGCAGCTCGGTGTCGATGTTCGCTCCCCGTCCGAACGATTCGAACGCCGCCACGATATGCTCGAACAGCTCCGGGCAGTGAGCCATCGCGCCGAAGAACGCGCTGTCGCCGTACCATCCGGTTTCGGCCTCCTCGAGCAGCTCTCGGATCCGCCGATCGTCCACGTCTTCGGGTTCTCGCGGCTCCGGTCGTGATGACATAGCTGGCAGTTCGTTTCGTGATATGTTATATCTTGGCGTAGAAGCGCTTACCGGTACTCGACCGACCCGGCTGCGAACGGTGACTCGTACCAAAAGCTAAGACGATAGCGCCGGTTTCGTCTACCGATGACGTCCTCGTCTCCCGACAGTTCGACCGACGACGCGCTCGCACCGGCGGAGCTCACCGAACGCCTCGACGGACTGGAAGTCGGGGACACCGTGACGGTGAACGACCGGGAGCTACCCTACGAGGTGGTCGAGACGGACGCCTACTCTCTCGTCGCGGCGGACCCGAACGGCCACCGGGTGACGATCTCCCAGAACCTCCAGTCCGGGGGCTGGACGATCAACGAGCCGGTCTTCGACGTCGAGTCGCTCGAGGAGTAGTTACTCTCGCTCGAGGAAGAGCCGAAACTCCAGCTCGTTCTTGTCGTCGCCGACGACGTCGGTGGACTCCTTCTGGAACGGCCTCGAGAGATCCGTTTCGTTGGTCAGGGCGGGCTCGCAGAGACGATCCGCTAGCCGCTGGACGTCGTTGGCGCGCTCTCCCGGGGATCGGAGCACGATCCCGGCGTACTCCCCGAGCGGAACCCCCTCGAGTCGGCCGAGGATTTTCTCGAGCTCCGCCGGCTCGCCGACGGCGATGCTCGCGAACCGCTTCGAGTCGTGAGTCAGCGCCCGCACGCCGTCGGTATCGTCACCCTCCGTCCCCTGGGTCACGCGGTCCACGGCGGCAGTTCGGATCCGTTCGGCACGGTCGACCGCGTTCGCCCGCCACGCACTCTCGGGTTCGTCGGGTTCGACTCGAACCGCGTAGGCGTCGCCGTCGAACTCGAGCAGTCCGTAGGCGACGGCCAGCTCGAGCACCCGTGGGGACGGCGTGCCGGCCAGCTCCCGCTTCGCCCGCGCTTCCGTGAACGGCTCCGACCCATACCGCTCGACGGCCGCGGCGTAGAGCTCGAGGCTGTCCTCGAGCCGAGGGAGCTCTGTTTCGCTCATCTCAGTGCCCCATCGAGTGGCCGACGGCCCAGGGGTATCCCTCGGTGCTCCGGATCAGCCCGTCGGGGCCGTGATCGTGGTCGTGATCGTGACCCGACTCCTCGCCTCGCGGGGCCATCGGGACGTTGTCGTCGATGCGAACGATCATGCTCGCGGCCTCCCCCGCGCTGGCGATCGCCTGGCGCTTGACGTACAGCGGCTCGAGCACGCCGGCCTCGACAGCGTCGACGACCGATCCGGTCTCGAGGTCCAGTCCGGCGGTGTCGTCGCCGTCGTGGTGGGCGTTCCGCAGCGACAGCAGGGCGTCGGTCGGCCGGACGCCGCTGGTTTCGGCCAGCGTCCGCGGGATCGTCTCGAGAGCGTCGGCGAACGCCTCGACGGCGAGCTGCTCGGCTCCGTCGCGTCCGGCCGCGAACGACCGCAGCTCGCGGGCGAGCGCTACCTCGGTCGCACCCCCACCCGGGACGACCGCCTCGTCCTCGATCGCGAGCTTCAGCGCGTAGAAGCAGGTGTCGAGCATCCGCTTGGTCTCGTCGGCGACGTGCTGGGTTCCGCCCCGAAACACGACCGACACTTGCTCGAGCTCCTCGAGTCCCGAGACGACCGTGACGTCGGTGGGGCCGACTGCCCGCCGTTCGACGGTCGCGGCGGTCCCGGTCGTCGCTCGCGTCAGGCTCTCCACTGGAACGGGTTTGCCGCCGGTAGCGCGTGCCAGCCTGTTGAGTTCGTCCCGCTGGGTCCGTTCGACTGGGAGGATTCCTCGCTCGGCGAGCAGGTAGCGAACGGGATCGTCGATCGACTGCTGGCAGAAGACGACGTCGGCGCCGACCCCGGCGATCGCGTCGGCGTAGCTCCCGTAGACGTCCCGCTCGTACTGTCTGAGCGCCTCGTATTCCTCGACCGTCTCGAGGTCGACGCTGCCGACGCCACGGGCCGTGTCGATCGACAGCTCCTCGTCGACGAGTGCAACCGTCGCATCCCGGTACCGGTCCGGGAGCGTCGCGTCGGGCGAGACGACGTCGGTCGAGGACTCCCCCATGTCGATGACGAGCCCCTCGATCACCGCCGAGTCGTAGAACGAACCCCCCGGGATCGTCTTCCTGGTGAGTCGCTCGAACGCGACGCGGTCGTCGCGCTCGATCGCCCGCACGGCCTCGACAGCCCGGTCGGCGAGGAACTCGGTTCCCGACTCGTCCCACTTGCCGGTCACGACCGTTCTCGCGATATCCCGCAATCGCTCGTCGTCCGCGAGGTCGACCGGGACGGGCAGCTCCGCGAGGCGCTCGACCGCGTGCGAGACGGCGAGGTGGTACCCCTCGGTGATCTTCGCCGGCGGGACTCCCGTCTCGAGCAGTGCCTCGGCCTCGCCGAGCAGTTCGCCGGCGAGCAGAACCGCGCTCGTCGTCCCGTCGCCGACGGCGGCGTCCTGGCTCTTCGCGACCTCGAGGACGAGGTTTGCGACCGGGTGGGAGAGCTTCATCCGCGCGAGGATGCTCGCGCCGTCGTTCGTGACCGCAACTTTTCCGTCGTCGGTCACGAGCATCTTGTCGAGTCCCTTCGGTCCGAGCGTGGTCCGGACCGTCTCTGCGAGGCGCTTGCCGGCCTCGAAGTTCCTCGCTCGACTCGGAACGTCGTCTGCTTCGCCGGCCTCGAGCCGATCGTGTGGTTCGCCAGTACCCAACATGTCGTGTTCTCCCACGACTACCGAGCGGATCGGCATAAAAGGCGTTGCCCGACGCTACGCCGGTCGGTTTTCGACCCTCTCTCGAACGTATCACATATACTGAATCAGCTATAACTTCGATCAGGGTGAGTGTGAACGTGAACCATGCCGGAAACCGTCTTCGAGGTCGATACGGAATCGCCGCCCGAGGAACAGCCAGATCCGATCGTCAACCGCTGGCACCCCGACGTCCCGCCGGTGTCGTCGATCGAACCCGGCGAGAAGGTACGGATCGAGTGTCTCGACTGGACCGGCGGACAGGTAAACAACGACGACAGCGCAAACGACATCCGCGATATGGAGCTGGACCCGAACCACCACCTGAGTGGCCCCTTCGAGGTGAAGGGGGCCGAACCGGGCGACCTGCTCGTCGTCGACATTCTCGACCTCGGCGCCTTCCCCGACCGCGAGTGGGGGTTCAACGCGATTTTCGACCAGGAGAACGGCGGCGGCTTCCTCACCGACCACTTCCCGGAGGCCCGCAAGAGTATCTGGGAGCTCGACGGCGTCATGGCCAGCACGCGCCACATCGAGGACGTCCGATTCCCCGGCTGTGCCCACCCGGGAATCCTCGGGACGGCACCCTCCCACGAACTGCTCGAGGAGTGGAACGAGCGCGAACGTGCGCTCATCGAGCGCGGACCCGACGACGCGACTGCGGTCAACCACGAGACGGGCGAGGCCGAGCCGCCGCTGGCGCTCCCGCCCGAACCTAACGACGTCCTGCTGGGGGACATGGACGAGGATCAGGTCGAGGAGGCCGCAAAAGAGGCTGCGCGGACGATTCCGCCCCGCGAGAACGCGGGCAACTGCGACATCAAGAACCTCGGCCGTGGCTCGCGGGTCTATCTCCCCGTGTTCGTCGAGGGGGCGAACTTCATTACCGGCGACCTGCACTTCTCGCAGGGCGACGGCGAGATCACATTCTGTGGCGCCATCGAGTTCCCCGGCTGGATCGACCTGCGGGTCGACGTCATCAAGGACGGGATGGAGAAGATGGGCACCGACTACGCCATGTTCAAACCCGGCTACATGGACCCGGACTTCTCGAACTACGTCGTTTTCGAGGGCTACTCCGTCGACGAGGACGGTACCCAGCACTACAAGAACGCCAACGTCGGGATGCGACGAGCCTGTCTCGACGCCATCGACTACATGACGAACTTCGGCTACTCCGCCGAACAGGCCTACATGCTACTGAGCACGGCACCCGTCGAGAGCCGGATCGCGGGCATCGTCGACCTGCCCAACACCTGCGTCACGGTGTCGGTCCCCCAGGAGATCTTCGAGTTCGACATCGACCCCGATCGACTGGCCGACGGCGGTCCCGACGAGAGCCGCGGCGACGTCGCGAAGACGTCGTAGCTCGCTCGACTCCAAGGACTCGAGGAACCCGGCGTCAAAACCGGTTTTGCGTTCAAACGACGAACAGTCGCTGCACTGGCGTACGATCGCGGGGCGTTCCGTTCACTGTTCTCGCGCCCATCGACTGCGAGTTTCGCGGAGAGGCCCGCGGGACCAGCATCGACTCCACAACCTCCTTTCAGAGTGTCTCTGTACTTTTAGGACTATTTGAGAGCAAACGGTACAGAACTGTCCGGAGGATCGTCGAGCGAGAGGAAGTAGTCCTCTAGGGAGACGATTTTCCGGGTGGTTCGGCATCGTCCGATCGGATATAGACTTCGAGGACGCCGTTCTTGAACCACGCTTTTTGCATTTCGGACGAAGCCCAGGGAAGCTCAACTCGCCCGACAGTGGTATCCGTTTTCTTGATAACGAGCTCGTTCGTTTCTGGATTGATCCCTGCCGTGAGATCGTCTTTGTTTGCTCCAGGAAGATCAGCGACGACAACGAACTCGTCCCCGTCAAGGCGAGTGTCGATCAAACATTCCGTGGACTCCGATTTTCGTGCTCGCTTTCGTCCCGAGCGGTCTGTGCGCTGTTTCCGATTTGCCTCAGTTCTCCTCGTAGACGGACGCGACCGGGGAGGCCCTCTCGAAGACCGCTTTGCCTCTTCTCCAACTACGCTCTCTAATCGCTCTGACAACGATCGCAATCTCGCTTGGAGTGAACTCTCGATAGCTGCTGCAAGGGAGGAGTCCGTTCGTCGACTATCGCGTGTGGATCCGTTCCGTTCACTGTCTTCCCGCTCGTTTTCGTCCTTATTGCTCATGGGGAGTCACCTCTGTATCGCGGCTACTTCGCGTGCTATATGATAGTCTCCGGCAGAGTCAGCTACCCACCCGCAAACGGGTGGGCTTCAGCGTGGGACTCCCACTGGAGCGGTGTAGGAGTGAGCAGGGCACACCACTGAACGTGGCTTCGGAACCAGTTGTACCCCTTCTCAGTAGACTGGTTCGGAACGTCCCTCTCTCTTCCCATCACGTCACACGGTTACAGCATCCCCGCTGTTCGAGCGCACGCTGACGAGTGCGCCTCCACGTCCTCCGTTCGTGGCTGTCGTGGAGTTACCTGTCTGTTGGCCGGAAACCATCTTCACTGCTGGGAGTCGCTGCGTGGTTTGGTTCCCAGTTGTCGGCTTCATCCCACGGCTAAAGCCGTGGGTTTTCGCCTTGCACTTTCTACAAACCGTGCTATATCTACTGTTACGCGAGGAGTTGACGCGCTCGGCGAGAGCCTCGCTCTCGCTGACCCTCGCTTGTTCACGTCGTTCACTCGCGAAGATAGCGCGGGACCGTCGGTCCTGCAAACCGTGTGAACGGGCGTGAAGTGCCCGTAAGCAGACGCCATCGAGCGTACTCTCCTCGCACTCCGTCGTTCGCTACGCGAACAGCTGCCGTGCGTCGTCGAGAGCCGCGACCAGCTTGTCGACCTCCTCGCGGGTGTTGTAGACGTAGAACGAGGCTCGAGTCGACGCCGGAACGCCCAGCTTGTCGTGGAGCGGCTGGGTACAGTGGTCGCCGGCCCGAACCGCGATCGTGTGGTCGTTCAGGATCGAGGTGAGGTCGTGGGCGTGGACGTCCTCGAGGTTGAAGCTGACGAGCCCGCCGCGGTCCTCGCCGGGTTCGGGGCCGTAGATCTCGACGTCACCCTCGTCCTCGAGCTGCTCGTAAGCGTAGCGGGCCAGCTCCTGTTCGTGATCGCGGATGCGCTCCATGCCGATCTCCTCGAGCCAGTCGACGGCGGCGTGGAGGCCGACGGCCTCGGCGATCGGCGGTGTCCCGGGCTCGAACTTCCAGGGGAGTTCGCCCCAGGTCGAGTCCTCGAAGGTGACCTTCCGGATCATCCCGCCGCCGTAGAGGTACGGCTCCATCGCCTCGAGCAGCTCCTGTTTCCCGTAGAGGACGCCGATCCCCGTCGGACCCGCCATCTTGTGGCCGGAGAAGGCGTAGAAGTCGGCGCCGATCTCCGCGACGTCGACGGGCTGGTTCGGCACCGCCTGGGCCCCGTCGATAAAGGAGAGGGCGTCGTGCTCGTGGGCCAGCTCGGTCAGCTCGGTGACGGGGTTGATCGTCCCCAGCGTGTTCGAGACGTGGACCGCCGAGACGATCTCGGTGTCGTCGGTGAGCAGCTCGCGGGCGTGATCCATGTCGAGCCGGCCGTCCTCGTCGACGCGGATGTACTCGACGCTGGCGCCGGTTCGTTTGGCGATCTGTTGCCAGGTCACCAGCGAGGCGTGGTGTTCCATCTCGGTGAGCACGACCTCGTCGCCGGGCTCGAGTTCGTTCAGGCCCCACGAGTAGGCGAGCAGGTTCTCGCTCTCGGTCGTGTTCTTCGTGAAAATGATCTCCTCGCGGCCGTCGGCGCCGATGAACTCCGCGACGCGATCGTGGGCGATCTCGTAGGCCTCGGAGGCCTCCTGGCTCAGGTGGTGGATCCCGCGGTGGACGTTCGCGTTCGACTCGCGGTAGTAGTCGCTCATTGCGTCGACGACCGGGTCCGGGGTCTGGGTCGTCGCCGCGTTATCGAGGTAGACGACCTGCTGGCCGTCGAACTCCCGCTGGAGGATGGGGAACTCGTCGCGGATGGCCTCGACGTCGAGCGCCTCGAGGTTCTGGGAACTCATTGGATAGAGGGTAGGCTCCCAGACAAAACACTCCTTCGGTCCCAGCGAACGGTGCGGCCGCTCGCCGGGGAGTTTCTGGAAAGGGAAAGGGTGGGTGGGTGGTGTGTCACGACAGGGGGTGTCGAACAACTCTGGTGTGGTGGGTGGTAGGGCCCTGTCGTACTACACCGTAGCCCCGCTGTGTACATACCGTTGACTCCAACACAGTTTGGTATCATTCGGCTCCGGCCTTGCATCAATCGAATCTCGTCTGTATCTCGACATCGGCAAGCGTTCTACATCCACAACAGCTGGGCGTGTTTGGTGTCGCCGACCTCGAGGACGTTCGCCTCGTCGACGAACCCCTCCTCGATCGCGAGATCGACGGCCTGCGTGCCGACGATGTTGGCGACGGTCGCCCGTGCGAGGCTGTCGACAACCGTCGCCTCGTCGGCGATCTCGCCCCCGTAGAACTTCTCGGTAACCTCGAGGGTGACGTCGTCGCCCTCGAAGCGCTCGCCGAGGACGTCGGCGTCACAGACGGCGACGAGCAGTCCCTCCGGCGTTTCGCGTTCGTTGACGATCATACCTCACTCGAGTTGCCACTCGTCGTCGGACTCCGGTTCGGGGGCGCGTCCCGGATCCGTGATCTCGACGTCCTCCCGGTTCGGCGGACGGCCGCCGCCCGCCTGCTGGCCGGCCATCTCCTCGCGTTCCTCCATCACGCGCTGCTCGGCCCGCTCGCGCATCTCGTTTGCCTCCTCGGCGATCTCTTCGGCCTCGTCGTACTCGCCGAGTTCCTCGAGGATTTCGGCCTTTTCCTCGAGCACCTGGGAGTTGCGCATCCCCAGCCGGATCGCGTTGTCGACGCAGTGGAGTGCCTCCTCGGCCAGCCCCCGCTCCGAGAGGAAGAACGCGCGGTTGAACCAGCCCTCGGCGAAGCGTTCGTCGATCTCGACGGCGCGTTCGGCGTGTTCTAAGGCCTGGGCGGTCTCGCCGAACTCCCAGAGCGCGTAGGCGAGGTTCGTCTCGGCGGTGGCGGCATGCTCGCTCTCCGAGTCGATCTGTAGCGCCTCTCGGTAGGCGCCGATCGCCTCGTCGTACTCCTCGAGTTCGGCGTGGGCGACGCCCTTGTTCGTCCAGGCTTCCTGCTCGAGCAGGTCGTTCTCGGCGAAGTTCGCGGTTCGCTCGAACGCCTCGGTGGCCTGCTCGAACCGGTTGATCTGCATGTAGTTCAGCCCGACGTCGAGCAGCTCGCTCGCGTCGACCTCGTCGTTGTCGATGTTGTGTCGGTCGAGTGTGTCGGTGACGACCCGGGAGTCGACGGGGTCGACCTTCGAGGGGTCGACGCCCAGCTCCGGCGGATCCAGATCGAACTCGTCGTAGTCGTCCCCGAACCCTTCCCCTTCGGAGAAGGGATGGTCGGAGTCGCCCTCTCGGTCAGTCATTAGTGGAAACTGGTTGCGACGACTGTTAAGGGCTGCGACCTACTGATATCCGCGTTCCGTACTAACAGCGTTGGCGGCAGAGCGAACACCACGAAAGGGCCAGGGCTTTCGTGGTGGTCTCGGTCAGTTCAGTCGCGACCCGGTTGCGTGTACGACCGGCCGCTGGGATTGCTTACCGCAATTTCCCTGAAAGCACCTTCGCCGCGACGAGGACCGGGTCCCACGTCGTGTTGAACGGCGGCGCGTACGCCAGATCGTAGTTCTCGAGGTCCTCGACCGCGGCGCCCTCGTGGATGGCCGCGACGACGGCGTGGCTGCGGTGGACCGCCCCCTCGCCGTACTCGCTGACGAGACTCGCTCCGAGCACTCGTCCGGTGTCGCGGTCGGCGGTCAACGTGACGGTGACAGTGCCGTCCTCGGGGTAGTAGCCCGCCCGCGAGTTCGCGTCGATCGTCTCGCTGACGGGGTCGAACCCGGCCTCCCGGGCCACCTCGTGATCGAGGATTCCCGTCCGGGCGGCCTCGACGTCGAAGGCCTTGATCGCCGCCGTTCCCGCGATAGCGCCGCCCGTCGTCGGCTGTCCCGCAACGGTCTGACCGACCGCGCGGCCGTGGCGGTTCGCGGTCAACGCCAGCGGGACGTACGCCGGCTCGCCGGTGACAGCGTGGATCGCCTCCGCGCAGTCGCCAGCGGCGTAGACGTCGTCGGCGCTGGTCTCTCGATATGGGTCGGTTGCGATCGCCCCCGTCTCGCCGAGTTCGATCCCCGCATCCTCGGCGAGGTCTGTCCGCGGGCGAACGCCCGTTCCGAGCAGCGCCATCTCGACGTCGATCCGCTCGTCCGCGGCGACGACCGCCTCGACCGCGCCGTCGCCCTCGAGCGCTTCGACCTCGCTGCCGAGGTGGACGCGAACGTCCCGATCGCGGAGGTGGTCGGCGACGGCCTCGCTGGTCGCCTCGCTGAACGTCGGTAGCAGGCGCTCGCCGCGCTGGAAGAGGTTGACCTCGAAGCCGTTGGCGGCCAGCGCCTCGGCCATCTCGATCCCGACGTACCCCCCGCCGACGACCGCGACGGGACCCGTACAGTCCTCGAGGTACTGACAGGCCGGCCCCCGGTCGGGCTGCTGGAACGTCTCCGCCTCGCGGGCTCTGGCGACGTACTCCCGGAGCTCCTTCCCATCGCTCATCGAGCCCAGCGTGTAGACGCCCTCGAGATCAGTGCCGTCGACCGGGGGTTCGGTCGCCGCGGCGCCCGTCGCGATCAGCAGGGAGTCGTACGACTGCGTGACGGTTCCGTCCTCGCTGTCGGCGGTAACCGTCCGTTCGTCGGGATCGATCGCGACGACCTCGTGGCCCGTCCGCAGGTCGATGTCGCGCTCCTCACGGAACTCCTCGGGCGTCACGGAGACCAGGTCCTCGAGCGACTGGATCTCTCCTTTGACGTAGTAGGGGAGCCCGCAGGCGCCGTAGGAGACCCACTCGCCCTTCTCGAAGACGACGACCTCGAGCTCGGGGTCGTCGCGCTTTGCCTTGCTCGCGGCGGACATTCCGGCGGCGTCGCCGCCGACGACGATGAACGTGTCTGACATATCCGCCCGTTCGACGCGCAGCCGCTTAAGGAAGGCCCACTCCGCTTCCGGTCGCGGTTTCGGGCACCGTCATCGTTGAGTAGGATCCCGTTCAAGGGACGCGTATGCGACTGTTCGTCAGCGTCGATCTCCCGGACGCCCTCGCGGAACCGGTCGCCGATCTCCAGGCGGAGCTCGGCGAGGCGAGCGGGCTGAACGTCACCGATCCCGAACAGGCCCACCTCACGCTGAAGTTCCTTGGCGATGTTGACGAAAACCGCGTCCCGACCCTCTCACGGGAGCTCAGGGCCGCGGTCGACGAGGCGGACGTCTCGCCGTTTGCCGTCCGATTCGACGGGCTCGGCGTCTTCCCCGATCTCGAGTACATCAGCGTCGTCTGGCTGGGGACCGAAGCGGGCGGAGCCGAGCTCACCCGCCTCCACGAGGCCGTCGAGGAGCGAACGACCGCGATGGGGTTCGACGAGGAATCGCACGACTTCACGCCCCACGTCACCCTCGCGCGGATGGAACACGCCGGCGGCAAGGAGCTGGTTCAGGAGCTCGTCCGCGAGCGCGAGCCGACCGTCGGCGAGATGCGCGTCGACGAGATCCGCCTCACCGAGAGCACCCTGACCGACGACGGCCCCGAGTACGCGACCGTCGAGCGGTTCCCGCTCGAGTGACCAGCGTCTCTCGGCGTTACCCGTGAGGCCTCGCGAGATGGACAACATTTTAAGCCACCGCGGGCTACGTCCGGCTACTATGGGTAAGAAATCGAAGGGCAAGAAGAAGCGACTTGCCAAACTCGAGAACCAGAACAGCCGCGTGCCGGTCTGGGTCATGATGAAGACCGACATGGAAGTCACCCGAAACCCGAAGCGACGCAACTGGCGGCGCAACGACACTGACGAGTAACAATGAGTGCAAGCGATTTCGAGGAGCGGGTCGTCACCGTTCCGCTGCGTGACGTCAAGAAGGGCGCCAACCACGAGGCCGCCGACCTCGCGATGCGACTGGTCCGCGAACACCTCGCGAAACACTTCGCGGTCGACGAGGACGCCATCCGACTCGATCCCTCGATCAACGAGAAGATCTGGTCGCAGGGCCGATCGAACCCGCCACGGAAGCTTCGCGTCCGCGCGGCTCGCTTCGACGAGGAGGGTGAGGCCGTCGTCGAGGCCGAGGTCGCCGACTAAACTTGCAACGTCTCGCCTTCGCCGGGTCGGCCTACGTCGGCGTCTTCGCCCGCGCGACCGACTCGTGCGTGCTCGTCCGGCCGGACGTCGACGACGACACCGTCGCCGACCTGACTGACGAACTCGAGGTGCCCGCCGTCCAGACGACCGTCGGCGGCTCCTCGACGGTCGGCGCCCTCGCGACGGGCAACGAGAACGGGCTGCTCGTCAGCTCTCGCGTACTCGAGTACGAGCGCGAGCGCCTCGAGGAGGAAGTCGACCTCCCAGTCGCCGAACTCCCGGGCAACGTCAACGCCGCCGGCAACGTCGTGCTCGCGAACGACTACGGTGCGTACGTCCACCCCGATCTGACCCGAGAGGCGATCCAGGTGGTCAAAGACACCCTCGAGGTCCCCGTCGAACGCGGCGACCTCGCGGGCGTCCGAACGGTCGGAACGGCCGCCGTCGCGACGAACAGGGGCGTACTCTGTCACCCCAAGGCGACCGACGAGGAACTCGACTTCCTCGAGGACGCTCTCGACGTCCGGGCCGATGTCGGCACCGTCAACTACGGCGCGCCGCTGGTCGGCTCGGGCCTGCTCGCCAACGATTCGGGGTACGTCGTCGGCGAGGAGACCACCGGACCGGAGCTCGGTCGAATCGAGGACGCGCTGGGCTATCTCGACTGACGACCGTTTATTTTGCTTCCTCGTACCATCGGTATATCCAGCCCGTCAGCGCGAGCGCCACGATACCGCCGACCACGATGGCACCTCCGAGCACCCACTGACCGCGAAAGGCCACGAGCAACAGCCCGACGCTGGCCGCCAGCAGCCCGACGTGGGCGAAAAAGAGCGCGCCCACGAACGCGAGCAGCGTCTCCCGGGACATCTCGCCGAACGCCTCCTGTAGCTCCTCGCTCCCGTCGTCGCTCGAGTCCCCCTCAAACGGTGACAGGTCGTCCTCCTCGAGCGCCTCGAGCGGGTTGATCATGGTACGTGAACCGATAGCCACACGCCTAAAACGGCGCCGCTCATTCGGCCGGCTCGAACCGGTGGCGAACGACCTCGCTGTCGTCGTCCCACTCGAAGTCGTCGTGGGCGCGCTCGAGCAGTCGGCGGTACGCCTCGAGGTCGTCCATCCCTTCCGCGCGGGCGTCCTCGTCGGTGAGGTCGCCGAGCGTCCGTTCGGTCACGTCCACTACTTCGAACGTCGTCCCCTCGATCCTGAACGTGTCTCCCTCGTCGGCGTACTGGTGGCCGCGGTGGATCTGAGTCACCTCTCCCTCGAGAACCTGCCCCTGCATTCGTTCGCTCGGCAGTAACTCGGCCGGATCGTGCTCGGTCATAGCTGGGCGTACGCGGGCTCGAGGGAAACCGTTTGGCCCAACACAGTCGTCAACAGGTAGAACTGTTCACCTCAAGAACTATACTCCGTCCCGAACGACCGTTCAGTATGGTGTTCAGATCGCTGTTCGAACGGATCCGAACCGGCCTTCGGGTCGCGAAGGCGTCGTTCGGCGTCCTCCGCCGGGAGTACTGGTTGCTCGTGTTTCCGGTGCTGTACGGGATCGTCTGGCTGGTGGGGGTGATCGGTCTCCTCGCCGGCATCCTCGTCGCGCTCGTCGGCGCCGGCTACGGGCTGGCGGCCGTCGACCAGGTCGCGACCGTCTCGGAGGGCCAGGCGGAGACAACCGTTACCGCGTTCCTGGTGGCCGCCTCGGTCCTGTTCCTGTTCGTCGCGACCGCGGTTGCGACGTTTTTCAGCGCGGCGCTCGTCCACTCGGTCGGCTCGCTGTTCGCCGGCGAGTCGACGAGCCTCCGTGACGGACTCGCGGGCGCGTGGGAGGTCAAACGAACGATCCTCGCCTGGGGGGTCGTCGGTACCGCGGTCGGGCTGCTCTTTCGCGCCCTCGAGAGCCGAGAGGGAACCGCGGCTCAGCTCGTCCGCTCGATAGCCGGCTTCGCCTGGTTCGCGATGACGTTCTTCATCGTTCCGGTGATCGTCTTCCAGGAGGGCGGCGTCCGGGAGTCGATGCGAAACAGCGTCGACCTCTTCCGGGACACCTGGGGCGAAGCGGGCGGCACGACGCTCGGCATCGGACTCGTCATCCTTCCGCTCGCGGCGGTCGTCGGCGGGCTCGGAATCGCCTTCCCCCTGTTCGCGCTCGAGGTTCCGGGTTCGGTCCTCCAGTACACCCTCGTTCCGACGCTGCTCGCGATCGCGGCACTGTTGATCGTCCACAACGCGGCGACGGCAGTCGCGAAGACGGCGCTGTACGAGCAT
This sequence comes from Natrialbaceae archaeon, assembly GCA_003559215.1. GTDB lineage: Archaea > Halobacteriota > Halobacteria > Halobacteriales > Natrialbaceae > Natronococcus. The sequence goes on from PWMF01000003.1 coordinate 83,222, forward strand.
GCGACCGACGGCGAGCTTCCGCCGGAGTTCGACGGGGTCGACCCCGACCGGCTCGTCAGATCCAAGCGGTCCGTCTCGCCGACGACGAGTTCGACCGGTCGCGAGCCTGGTCAGATCTAGTATCAACGGTTCGCCCGCAGACGCCCTCGAGCGGGTTTCGACCCGCGGTTCGGCGACGAACGCGTTCTTGCCGGCTGACTCCGACGGAAGGGAAGATTCTTCCGACTGCCTGCCGCAAAGACGGCTATGGGACAACAGCAACTTCAGCAGCTCTCGCAGGAACTTCAGGAGATCGAAGAACAGATCGAGACGCTCCAGGGCAACGTCCAGGAGCTCCAGCAGGAGAAACACGACGCCGACGAGGCCATCGAGGCCCTCGACACCCTCGAGAGCGACTCGACGGTGCAGGTGCCCCTCGGCGGCGGCGCCTACCTGCGGGCGACGATCGAGGACATCGACGAAGTGATCGTCGACCTCGGCGCCGACTACGCCGCGGAGTTCGAGGAAGACGGCGCCGTCGACGCCCTCGAGAACCGCAAAGACCGACTCGACGACCAGATCGAGGACGTCAACGAGGAGATCACGGAGCTCGAGGCCGAGAGCAGCGAGCTCGAGCAGCAGGCCCAGCAGCTCCAGCAGCAGGCGATGCAACAGCAGATGCAGCAGATGGGACAGGGACAGGGCCCGGACGAGTAACGTAAGGGGTCACACCCATGTTCGACAACCTGAAGAAGAAACTCGGGAGCTTCCGCGAGGACGCCGAGGAAGCCGCCGAAGAGAACGTCGAGGAGCTCGACGAGGAGTCGGCCGAAGCGCTCGCGGAGGAACCGGCCGACGAAACCGGCTCCGAGGTGACCGATCTCGAGGAGACGCCGACCGAACCCGACGAACCGGTCGGCGAGAGCGACGTCGCCGCCGATCGCGACCGCGAGGCCGAGACGGCGGACGCGGGCATCGACGAGACGGCTCGCGGAGCGGCGTCGCCGACCGAGTCAACCGAAAACGCGGACTCGACGCCCGCGTCCGGACTCGAGCGCGAATCGGCCGGCGCCGGGTCCGAACTCGAGGAAGCCGACGACCCGCTCGAGACGGGAACGGACGTCGAGCCGGAGATAGACGTAGAGTCGGAGACGGAGGCCGAAAGCGCCGAGGAGGGCGCTCCGGCGACGGTCGAGGAGACCGACACGGAGCCGACCGACGACGAGGACGCCACTGACGCGCCGCTCGACCCCGAAGCCGAGCCCGAACCCGATCCGGACGCCGACGATGTCGGCCCCGAAGCCGAGACTGAGACCGAGGACGACGGTAGTACCGGCTTCGGCGCCAAGGCTCGCTCGCTCGTCAAGGGGAAGTTCGTCATCGAGGAGGAGGATCTCGAGGAGCCGCTGCACGAACTCGAGATGGCTCTGCTCACGAGCGACGTCGAGATGGGCGTCGCCGAGGAAATCTGCGACAACGTCCGTGACGAACTGGTCGGCGAGACCCGGACGTTCACGACCTCGACCGGCGAGGTCGTCGAGGAGGCGCTGCGGGACGCGATCCACGACGTGATCAGCGTCGGCCAGTTCGATTTCGACGAACGCATCGCCGTCGAGGACAAACCCGCCGTCCTCCTGTTTACCGGCGTCAACGGCGTCGGCAAGACGACGACGATCGCCAAGCTGAGCCGCTACCTCGAGCAGCGGGGGTACTCGACGGTGCTGGCCAACGGCGACACCTACCGAGCCGGCGCGAACCAGCAGATCCAGCAACACGCCGACGCGCTGGACGCGAAGTGTATCAGCCACGAGCAGGGCGGCGACCCCGCCGCCGTGCTGTACGACGCCGTCGAGTACGCCGAGGCTCACGACGTCGACGTCGTGCTGGCCGACACGGCCGGACGGCTCCACACCGACGAGGGCCTGATGGACCAGCTCGAGAAGATCGACAGAGTCGTCGGCCCGGACCTGACGCTGTTCGTCGACGAGGCCGTCGCCGGCCAGGACGCCGTCAACCGGGCCCGCGAGTTCAACGAGGCCGCCGCGATCGACGGTGCGATCCTCTCGAAGGCCGACGCCGACTCCAACGGCGGCGCGGCGATCTCGATCGCCCACGTCACCGGCAAACCAATTCTGTTCCTCGGAGTCGGACAGGAGTACGACGACTTAGAGCGGTTCGACCCCGACGAAATGGTCGATCGGCTGCTCGCCGAGGACGAGTAGCGACCCTCGTCGTCGGCCCGGTCTGTCTCCGTTCCGACCTGTCGCGAAACGCCGTGTGGGTTTCTTGCGCTTTCCGGTGGAACGACGAGTGCTATGGACGTAGATTCCGTACTCGTCGTAGGTTCGACCGGGACGCAGGGCGGCGCCGTCGCCCGACACCTGCTCGAGCGAGACGTCGACGTGCTGGCGCTGACCCGAGATCACAACAGCGAGCGGGCACACGCCCTCGCCGAACGCGGTGCGGAGGTCGTCGAGGCCGACATCGGCGAGAGGAACTCGATCGAACCGCTCGTCGAGGACGCCGACGGCATCTTCCTGATGACGAACTTCTGGGAGCACGGGTACGACGCCGAGGTCGAACAGGGGAGAAACGTCGTCGAACTCGCCGCCGACGTGGGGGTCGACCACCTCGTCTTCTCCTCCGTCGGCGGCGCCGAACGCGACACCGGCATTCCACACTTCGACTCGAAGCGGGAGATCGAGCGGGTGATCGACGACTTCGGACTCCCGGCGACGATCGTTCGTCCCGTCTTCTTCGCGCAGAACTTCGAGGGCTTCCGCGAGTCGATCGAGGACGGAACGCTCGCGATGGGGCTCGAGCTACACGTCCCGCTCCAGGTGCTGGATATCGAAGATCTGGGCGCCTTCGTCGCCGAAGCCTTCGCCGATCCGGATCGGTACGTCGGCGAGGCGTTCGAGCTCGCGAGCGACGAACTCCCGCTGCAGGCGATGGCCGTTCGCTTCGCCGACGCGCTCGAGACCGAGGTCCGCGCGCGCCACCTTTCGATCGAGGACGTCCGCGAGGGACAGGGCGAGGAGTTCGCCGCGATGTTCGAGTGGTTCAACGAGGCGGGGTACGAGTCGCCGATCGACGAACTACAGGCCGACCACGACGTCGACTTCCATCGTCTCGAGGAGTTCCTCGAGCGAACGTGGTAGTGCGAGCGGCTCGAAGGATCGATCGCTCGTCCAGTCCGAAGAGGACGCGTTCCCCTCGCGTCGTCCCATCCGGCAACCGTTGCCGGAAGGTGAGCGCATCGATCGATCGGTCGGCGTGTCGGGCGGCCACTTTCGACCGTCGCAGGGCTCGTCCGGCTCCGGATCGACGTCGACACTGGCAAGTGTTACCTCGTCGTGCTAGCCCCGACATGGTTCGCCCGTTTGCGGGGCCGTATACGTGCGGCCGCTCACTACGTGGTAATAGATGACGTACCACGAGCGCTCGTCCGCTCGCTCGAGCCGATCCCACTCCAGCCGTCGGTGGTTCCGATGAACACGACCGAGCGGTACAAACAGGAGAAACACCCGCTCGAGGTCATCAATGACGTCTACGACTACGCCGCGGATGGACTGACGTTCGAGGAGATCGAGGAACGCGGCGGCGACGGCGAGTGGGAGCGCCTGAAGTGGGCCGGAATGTACGCCCAGAAGCAGTCGGGCTACTTCATGATCCGGACCAAGGTTCCGGGCGGCCACCTCACGCCGGATCAGGCCGAGGTCATCGGCGAGTGCGCCGAGGACTACGCCGTCGCGCCCGAGGAGTACGGCGGCGAGGAGCAGAACGAGCTCTGGGGGGACGCCTACGTCGACATCACGACCCGCCAGGACATCCAGAAACACTGGATCCGCGTCGAGGACGTCCCCGAGATGTGGGAGCGATACGACGAGGTCGGACTCACGACGATTCAGGGCTGTGGCGACTCCGCTCGGAACGTCCTCGGCTGCCCGGCGGCCGGGATCAGTGACCACGAGTGCTTCGACGCTCAGCCCGTCGTCGACGCCGTCTCCGACTTCTTTACGGAGAACCGCGAGTACGCCAACCTGCCGCGGAAGTTCAAGCTCACGATTACCGGGTGCGCTCACGACTGCGCGCAGTCCCAGATCAACGACGTCGGGCTCGTTCCGGCGAAGAAGAGACTGGGTGACGATCACCTATACGGCTTCCACGCCCGCGTCGGTGGGGGCCTCTCCGACGGGCCGCGAATGGCCTCCGAACTCGACGTCTTCGTCCGACCAGAGGACGCCGTCGAGTTCTGTCGCGCGATCGCACAGACGTTCAAGGAGCTCGGCGATCGCACCAACCGCGGCGTCTGCCGGATGCGGTACCTCGTCGAGCAGCTGGGGGTCGAGACGTTCGAGGAGGCGGTTCGAGACCGCTGTACGGTCGATCTTCCCACTGGCGGCGAGAACCTGACCGTCGGCTATCAGGGTGACCACGTCGGCGTCCGCGACCAGAAGCAGGACGGCCTGCAGTACGTCGGGTTCAACGTCGTCGCCGGCCGAATTGGCGGTGACGAGTTCGCCGAGGCTGCCCGCGCGGCGCGGGAGTACGGCACCGAGGACGCCTCGGTTCGCCTGGCGACCGATCAGAACTTCCTCGTCACACACATCCCGGAAGAGAACGTCGAGGACCTGCTGGCCGAGCCGTTCGCCCGGGAGTACCAGCCCGACCCCGGTCCGTTCGCGCGGGGTGCGGTTGGCTGTACGGGCAACGAGTTCTGCAACTACGCGATCATCGAGACGAAAAAGCGGACCAAGCGCTGGGCCCGCCAGCTCGACGAGCGCATCGACGTCCCCGACGACGTCGAGGCCATCCGGATGCACATGTCGGGCTGCTCCGCATCCTGTGCCCAGCCCCAGATCGCCGACATCGGGTTCCGCGGGGAGACGGTCAAGCTCGAGAACGGCGAGGCACCCGCGGACATCGAGAGCCCCAACGAGGAGGGAGACAACAGCGAGGCGTCGGAGACGCCTCGAGCAGACGGCGAAGCCGTCGATCTGGTCGAGGGAATGGACTTCGGTCTCGGTGGCTCTCTCGGCGCGGACAACGAGTTCCTCGACTGGGTCGAGAGCGCGGTTCCGGCCCACGCCGTGATCCCGGCGCTCGAGCAGCTGTTCGACGCCTACGCGGACGACCGCGAGGACGGCGAGCGGTTCTACGAGTGGTGTCGCCGCGTCGACAACGACCGCCTGCGGACGATCATGCAGGGAGCCGAGGCACCGGTCGCCGGAGGTGTGGCTCATGGGGATTGACGGCGAGTCCTCGGAAATGCGAGCGGGAGCGAAGCGACACGCGAGCCGCGAGGACCCAGATGAAGCGAGCGGTGAAGCCGCGAGCGCGAAGCGACACGCGAGCCGCGAGGACCGCGTGTTCCCCGGAGTTCCGGAGTCGGACGACGATGACACCGCCGTCATCGTTCCCGAGACCAGCGGCGCCGCGCCACGCTCCCGCGAGGGGCTCGACCACGCCCGCGACGGCGCGGTCGATGTCGACGCTGGCGGAAGCTGTGGTCCCGACCGCTGTACCTGCGGCGAGGAGGCTGCAACCGACGGCGACGGCCGGTCCGTCGCGACCGACGGAGCCGGCGTCTCAAACGTCGACGAGACGGGGAGCCTCGGTGACCTCGAGTTCACCGAACCCGCCGCGGACGTCAGCCAGAACGTCGACGACGGCGAGCCGGACGTCCGCGTCGGCGTTCCCGAGGGCGTCGAACTCGACACCCCGACGTACTCGATTCGCTCCGAGATGAACGACATCGAGACGCCCGACGAGAAGACGTGGTTCATGGAGCTCGACGAGGCGGTCATCGACGAGGGGCGGTGTATCCAGTGTGGAACCTGCGTCGCCGCCTGTCCCTCCGACTCGATCGGCGTCGGCGAAGACGATCTGCCCGAACTCGTCAAGATGTGTACCGGCTGTTCGCTGTGCTGGGATTTCTGCCCCCGCGGCGGACTGCGCTACGAACGCCAGTGGGTGATTACCGGCGGCGAGGACAACGTCAAGGGGGCCGGCGACCCGATCACGGAGTTCTCCGCGAGGATCGACGACGACTGGACCGACGCGGCTCAGGACGGCGGCGTCGTCACTGGTATGCTGGCGAGCCTGCTCGAGGAAGGCGAGATCGACGGCGCCCTGATCGCGACCGAGAGCGAGGAGGAGGCCTGGAAGGCCGAGAGCTTCCTCGCGACAACCGAGGAGGAGCTCATCGAGAACGCGGGGACGGTCTACAACCAGACGCTCGCGCTGGGCAACCTCGACCTGAAACGGTGGGAGCACAAGCTCCCCGACGACAAGGACTGGGACGAACTGAGCCTCGCGCTGGTCGGCACGCCCTGCGAGATCGAGGGTATCCGCGCCCTGCAGGACTTCGACTGGGACTACCAGGCCCACGACGAGGGAATCGGCGCCGTCGAGTACACGATCGCGCTGATGTGTACGAAGAACTTCAACTACTACAGCCTCATGGGCGAACAGCTCGAGGAGAAGCGGGGGGTCTCGCCCGACGAGATCGGCAAGATGGACGTTCTCCACGGGAAGCTGATGGTCTACGATCACGACGGCGAGATGATCCTCGAGGAGGACATCCAGAACTTCCACGACGCCGCCCTCAAAGGCTGTGACGAGTGTGCGGACTTCACCGGCTTCTGTGCCGACGTCACCGTCGGTTCCGTGGGCTCAGCAGACGAGTACTCGAGTGTCATCCTCCGGACCGAGCAGGGAGTGAAGGCCTGGGAGCATACCGAGCCGAAACTCGACTACCACGACTTAGAGGACAAGTCGGCGGTCGGGAAGCTCCAGGGCTGGGACAAGAAGAAGGCCTTCGAGAGCCTCGAGCGTCCCTTCGATCCCGACGCACCCCGCTTCATCGACTACACGGACCACGCCGAGAACTACGGCACGGCGACGAACCCCCACGACGAGGGTCACTGACGGCGTCGAGTCGTCGTTTCTGGCGGCGTCCGCCCCGACCGATTTCGCTCGCGTACCGATTAGTAGGTCGACCGCGATGCTCCGGTAGTGACTCGAGACGGCATCTACCGGTCCGCGAGCGGGGAGCGCGCGATCAAGCGGCGCTACGGGCAGCTTCTGGCGGGACTGGAGGCCTCGTTCGAGCGACGATGGGTCGACACCCGGTTCGGAGAGACCCACGTGCTCGTTACGGGACCGAACGACGTCCCGCCGCTGGTCGTCTTCCACGGCGGCAACGTCGTGAACCCGATCAGCCTCGAGTGGTTCCTGCCGCTCGCCGACCGGTTCCAGATCTACGCGCCCGACACGATCGGCCATCCGGGGTTCAGCGCACAGACTCGTCTCTCGCCGCGCGACGAGAGCTACGGCGCGTGGGTGGTTGATCTCCTCGACGGGCTCGGCCTCGAGCGCGTGCGGATGATCGGCCCCTCCTACGGCGGCGGGATCGTCCTCCGAACCGCTGTGCACGCGCCCGAACGGATCGAACGCGCCTGCCTCGTGGTCCCGTCGGGGCTCGGAACCGGCTCCCTGCGTCGGCTGCTCCTCGAGATCGTGATCCCGATGGTCGCCTACCGGCTTCGACCGTCCCGGGCGCGCCTCGAACGCGCCGTCCAGCCGATGTTCACCGAGCCCGCGGCGGGGGTCGACGAGACGCTGCTCGACCTCGTCGGAACCGTCTTCGAGGAAGTAAAACTCGAGCGATCGTTCCCGAAGACGGCGACGGCCGACGAGCTCTCGGCGTTCGACGCGCCGACGCTGCTCGCCGTCGCCGAGAACGACGTGTTCTTTCCGCCCGAGGTCGTGATTCCGCGGGCTCGAGCGACGGTTCGAACCCTCGAACGGGTCGTCCTGCTCGAAGGCGAATCCCACTTCCCGACGCCGGACGCGCGGTTGGCGCTCCGGGAGCAGCTCCGACGGTTTCTGACGGCCGACGGTTGACTCTCCTTTCGCCGAAGCGGGCGGCGAGTCGCCTTCAGCGAACTTATTCGCGTCCGGGGAAACCCCACTTCTATGAGCGCCAGCATCCGAGTCGCGGCCTCGTCCGACGCGGCAGCAGTCCGGGAGATCTACGCGCCCTTCTGCGAATCGTCCGCCGTTACCTTCGAGGAGACGCCTCCCACCGAGGCGGAGATGGCCGATCGTATCGCGTCGACGCTCGAGACCTACCCCTGGCTCGTCTGCGAGCGAGCGGGCGAGGTGGCCGGCTACGCCTACGCCGGCCCGCTCCGCAAGCGCCGGGCCTACCAGTGGGTCGTCGAACTCTCGGTGTACGTGGCCGACAGCGCGCGACGGTCGGGCGTCGGCGAGGCGCTGTACGAGTCGCTGTTCGCGGTCCTCGAACGCCAGGGAGTCTGTGACGCCTACGTCGTGACGACGCTGCCGAACCCGGCGACCGTCGGCTTCCACGAGCGACTGGGGTTCGAACGGGTGGTCGAGTTCCCCGCGATGGGGTACGTCGAGGACGAGTGGCACGACGTCGCCTGGTGGCGCCGATCGCTCGGCGAGAAGCCCGCCGATCCGGAGCCGATCCGACCGTTCCCGTCGGTGCGCGAGGACGACGACTTCGAGGAGCTGCTCGCGATCGGCGAGCAGCGACTCGAGGGGGCATCCCGAGGGCGGCAGTAACTCAGTCCGCGAGCGCGGCCGCCAGCTCGTCGAGCCCGCTCACGACGGCGTCGGGATCGGGTCCGAACGGCTCCTCGGGGTCTCCCTTCCGGTCGAGCCAGACGCCCTGCATTCCGGCGTGGACCGCGCCCTGCACGTCGAACCAGAGCGCCGAGACGTGGGCGATCTCTCCGATCGGGGTCCCCGTCCGCCCCGCGGCGTGGCGGTAGAGTTCGGGCGCGGGCTTGAACGTCTCGAGCTCGTGGGCGCTGATCGTCCCCTCGAGCAGGTCGCCGATCCCGGCGCCCTCGACCATCGACTCGAGCATCTCGGGGGTGCCGTTCGAGAGGACGTAGCAGTCGTAGCCCGCCGAACGCAGCCGCTCGACGCTCTCCCGGACGTCGTCGAACACCTCGAGGTCGTGGTAGACCGACAGGATCTCCTCGCGCTCGTCCTCGTCGACGTCGAGGCCGTGGGCCGCGAGGGCGTACTCGAGGGCGTCGCGGTTGATCCCGTAGAAGTCGTCGTAAGCGTCGATCCCGTTCGCGACGAGGGTGTACAGCATCGAGCGCTCGCGCCAGGTCCGCGAGATCGACGCGGGGTCGTCGACGGCCGTATGGGTCTCGAGGGCGCCCTCGACGGCGTCGACGTCGACGAGCGTGCTGTAGGAGTCGAAGGTGACGGTCGTAACGGCGTCCGACTCGATGGTCATACGAACCGTGTTATCTCCCATTACAATCAGTGCCAGGTTCTCGTCGTTGATTCCGTGGCTCTTCGGGACACCGCCGCGTTCGCCCGAGCGATGCCTGTGGGAACCGTCGTCTCTTTGACCCGTACGTGTACAGTATCACTTATGACACCGACGAACTGGGGAACGTACCTCGTCACGCAGGCATCGATCTCCAAAGGTCGGTCGACCCCCGAGATCGTTCGCGCAGCTATCGACGGCGGTATCGACGCCGTCCAGCTCCGGGAGAAGGAGACGAGCGCACGCTCGCGGTACGAGCTGGGCCTCGAGCTGCGCGAGCTGACCGCCGATGCCGGAGTCGATCTGATCGTCAACGACCGCGTCGATATCGCGGAGGCGATCGGCGCCGACGGCGTCCACGTCGGCCAGTCGGACCTGCCGGTCTCGGTCGCCCGCGACCTGCTCGGACCGGAGGCGATCGTCGGCTGCTCGGCCTCGACGGTTGCGGAGGCCCGGCGGGCCGAGGCCGACGGCGCGGACTACCTCGGTGTCGGAAGCGTCTACGGAACGTCCTCGAAGGACGTCCCCGAAGCCGAAACCGGGGTCGGCCCCGAACGGATCGCCAAGGTCGCCGAGGCCGTCTCGATCCCGGTCGTCGGCATCGGCGGCGTCACGGCCGACAACGCCGGTCCCGTTGTCGAGGCCGGCGCCGTCGGCGTCGCCGTCATCAGCGAAATCACCGCGGTCGACGACCCGGTGGACGCGACCGCCGACCTCGCCGAAACGGTCGAAACCGCGAAGAACCTCGAGCACCGAGAATGACAGGACCATGACGAGATCCGACGCGACCCGCCCGACGCTCGCGGACTCCCTCGAGGCGCTTGTCGAGACCGAGCCGCTGGTGCAGTCGCTGACCAACGAGGTGACGATCAACGATGTCGCGAACCTCACGCTCCACTGGAACGGGCTGCCCGTGATGGCGGACTCGCCCGGCGACGCCGGCGAGATGGCCGAGCTCGCGAGCGCGGTTCTGTTGAACATCGGCCAGATTCCCGAGTCGAAACTCGAGGCCATGCGCGAGGCGGCCGAGACGGCAAACGAGCGTGAGATCCCGGTCGTCCTCGACCCGGTCGGAGTCGGCTCCACGCCGACGCGAGAGGCGGTCGCCGAGGAGTTCCTCACCGAGTACGAGTTTGCCGTGATCAAGGGTAACTACGGGGAGATCAGCGCGCTCGCGGGCGTCGAGGCCGAAGTGCGGGGCGTCGAGTCGGTCGGCGACTACGACGCCATCGAGGAGACGGCCCGCTCGCTCGCCGAGTCGACCGACGCGGTCGTCGTCGCCTCCGGCGTCGAGGACGTCGTCGCCGACGCCGACGGTGCGACCCGGATCGCGGCGGGCCACGAGCGGCTGAGCGAGGTCGTCGGCACCGGCTGCATGCTCGGTGGGACCCTCGCGACGTTCTGTGGCGCCCTCGAGGACGCCCGGACGGCGGCGATCGACGGCACGCTGGCGTTCGGGATCGCCGGGGAGCGAGCCGCGGAGCTCCCCCACGAGGGGCCGGCGAGCTACCGGACGAACTTCCACGACGCCGTGGCCGGCCTCTCCCCCGAGGTCGTCGCGGAGTACGACCTCGGCTCCCGCCTCGAGCACCTCGACTGACGGGCTCTCCCGAGCTGTCCGAACGACGCTACTCGTCGTTCTTCCAGTCGCCCGACTCCTCGCCGTCGATTTCCCCCTTCGTCCGTCGGGCGTGGGGCCGCTTCACGAGGACGAACACGGCGACGGAGAACGGCAGCGCCGAGAGAAGGGGTTCGGGATCCGCCGCGATCTCGGCGCCGATCTCCTGGTCTTCCCTGTCGAGGGGGCTGTCTCCGTGCTCGTCGTCGCTTCCCATAGGAGTCGGATCACGACGAACCGCACAGAACCGTAGCCGACGACCGCCACGACCCGTCCCGTCGTTCGGCCGTCCGAACGGACGGTCGGCTTCGCTCTCAGCAGACCGGTTTCGGGTTCGCGCCCAGCTCCTCGAGCGAGTCGACGTACTCGCCGTAGGCGGCTTCGATCGCGTCGCTCGCTGCCTCGAGAGCCCGCTCGCGGTCGGTTTCGTCAGCACAGACCTCCTCGAGCAGGTCGGTCGCGCGCTCGAGCTGGTCGTCTAGATCGTCGCCGAACTCTCGAAACAGCCCCGCGGTCTGCGGGTCGGCGTCGCCGACGAAGTAGCCGACGACTTGATCCTTCGAGCGCTGGCTCGCGAGGATCCGACCGACGAGTGCTCCGGTGCGCTCGACGGTGTTCTCGAGTCCGCACAGGTACTCGTGGAGGGTCGGCACCGTCTCCGGCTCGTAGTCGTCGAGCTTCTTGGCGACCGTCTCGTAGTGGTTTCGCTCCTCCGCAGCCGTCGCTTCGAATACCTCGCGAGCGGTCTCGTGACTCTCGTCGTCGGCCCACGCCTCGAAGGTTTGCCAGGCGGCGTACTCGGCATCGGCGGTCGCCCGCAGGACCGGCTCAGTGTCGATCTCGCCGCCTGTATCGGCGTACAGCGACTTCGACGAGCCGAGCCGCGAGAGTTCCGTCTCGTTGTCGGCGCGGACGGTCTCGAGGAAGTCCTCGGCGTTGGTCATGGGAGATCGACCGTTACCCCCCGGTCTCGACCGGCGCGTTCACGAGGTTGCCCCACTCGGTCCAGGAGCCGTCGTAGTTGACGGTGTCCTCGTAGCCCAGCAGTTCATGGAGCGCGAACCAGGCGACCGATGAGCGCTCGCCGATCCGGCAGTAGGCGACGGTCGTCTCCCCGCCCGTAATGCCCTCTTTGGCGTACAGTTCCTCGAGCTCGTCGCGGCTCTTGAAGGTGCCGTCCTCGTTGGTAACGGCCGACCACGAGATGTTCGTCGCACCGGGGATGTGACCGCCGCGCTGGGCGGTCTCCTGCAGACCCGGCGGGGCGAGGATCTCGCCGGAGAACTCCTCGGGCGAGCGGACGTCGACGAGCGGGACGTCGCGCTCGATCGCCTTCTCGACGTCGTCGCGATAGGCGCGGATCGTCTCGCGCGGACCGCCGGCCTCGTAGTCGACCTCGGGGAACGACGGGACTTCGTCGGTCGTCGGGTAGTCGTTCTCGAGCCAGTACTCGCGGCCGCCGTCGAGCAGGTAGACGTCGTCGTGGCCGTAGTACGTGAACTGCCAGTAGGCGTAGGCGGCGAACCAGTTGGCGTTGTCGCCGTAGAGGACGACCGTCGAGTTCTCGCTGATGCCGTGGCTGCCAAGCAGCTCCTCGAACTCCTCCTTATCGAGGATGTCGCGTCGGGTCTGGTCCTGAAGCTGGGTCTCCCAGTTGAACCCGATCGCGCCGGGGGCGTGTTCCTCGTCGTACGATTCCGTGTCGACGTCGACCTCGACGAGCCGGAGGCCGGGATCGTCGCTCTGGAACTCCTCGAGTCGCTCTTCGACCCAGTCGGCCGTGACGAGCGCGTCGGTTGCGTAGTCGTTCGCTGCCATATCCGACACGTGGTCCGACAGCAACATAGGGCCGCGCTAACCGGTCAATTCGGTCGATGCTAGACCGTTTCGGCAGTCATTTCCGATATCTCGGTCGACCGCGACATCCCCGTGGACTCTAGCCGACGTTCACGCGTCGGACGGGGGAACGTGTGCGGTGGCGGCGTCGCTCGACCGAACGGGTGCTGCAAGTATTGCCACGGTCTCGGTACGACGGGGAGACGTGCCGGGACCGGTGGCTACTCCAGTCCGCCGCGACAGATCGGGAGTGATGGACGACTCCGTCATCGTTTCGCCCGACTGGCTCGCGGCCCGACTCGAGGATCCCGGCGTCGCGGTCGTCGACGTCCGGGACGCCTGGGAGTACGGCGGGATCGGTCACGTGCCCGGCGCCGTGAACATACCCTTCGACAGCTACCGCGACGAGGCCGCGGACGACCCCGGTACCCTCCCCGGACGGGAGACGTTCGAGGACCTGCTCGGCGAAGCAGGGATCGCTCCCGACGAGACCGTCGTCGTCTACGACGACACCCACGGCGTCTTCGCGGCCCGGTTTCGCCTCACCGCGCGGGCCTACGGCCACGAGGACGTTCGGTTGCTCGACGGCGACTTCAGCGCCTGGAACCGCGAGCACCGGACCGAAACTGAGGCGCCATCGATCGAGCCGACCGCGTACGCGGGGACCCCCTTCTCGTTCGCGGAGAGTACGCTGATCGACCGCGCGGGCGTCGAAGCCGCTCTCGAGAGCGACGCTGTCCTCGTCGATACCCGCGACCCCGAGGAGTTCTCGGGGGCCCACCTTCCCGGGGCGGTCCGGTTCGACTGGCGCGGGACCGTCGACGACGAGACGCGACGGCTGAAACCTGCCGCAGAGCTCGAGACGCTGTTCGCAGACCGTGGCATCACGCGCGATCGGCGGATCGTTCTCTACTGTAACACCGCCAGACGGATCAGCCACACGTACGCGGTGCTCGAGGCGCTCGGCTACGACCACGTCTCCGTCTACGAGGGCAGTCTCACGGAGTGGCTCGCGACCGACGGGGAGATCGAAACCGGCTCGACGGCGTAATCACTCGATCGACGCGTCCGGAAGGGAGAGACAGAACGTCGTCCCCTCGTCGGGATCGGGGTGGATCCAGATCTCGCCGCCGTGGCGCTCGACGATCCGCTGGCAGAGCGCGAGACCGATCCCCGTTCCGGCGTGGGCGTCGTGGCTGTGGAGTCGCTCGAAGACCTCGAACACCCGCGTCCTGTCGTCGGGATCGATCCCGATGCCGGCGTCGCTGATCGAGATCACCCACTTGCCGTCCCCGGACGAGACGGTCTCGCCGCGAGCGCCGGCCGAGTCGGTCGCGGTCTTCCGATCGGCCATGATTCGGATCGACGGCGGCTCGTCGCCGCTGTACTCGATCGCGTTCTCGAGTAGGTTCTGGAACACCTGCCGGAGCTGGTCGTCGTCGCCCTGTACTCGGGGCAGCGAGTCGGTCGACAGCGTCGCGTCGGTCTCCTCGAGCCTGAACTGCAGATCGTCGACGACGTCCTCGAGGACGGTCTCGAGGTCGACGGGCTCGAAGGGGTCGCCCTGGGTCTCCACCCGGGAGTATGCGAGCAATCCCTCGATCATCTCGCGCATCCGGTCAGCGCCGTCGACCGCGAACGCGAGGAACTCCTGCCCGTCCTCGTCCAGATCCTCCTCGTAGCGCTGCTGAATCAGCGAGAGGTAGCTCGAAACCATCCGCAGGGGCTCTTGCAGGTCGTGGCTGGCAGCGTAGGCGAACTGCTCTAACTGCTCGTTCGAGGCCTCGAGACGCTCTCGGTAGCGCTGTCGCTCGAGCTTGTACCCGATCCAGTTCGCGAGCAGCCCGACGAACGTCTGCTCCCAGTCGGAGAACCCGTCGGGGCAGGACTCTCGATCGTAGAAGCAGAACGTCCCGTACACCGAGCCGTCGACGAAGATCGGCGTGCCCAGGTAACAGGCGACCTCGCCCTCGCCGCTGGCGGCCCGTTCGCCGAGCTCGGGCGCGTCGGTCTCGAGGTCCTCGATTGCTACCGTTCGCCCCGCGCCGACGACTCGTTGGCAGTTCGTCGAATCGAGGGGAACCGTCGTTCCGGCCTCGAGGACGATCCCCCCGTCCGCGTCGACGGCCTCGAGGGTGTACTCGTTGGTGCCCTCCTGGATCGACGAAAGCGCTCCACACTCCATCCCGAGTGTCTCGCGGACGATGCGCAACAGCCCCTCGACCTGCTCTGAGAGCGGTCGATTGGCGTCGGCCAGCGCCTCGTAGGCGTCCTGGAGCGCGCGCTCGCGCCGCCGGAGCTGGTCTTCACGATGAACACGGTCCGTGACGTCCCGGAAGTGTACCGTGACCGCCGTTTCGGCGGGATAGACGCGAAGTTCGTACCAGGCGTTGAGCGACTCGAAGTACTCCTCGAACCTGATCGACTCCTGGGTTTTTAGCGCGTGTTCACACCCCTCGCGAACCGTCGATCCGACGCCGTTCGGAACCGCGTCCTGAACCGCCATTCCCCGAAGCTCCGACTCGCCCTCACCGAGCACTCGCTCGCTCCCCGCGTTGCAGAACGTGATCCGGAACTCCCCGTCGAGCGCGATCACCGCGTCGGTGATCCGCTCGTACGTCCGCGCCGCGCCGTCGCCGCCCGGGGTCGTCGACCCCGATTGTTCACCCATTTTGGATACGTAATGTGACTATGATAAATAAATCACTCGTAACCGATGTCCCGCCAGTCCGGCGCCGTTGAGTACGGAGCTGCGACCAGCTTGTCGAACGCTGCGTAGACGTCCTCTACGGGGACGACTTTCGTCGACGAACCGTCCCTTGCGGGCGGTACAGCGAGCCGTCCTCGCCGTCCTCGAGGGTGGCACCGACGCCGAACGCTTCCGTGCAGCGGATCTCGTCGATGACGGCGGGTTGCGTATGAAACGAACCCGCGAACGCGACTCGAGGGTAACGGTTTCGGTGCTGGTTGTTTCGACGGCGACTCACCGACACGAGTGTGGCTTTCGTTTCGTTCGACTCCGGCTCGAGCCTGTCAGGCCGGAACCACTATCTCGTTGGGGTGACCAGCACTACTCATGCGTATCGACCTGACGATCGGCGTCGCCGCGCTCTGGCTGACTGCCGTCCAGCTCGTCGATACGCTCTTCATCAACAGTTTTAGTCCGGCGTTCGAGGGGTTTCCGCCGTCGTTCGACTTCCTGCTGAGTTTGCTCCTGATCGCGCTACTCGGTGCGATCGGCGCGAGCTACGTACTCAACGGCCGAGAAATCCCGGAGGATACCGGTGAACGACTGGTCCCCCCGAGGGTGACGTGGTCGCTCATCGCGGCGGCGTTCGTCGCGACTGCGGCCATCCGAACGGTGCAGCTCGTCGCGCCGCTTCTCGGATTCGGTTGATCCGCGTTTTCGCCGACGATAAGATCCTCAGCGGCGTCGTTACAGCCAGTCGTCGCCGGTGTCGTCGCTCTGGCCGTCGGTGTAGGTGGCGACGGTTTCCGCGAGGTTCGCGATCGCCTCCTCCTCGGAGGGGCCCTGGCTCGAGACGCCCGTTATCTTGTCGTCGGCGATGTACAGACCGTCTTCGACGCGGACGGTGACGTCGGCGCCCTCGAGGGCGGGATACTCGTTCGCGTCGATCTCCGGTTCGGTTGGCATACCCGAACTTGTCGGCGGACGGCTAAAATACTCTCCGACGCCGCAGTTCGAACCGCCGATCGTGCTCGGAATCGCTCGCAACAGCTAGCGCTCGGGACGTGCAACGCGCGGTTCGGTCAGGTACGGGATACACGAGTAACCCGTCCGATCGCCGACGACCGACCGACGGGAACGGTGAGCGACGATCTGGAGTGCTGGCGGTCGAGAAAAAGCCTTTAACGCCATCGCCACGTACACCGAGCAAATGGTACTCGACGATCTCGGGAGTTCTCTGCGGGGGACGCTGGACAAACTCCGCGGAAAGTCACGACTCAGCGAGGAGGACATCGAGGAGATCGTCAAGGAGATCCAGCGCTCCTTGCTCTCGGCCGACGTCGACGTTTCGCTCGTGATGGAGCTGTCGGACAACATCAAACAACGGGCCCTCGAGGAGGAGCCCCCAGCCGGTACGCCGGCGCGGGACTTCGTCCTCCGCATCGTCTACGAGGAATTGGTCGATCTCATCGGCGAGTCGACCGACCTGCCTCTCGAGGAACAGACCATCATGCTGGCGGGGCTGCAGGGATCCGGGAAGACCACGTCCGCGGCGAAGATGGCGTGGTGGTTCTCGACGAAGGGGCTCCGCCCGGCGGTCGTTCAGACGGACACGTTCCGGCCCGGCGCCTACGATCAGGCAAAGGAGATGTGCGAACGCGCGGAGGTCGACTTCTACGGCAACCCCGACGCCGACGATCCCGTCGAAATCGCCCGCAACGGGCTCGAGGAGACCAGCGAGGCCGACGTCCACATCGTCGACACCGCCGGACGGCACGCCTTAGAGGACGACCTGATCGACGAAATCGAAGATATCGAGGATGCGGTCGATCCCGACAAGTCCCTGCTTGTGCTCGACGCGGCGATCGGGCAGGGTGCGAAAGAGCAGGCCCAGCAGTTCGACGAGTCGATCGGTATCGACGGCGTCGTCATCACCAAGCTCGACGGGACCGCCAAAGGCGGAGGGGCACTGACGGCGGTCGATCAGACCGACTCCTCGATCGCCTTCCTCGGGACCGGCGAGG
This sequence comes from Natrialbaceae archaeon, assembly GCA_003559215.1. Lineage (GTDB taxonomy): Archaea > Halobacteriota > Halobacteria > Halobacteriales > Natrialbaceae > Natronococcus. The sequence continues at coordinate 100,693 of PWMF01000003.1, forward strand.
AGGTCCAGGACGTCGAACGGTTCGAGCCCGACGGCTTCATTTCCCGGCTGCTGGGAATGGGCGACCTCGGCCAGCTTGCCGAGCGCGTCGAGCGGGCCATGCAACAGACCGACATCGAGGACGACGAGGAGTGGGACCCTGAGGACATGCTGACGGGGCAGTTCACTCTGAACGACATGCAAAAGCAGATGGAGGCGATGAACAACATGGGCCCCCTCGACCAGGTGATGGACATGATCCCCGGCTTCGGCGGCGGGATTAAGGACCAGCTCCCCGACGACGCGATGGACGTCACCCAGGAGCGCATGCGCACGTTCAGCGTTATCATGGACTCGATGACCGAGACCGAAAAGGAGTACCCGAAGGCGATCGGCGCCGACCAGATCGAACGCATCGCCCGCGGCTCGGGGACGAGCGAGGACCAGGTCCGGGAGCTGCTCCAGCAGTACAAGATGATGGAGCGCACCATCAAGCAGTTCCAGGGGATGGGCTCGGACAAGGAGATGCAGCGGATGATGCAACAGATGCAACAGGGCGGCGGTGGCGGCGGCGGCGGCGGAATGGGCGGAATGGGGCCGTTCGGATAGATCGCGTTTCGTCCCTCGAGCGTCCTTCCGGTTGTTTTCTACCAGCAAATTAATTATATCTTAATTGTATAGTCGAAGTCGAATGGACCGCCGTCAGTATCTCCGAGCCGCGCTCGCGTTCGGCTGTAGTTCCGCCCTCGCGGGCTGTTTCGACCGGGTCGATGCGTCCACCGGCTCGGACGACGATGGTGGCCTCGAGGTCGCGGACCGCTCGGGGGAGCGCGCGCTCGCCCGGTCGGCCGGCCGGCTGAACGAAGCGACTTACGTGTTCGAGACCGATTCGGATCTCGATGACGGGGAGTTCGATCCGTCTGTCGCCGAGGACCGGCTCGCGGACGCGCGGGAGTCGCTCGAGGACGCCGCCGAAGCCCGCGAGGACGACGCCGACGTCGACGAACTCCGGGCCTACGCGGCGGTTCTCGAGGACTTGCTTGCGGTCGCCGAAACCGTCACCGACGAGGACCTCGAGGCGGACGCAGAGACGATCCCGGAGTCGATGGCGAACCGTCGGCTCGCGGACGCGTCCGCGACCGTCGACGACCTGC
>PWMF01000213.1 GCA_003559215.1 Natrialbaceae archaeon
AGCGCGCTCGCGGCCGGACCGATCTCGACGCGCTCGAGACCGCCGTCACCGGTACCGGCGGCGCCCTCCTCGGGAGCATGTCGACGTCAGTCGCTGCCTTCGCCGGCATGTTGATTCACCCTGACCCGTCGTTCGGGAACTTCGCGACGCTGGTCGTCCTGGCGATGGTCGCCGCGTTCGTTGCGAGTGTGGTCGTCCTGCCGAGCCTGCTGTACCTGTGGGCGCGCTCCGTGAGCACCGAACCGGCGACCGAAGATGCTGACCCTGACGTCGTAGTGTCTACCCAGGACTGAGACGGACAGCTGTTACTCACGCGCTTGCCCGGGGACGCCCGGACCGCAACGAGCAGCGTGACTTCCAGCCACCAGTATGAGGCAGGCGTCTACGGTACGTCTGCCGCTGCAACAATCACGCTCCACGTCTTACACGGGGATCCTTACAATTATGGGATGGACACGGTTCACCGCGTTACATCCTTCCGCTGTACTGAACGTTCGACCTCCCGCGTTGATCGCTTCTCAGTCCGTGCAACATTCGCGCTGTGTATTCAGCACGGTTCCTCCAAAGTGTCTTCTATGTGATGAAAATGAGTACGCGAGGTTCGCGCTCACTGGAACGACAGCGGCTTCGAGAACCGCCAAGCTCGTATACGGCGCACGAAGTGCGCCATTTCCCCGAGCGCGCCTTACTTCGGCTTCGCCGCTCGTCTTTGTCACGGTTCTCGCCTGCATTGCTCGCTCCAAACCGGCCCACGGCGCGCTCGGCCTTTCTCGCGAGTTCCGAGGGAACGAGCGAGAGCTCGAGAGAGCAAGCTCTTCCGGTGGTTGTTGATCGAAGTCCGCAAGCGTGAGCGCTTGCGGCCCCTTCAGAAATTTTCGATTTCTGAGGACGCTTTTTGGGGAGTTGAGCGGATTGCGGGCCGTCAGCCCGCAACCGGATGACGTGGCGACGGAACCGCCACGCGACCGGCCTACGGCCGGTCACGATACCCCGTGAAAGGAGTTCGTTCCTTAGAACGTGTCTTCGATGATCTCGCCGACCGCGAAGTTCGACTTGACCTCGGTGATCTCGACCTTGACGCGCTCGCCGACGTCGGCGCCCGGAACGATGATCACGTAGCCTCGCTCGACGCGAGCGATCCCGTCACCCTGCTTGCCGATGTCCTCGATCTCGACGTATCGAGTCTCGTTGACGTCGACCGGCGGCTGCGGCTCCGACGGTGCGGTCTGGGGCTGGGACGTCGATGCGGACGACTCCTCGGTTGTTTCATCACGAGAGATGAGCGCGACGCGGTAGACGTCACCGGCATCGATATCGCCGGTTTCGACCTCCTGTCGTGGCACCTCGATGACGTACCGATCCTCCTCTTCCGAGACTTCCGTACTGAACAAACACAACAGTTTTTCAGATATTTCCACAGGTAGACCCTCGGCTTTGACTCTGCGTGCCAACCGTAATAGAACTACCGAACGACTACCGTGGTGTCCCGTGGCACTCGCGGGACGTCACCGCGGTCGTCAGTCGGCGTGCTCGAGCGGACGTGCCGTCGCGAACCCCTCGAGATCGACCTCGCCGCCGAAATCGGCGTCGGAAACGGAGTCGTAGGGGCGGTTGACGACGATATCCCCCGCAGTCGAACTCCCGATGCCGGGGATGATCGTGAGCTCGTCCATCGAGGCGTCGTTGAGATCCAACGGGTACGGCACTCCCGTCACCGATCGGTAACCGTGGTCGACGACCGCGACGTCGATCGTCTCTCCCAGCGGGCGCTCGCCGGGAATACCGACCAGCAGCGGGTAGGTTCCCAGCTGGCGGCCGAACGTCTTCCCGTCCTGGTGGTACTCGAGGTGGACGTCCGGCAGGACGGTTCCGAGCGGGGCAACGCGGGCGAGCATCGGGTTGTCGATATCCTCGCGTACCTGCCGTTTGTAGCTCTTAAAGAGGCTCTTGTGCTCGTTTGCGATCTCGGCACCCGTTTCGCTCATCTCGGTGCCGTCGAACGACATCACCTGCCGGATGTTCACCCGGCGGAGCATGTACCCCTCGTCGTACACCCGGTGGAGAAACTCGAGGTTGCGCTCGTAGGTCTCCTCGCGCTCGCCCTTGAGCCCATGCAGGAGGTTGATACCGGGTAGGAGCTTGGGGAGGCGGGTCGGCGCCCCCTCCTTCGCCGAGCCGTTCGGGTCGTCCGACCCTCCCGGCCGCCACCCCGCTTCCTCGTTGACGATCCGAACCGCCTCGAAACACTCCTCTGCGGTGACGTTCAGGTTGTTCTCCTCCTGGACGAGCGGGTCGGCCGACTCGAGCCCGAACGCGGCGGTGTCGCCGGGCGTGTTGTGTTCGGCGATGATTCGGATCCCCTCCCGACTCTTTTCGGGCCACTCGACGATCGTGATGGGGTTCATGTTGTCGAGATGCAGCGTCTCGAGGTCGGGCGCGACCTCGCGGATCCCGCCGTACAGCGAGCGCAGGGCGTCGGGGTTCGGCGCCTCGCCGTCGCCGCCGTAGGCGAGGATGTCAGCCTGGCGGCCGATCCGGAAGTGCCGAACGCCGAGATCGGAGAGGGCGTCGACCTCGCCGACGACCGACGGCGGCGGTCGGAACGTCGGATTCCCGTAGAGAGGTTCGGTACAGAACGAACACCGGTAGGCACAGCCCCGCGAGGTCTCGAGTTCGGCGATGAGGTACTCGGGGTGGTTCGGATGTTGCTCGACGATGAACGCGCCCTCCTGGGCCCACCGCGAAACCTCGTCGACGTCGCGCATACGGTTGGAAAAGCCCTCGAGGCCGCTCTCGACCAGATCGTGGACGGCGGCCTCGACGTCGCCCTTGGCGACGAAATCGAAGTCCAGGTCCTGGCGCTCGGTTTCGGTGCCGCCGGCGTTCTCGTCGCCGACGCCGAACTTCACGGGGCCGCCCATCAGGCTCGTGCCGCTCGCGGTCCATGCCAGTTTGCGGACCTCGTCGGGCTCGGCCGGTGTGCCGCCGACGTACTTTCCGGGGACGGTCATCCCCCCGAGGTAGCACAGCAGGTCGGCCTCGTCGACGTCGCGCCACCGGTCGGGCTCGTCGCGCAGGCCGTCGATCGTGTGGTACGTAATCTGCTCGCGGGGAACGCCCGCGTCGACGAGCGCCCCTGCGGTGTATCGGGGATACGTCGAGATGTACGGCGGCACCCCGAAGTGGGCGGGCTCGTCGACGTAGCCGTCGACGATCGTCACCGACAGCGTCTCGGGGTCAGTCATGGCGGCGAGTAGCGCCTCGAGCGGTAAAACGGTGACTACACGAAAGCCCTCGCCAGTCGCGGCGCGCCGCGACTGGCGACCCCTTTCAGTCCCACCCGACGGAGAAGGGACGAGGAGGGGGAACCCGTAGCTCGGTCGATCGGCCGATACCGGTGGCTTGCTCGACGGTCGAACCGACCGCGGTCGGCTGCTCGGAGCGTGCCGTAACCCCGACGTTGATGGTCGTCGTGGCGGTAGTACCGCGTATGCCACCGACGGAGGAGATCGTCTGCACCGCCGAGGACTGCTTTCTCGACCTCTTCGAGAACCACTACACGTACGACGTGCCCGACGACTTCGACGTCTCGGAGCTGTCCTGTCCGGTCTGTGGCGGCACGGACTGTCTGAAACCCGTCGAACTCTGAGGAACTCCGGACGAGACCGTCGGGTCCGGTAGTTTCCGCGCCACAATCACTAAGAACGAGCCCCGCGTACCGTTCGAACCTGATCATGACCAGGATCCCTCGGCCGCCGCGTCGTCCGGGCCGCTGGCAGTTACCCCGCGAGGCGGATCGCCGATGAGCCTCGCGAGTCTCGCGGACGCCGTCAGCTCCGCGCTCTACCGCCAGATCGGCCGCGCCAACGGTCGCGTGCAGCGCCACCGCCCCCTGGCGGTCGACGTCCTCGAGAACGAGACCGGCTACCTCGTCGTCTTCGACGCCCCCGGCGCCGGCCCCGACGACATCCAGGTCCGCTACCTCGAGGGGACGGTCACGGTCAAAATCGACCGCTTCCGGCAGTTCCACGACGGCTACGAGATGCGCTTTCCTGGCCGCGGGATGGAACTCGAGGGCGAGGCCGAACTCCCCGGCGACGCGCTCGTCGAACCCGACGCGGGGACGGCCACGCTCTCGGAGTCGGGCGCCCTGCGGATCGAGATCCCGAAGCGCTCGGCGGTCGACGACGACCAGGCCCTCGAGAGCCGGCCGACACCCGAGGACGCGAGCGGTACCGGACCCGGGACCGACGAGATCGCGATCGACGACTAGTTCTCTCGAATCGTCATCCCCTCGACGACGTCGAACGACTCGTCGCCGTCGAAGCGGGTCGGATCGAACTCGTCGATTCCCTCGCCGCCAAGCACCTGATCGGCGACGCGCTCGCCGATCGCGGGCGCACGCATGAAGCCGTGGCCCTGGAACCCGGTGGCGACGTACAGCCAGTCCTCGAGTTCGCCCACCAGCGGGTCCCGATCCGGCGTCGCCGTACACAGCCCCGCCCAGGCTCGCACGAGATCGTCGGGCTCGAGGTGGATCCCCGGCACCCGGTGGGCGACGCGCTCGAGCAGGTCCGTCGCGAAGCCCGAGGAGGCGTCCCGATCGTAGTCGTCGGGATCGGCTTCGACGTACTCGGTGCCGTCGCCCGCCAGGACGCCGTCGGTGTGGGGACGCAGGTAGAACTCGCCGGTCGCGTCGTAACACATCGGCTCGGCGAGCTCGCAGTCGACGACCAGCGCCTGCACGCGGTACGGTTTCATCGCGATCGAAACCCCGGCGTCCGCGAGCACCCCTTTCGTATGCGCCCCCGCGGCGACGAGCACGGCGTCGACCTCGTGGGTACTCCCGTCGGCGTCCAGGACGACGCGGGCGGGATCGGTCCGAACCCGAACCGGCGTCTCCGGGCGCAGCGTCGCCCCGGACCCGTCGGCGGCCGCCGCGAGACAGGCCGTGTACTTGGCAGGGTCGGTGTAGCCCGCGGCGCCGGCGATCCCCGCGACCGCGACGTCGTCGGTCCGCAGCGCGCGGAACCGCTCGGCGAGTTCGTCTCCGTCGACCTCGAGCGCGATCGTCCCGTTCTCCTGCATGCGCGTGATCTGGTCGCGAAGCGCCTCGGCGTTGCGCTCGTCGTCCTCCCGAGCGAGCCAGACGTAGGGACACTCGACGAACGGGAACGTGTCGTCGCCCGACAGATCCCGGAAGCGCTCGATCGCGTCGCCCCCGATCTCGGCGTCGAGCGGGTCGGCGAAGGCGTCGTAACAGACCCCCGCCGCGCGACCGCTCGAGCCGCTGGCGACCGAGCCGCGGTCGTACAGCGTCACGTCGGCCCCCTCCCGGGCCAGGTCGTAGGCCGCGGTCGCGCCGATCGCGCCCGCACCGACGACGGCCACCTCGAGGTCCCGACCGCGCTCGGTGAAGGCGTCCGCGCCGACCGCGAGCTCGGGTTCCTCGTCCCCGCTCATCGGCCATCACGAGGCCAGCAGGCCTCGAGCGGGCGCTCGGCGAGCCAATCGAGCAGCGCGTGGAGCCGATCCCGCCCGGTCTCGAACAGCTGCCGGCCCTTCTCGGGGTCGGCCTGGGTGGGTCGCCCGACGGCACCGCTCTCCGAGAAGTCGATCGTGTCGAACCCGAGGACGGCGCCGTGGACCGACTCGCCCCACCCCTCGCTCGCGCCGGCCTCGGCGGCCTCGAGTGCGTCGGGTCGGACCAGGTCCTCGCGGAGATGCCACAGCAGGCTCGACTCCGCCGCATCGGCGTGGCCGCCGTCCTCGTCGAACAGCTCGTCGGCCAGTTCGTCGACGGCGTCCCACCAGTTCCAGGGTGGGGCGAACGCCGTCCGCTCCTCGCGCAGCCGTCGGGCGGCCCGCCGGAGTGCCCCCGAGTTGCCGCCGTGGCCGTTGACCACGACGACCTTCCGGACGCCCTGGGCGGCGAGGCTCGAGACTGTCTCCCGGACGTACTCCTCGAACGTCTCCGGGCCGACGTACAGCGTCCCGTCGAACTGTCGGTGGTGTTCGCTGACGCCGACCGGGAGCGTCGGGAGGACGACCGCGTCCTCGCGGTCGGTCGCTGTGTGAGCGAACGCCTCGGCTGCCATGTGGTCCATCCCCAGCGGGAGCGCGGGGCCGTGCTGTTCGGTGCTTCCGACGGGAAAGACGGCGACGTCGGCCGCCTCGAGGTCGTCGGCGGCCGCCGTCGTCGTCCGTTCGCCGAGCAACGTCATACCCGTCGATGGACGCCGGAGGGACTTATTTACACGGGGAAGGATCGAAAAAGGACTCGACGAAACCCTTCGGAGGTGGTCGAACGTGTCTATCCGGGAGTGGGCGGTTCGTACTCACGTTGGTACCGAGCCGAGACACACCCCCGTTTCAGCAATTTCGAAGGGCGGACCGTTGCCCCACCCACCATCGTTTCATGAATTATTCGAACCAACGGTGGGTATTCCGCAAGGAAGACGTCCTCATTGCTGGTTCCTGGCTTCGGATTCGCATGATGAAGCCAGCCGTAGTTAGCAGCAGATAGGAACACAATTTCTTTACTCAAACTTGGAGGTGAAACTCGTGTTCTGTACAGGTGGAGTAGATACCATCGCCAGCATCTACGAGCGAATCGAGTGGTTCTCCGCCGAAGCGGGCGAAGCCTGTGAAGGCAGCTTTTTAGCGTAGATCTTTGCAAGCGGTTCGAGCGGCCGCAGAGGGCGAGGAGCCGCAGCAAAAAGCATGTTTGCATTTTTGTATCGCTCTTACAGTAAAAGGCTCGCTGAAACGAAATGACGAAACAAGCGTCAACCCCATACGTATTGGATGATGCATTCTCAACTTCTGCTCAATTGCCTACACAGCGTTATAGACTCCGATGAGGAACAGCTACTTCCGTCACCGCTAAATTTCTACGCATTCCATATTGAAATCTGAATAGTGCCATCGACTACGGATTATCTTGATAGAGGTACTCTTTTGCCTCACTTACATTCATAACATCTGGATAATGTGGAAGCATGTACATTTGGTCACATGTACAGCGAAGACACAACAGAAGATAGTAATGCTCACCGTGGTTGCTCCGATGTTCTAGCCACCAACTGTTAGTCTGTTCTCCATCAATGAGCTCACCGCATTCTTGACATTCTTTCGGCTGGAAAGGTGGATTTGGTTCCGGAAAGTACAGGCTCATACAAAAACCCCACCAAGCTATTACTTATACCTTTCAACTCAACAGAAAAATTGAGAAATGTCTGTGAAGTTTGGTGGTGGATTGTCTAACATGAACCATCATTCTCCCCACAATCCAATCTATGTCCGCAACTGAATTGAGGGTTTGTGGTCACCCGCGTACTTTTGTAACCACGCCTGTCTCTCGATATATATTGACGACAACAGCCTCACAGCAGGCAATGTGTGTAGGTGGACCCGACAATTAGACTGTTGCTAATCAGGAATCGCGTTAGGTTCGCCCGACTACGTAATGATTCGCTATTTCAGCAGTTCTTTAGAAGACGAAATCCGGAGACGGAGCGACGCTACTCGAGCAGGGGATCCACTCCTCGAGCGGGGTAGCCGACGACGGTCGTCGCGCCGGCCTCCCGGAGGGCGTCGGTTTGCTCGCTGACCTCTCGCTCGGTGCCGACGAGCGCGTAGTCTCCCGCGGCTTTCAGCAGGACTTCACGCGCGCGCCCGGTGGCGCTCGAGTCCGTCGCGCAGTCCTCGGGCAGCGCGCGGGAAACGGGTCGACGGCGCGCGACGTAGTCGCCGACGGCGTCGAGGACGGCGTCGTCCTCGTCGGCGAACACCGCGGGCGCGTAGACCGCAAGCTCGCCCTCGAAGCCGGCCGCCCGAAGGGCCCGAAGCTCGCGGGGGGTAGACCGCGAGAGCAGGTCGTACTGGGTCGCGCCCGTGGCCATCGCGATTCGCTCGACGCTCTCGGAGCCGACCCAGGCGTCGGGGTCGCTCTCGAGGGCCGCACCCAGTCGGGGTGCGACGGCCCGCTCGCGTTCCTCGTCGGTAAGGTAGGCGGGGTGGCCGGCGACCAGTACGCGTCCGACCGCGGACGGCAGTTCGGCCAGCAGGGAGTCGTCACCCAGCGGATCGAAGCCGTCGGCCCGGACGGGAGTCGTCACGAACACGTCGGCGTCGGTCGATAGCGACTCGAGGACCGACCGCGCCGGGATGTGGTCCCGCCCCTCGTAGTCGACGGCGATCGTCTCGGCGGGGATCGACGTAGCCAGGGAGACGTCACACTCCGTGGGTTTCAGTGCGATCCCGTCCAGTCCGGCTCGGGCGACGGTGCTCGTGGTTAACATTGGGACTTACCTCGCGCGACGAAAAGGCGGCTACGATCGGTGCGGAACGCGATCACTCGTCTGCGCGATCATGGACGTGTTGGGTGGGCCGCGAGCAAAAAGCTGACGTTCCGCGCAGGACTCATACGATTTCCTATAACGGTTCCCGGAGACCGCAGGACGGCTCGCTGTCTTCGGAACTGACGTACCGGAGTCCGTATTACAGCGTCGAGCGGTCGATGCGGTCGGGCGCCTCGAACTCGGTGGTCAGCTCGAGCAGTTGGACCAGAATCCGACCCGTTGCTCCCCAGACGGTGTAGCCGTCCACGTGGAAGTAGTGGATGACGATGTCGCCGTAGTAGGGGTGGTCGCGGCGCTCGCACTCGTAGTTCGCGGGGTCGAGAAACCCCGACAGCGGAAGGACGACGATCTCGGCGACCTCGATCCCGTCACGTTCGTACTCCCGGTCTGGAACCCGGGCGACGAAGGGGGTGACGGCGTACTCCGAAATCGTTCGAATGTCGTCGAGCTGGCCGACGACCTCCGCCTCAGCCGGCTCGAGCCCGATCTCCTCGTTTGCCTCCCGCAGTGCGGTCGCGAGGATCGACTCGTCCTCGGGCTCGGCGCCGCCGCCGGGGAAGCTCATCTGCCCGGGGTGGTTGCCCAGATCGTCCGAGCGGCGGGTAAACAGCAGGTAATCCTCCTCGCTGCGCTCGATGACGGGGGCGACGACGGCCGCGTCGTGTTCCTGGTCGTCGATGCCGATCGGGGGGTGGTCGGCGATCGGCGCGAGGTTCAGTCTCGGTCCCATCTGATCACTCGAGAGCCCCCTCCAAGCGCGCGCGTTCGTCCGCGAGGTCGACGGGCGCCCACGTCTCGATATCGTAGCTCACGTCCAGCAGCGTCTCGATCCTGTCGTCGTCGCCGTCATCGACGGCCGCGTCGGCCGCCGCGACGAACTCCCCGCGAACCGTCTCGCCGAGGGTCTCGCGGTCGGGTCGTCTGGGTTCGACGTCGAGGATGTGGGGGACGTCCTCGGCGCCGTCGGGGACGGTCGGAAACGCGGTCGGGCCGGCGACCAGCAGCGGCTCGCCGGGCTCGGTCCCGTCGGGGGTTGGCGGCTCGAGGGGGTCGTAGGCGACGAGTGCAAACGAATCGAGGGCCCCGTCGATTCCCGACTCGAGGACGTCGGAATCGACGTCGCCGCCGTCGGCGCGAAACGCTGCCTCCTCGAGGGCTCGCTCCAGTTCGGACCGGGTGAGGCCGCCGAAGAGGTCGACGACGCCGGCGAGTTCGTCGGCGGTCGCGTCCATACGCCGTCCAACGGTCGGCGCGCTGATAAAGGTTGAGAGGTCAGTCGCTCCCCGCGGAGCCGACCCGCGGCGTGTGCCACGGACGCGCCCGCTCGCGGACGATCTCGGCATCGATCGGGGCGTCGAGCCAGCGGGGTAGTCGGCGGTCCGGACCGGGCGGCCCGATCGAGTCGGCGTACCGTTCGAGCTGGTCGCGTTCGTTCTCGGGATCGTACGCGAGCCCGTTGAACACCGCGTCGGCGCGGTACTGGGCGATCAGCTCGCGGCCCGTCTCCCGGTAGCGCGCAGGCAGGGTCTCGTAGTCGGGATCGACCCCGCCCGCCTCGAGCACCCGCAGCAGCTCGGAGCCGACCGTCCGGCTCATCCCCTCGAGCCCGGTCTCGCCGTCGACCGCACGGTGATCATGTTCGTGGATGCCCAGGTCGACCTGTGCGGTGCCCGCGAACCCGGCGTGATCGAAGGCGTCGCCGAGGGTTCCGACCTCGAGGCCCCACGTCCGGGGCGGGCGGAGCCGTTCGGCGAGGTCGGCGGTCATCGCGAACTCCCCGGCCAGCGCGTACCGGAAGGCGCCGCAGTACTCGAGGATCGGGTCGTCGTGTCGGGCCGACAGGGTCCGGAGCAGCGGTTCGTAGAACAGCCGGAACAGGCGTCCGTAGAGCCGACCGCGTTCGACGCGTGCGTAGTACCCCTTCGAGAAGGCGAACTCCATCGTCAGCGGCGCGAGCAGCCGACGGACGTGGTCGGCCTCGTAGCTGCGGGCGTCGGCGTCGTGGACGACGACGTACTCGCCGGCTTCGGCAGCGGGACCGAGCGCGAGCCAGACGTCCCGTCCCTTTCCCGTCTCGCCGGCGAGCCCGGCGTCCGCGAGTCGTTCCTCGAGGGCCGGCGCGTTACACCACAGCACCTCGATCGACAGGGAAAACGTCTCGAGCCACTCCCGGAACGGTTCGATCCGAGCGGGCGACGCCCGGACCGGGACGACGACCGCGGCGGGCTCGAGCGACTCGAGTTCGGCGAGCACGCGGGCCGCGGCCGGGCTCTCGTGTTCCCGGTCGGTCATCGGAACGACAACGGCCGTCTCGCCGACGGGGTCGCCTTCGAGGCCCGTAGCGAGCGGTTCCCCACCGAGATCGTGGAGCGTCGCGATCCGCTCCTGGACGTACTCCATCGGTCCACTGTTGGCGCGAGCCGGTAAAACGGCCACGGCTCCGGCGAACTGCGGCTGACGGCTCGCTGCGTACGGCGGGCCGAACTGGTTCGGCCGTCGCTACCGTCGGCTGCCGGACATCGCATCGAAGAGCCGATCGTCGAACACGGCCCGCCCGCAGCCGTCCTCGGTCTCGATCGCCTCGAGGTAGTCGACCGGGATCTGCCCGCCACCCATCCGGGCGTGGCCGCCGGCGTTCGCCATCGGCACGTCGCTGACGGCGTGGCGAAGCGTCTCGCCCATGTGAACCCGGTCGTCCCGGGATCGGCCCGAGACGTGGATCGTCCCGTCGTACTCGCCGTAGACGACGACCGCGGTGACGCCCTCGAGCTGGAGCAGTTCATCGGCCGCCTGGGAGACCGCGTCGACGTTGGTGACCGAGCCGACGTCGCAGACGGCAAAGGAGCCCTCTATCCGGCGATCGGTGATCGCTCGAGCCTTCGTTTTGAGAACGTCGTCGCTCACCTGCGGGTTGGCGATCCGGTCGAGCAGGTCCTCGTCGATCCCCGAGTAGAGGTAGCCACAGGCCTCGAACTCGGCCCACGAGCAGCCCCGCGTCAGCCGGTTCGTATCCGACTGGATGCCGTAGACCAGTCCCGTCGCCAGCGCCGTCGAGAGCGTCGGCCCGTCCTCGTCGTCGGCGTCCTCGGCCGGGACGTCTAACGCTTCGAAGTACTCGGCGACGATCGTCGAGGCCGCCCCGTACTCGCTGCGAACGTCGGTGAACTCGGTTCCCGTTCCGTTCCCGGGATGGTGATCGACGACGGCGACGGGTTCGACGATCTGTGCGCCGGTAAACCCCCGTGGCGTGTTGTGGTCGACGAGCACGACCGCCTCCGCCGCGAGCTCCGAGGCCGCCTCGATCCGCTCGAGTTCGAGTCCCAGCACCGTGCGGAACGCCCGGTTCTCCTGGTGGCGGATCTCGCCCGGGAACTGCAGCGTCGCGTCGGTGTCGGCCGACGAGGCGATCTCGGCGACGCCCATCGCACACGCCATCGCGTCGGGATCCGGGTTCGGGTGCAACAGGACGGTGACCTCGTCGTGACTCTCGAGGAGGTTGCGAAGGCGCACGCCCGGTGGACGCCGGAGCCAGCGGGCGAGCCACCAGACGCCGACCGCGACCCCGCCGGCGGCGACGACGAGCAGGGAGAGCACGAGGGGATCGAGCGATCGGATCGTCTCCGCAGCGGTCTCGAGGGCCAACGTGTCATCCTCGATCCCGTCGCTGTCGACGCCCCGGTGTCGCATACCGCACCATTACGTCGGATCCCCAAGAAGTTTCCCATCAGGCGGGGAGAACTTGCTCGGACCCTACTGGCGGGCGTCGATCGCCTCGCGGTACCCCTCTCGGAACGTCGGGTACGCGAGTTCGTACCCCATTTCGCGGAGCTTTCCGTTCGAACAGCGCTTGCTCGTCAGGATTCGACGGCGGGCGGCCTCGGAGAGGTCGTCCTCCTCGAGTCGTTCGGTCTTCGTTTGCTTCGGCGGGTGTTCGACACCCGCCTCGTCAGCGAGCCAGTCGGCGAAGGCCCACTTCTCGACGGGTTCGTCGTCGACGATCTGGACGACCTCGCCGCGGGCGAGGTCCTCACGAAGCAGGTAGCGGACGGCGCCGGCGGCGTCGTCGCGGTGGATCATGTTCAGGTAGCCCTCGGTGACCGGTCCCTCGAGGTAGCGCTCGAGGCGGTAGCGGTCCGGGCCGTACAGTCCGGCGTAGCGGGCGACGGTGCCGTCGAACCCGTACTCTGCTGGAAGCTCGAGGGCGATCCGTTCGGCCTCCGCCAGCACCTCGGTCTTCTCGGTCGTGGGCTTGATCGGGGTCTCCTCGTCGACCCAGTCCCCGTCGTGGTCGCCGTGGACCCCCGTCGAGGACGTGTAGACCAGTCGCTCGGGCGGATCCTCGCGCTGGCCGAACGCCTCGATCGCCGTCCGCAGTCCCTCGACGTAGATCTCGCGGGCGGCGTCGGCGCCCCGGCCGCCGCTGCTGGCCGCAAAGACGATCGCGTCGACGTCGGGGACGGCCTCGAGCGACGTCGGGTCGGTGACATCGGCCTTGACGGCATCCAATCCCGCCGATTCGAGCGCATCGAGCCCGTCGTCGGATCGGCGGACGCCGATCGCGTCGTGTCCCCGTTCGACCAGCTGGCGGCCGAGTTCGCGGCCGACGTAGCCACAGCCGAGAATCGCAACTCGCATACGCTGACTCGGGCTCCGGGCCACATAATCGCACCGACGGACCGGCCGGGGATCGGTAGCCGGAGAGAAACTATTTCGCTGGGAACCGAAGGGCGAGTATGAGCTTCATCGTCGAGTTCGAACTCTCGACGCCAATCCTCCGCGAGACGGCGACCGCGGCCTCGAAACTCACGATCGAACAGGTCTACCGGTCGGAGCGCGGCGCCACGAAACTCGTCTTCTGGGCCTACGGGGACGACCTCGAGTCAGTCGCGGCCGCCCTCGAGGCCGATGATTCGATCGCGGAGTTCGCCGCGCTCGAGGAACTCCCCGAGCGACGGCTCTACAGTGCGGTGTTGACCGACTGGGGGGCCGACCTCCTGACCCACCCCGCAGCCGCGGCGAACGACATCTCGTTTCTGGATATCACGGTCACCGACGACACCGCGATCCGGGCTCGCGTTCCCTCCCGCGAGGCGCTGCAGGGTTACCGCGAGAGCTGCCGGGAGCGCGAGATCCCGTTTCGCCTCCAGCGGATCTTTCGGGAGCCCGAACCCGGAGCGAGCCGGTACGGCGTTTCAGAGCGACAGCGGGAGGCGCTGCTCGCCGCTCTCGAGGCAGGGTACTTCGATGTGCCCCGGGATGCGACGCTAACGGAGATCGCCGAGGTGCTCGGAATCTCCGATCAGGCGCTGTCGGCTCGGCTTCGCCGCGGCCAGGCGGCACTTCTTCGAAACACGATCGCGACGGACGCCCCCTCTTGAAGGGTTGGTGATCCAACCAGTGTCCTTTCACCGCTCCCGGCGATACGGGGAGGTATGACCTCCACGACAGTCACCCAGGAAACGGAACAGAATCCGACGAACTACCAGGCCGACCCCGACCAGTCGCTCAGCGAGGCGGTCCTCGAGGCGGTCGCCGTGGCGACCGACATCGACCAGATCGCGCTGGCCGACGAGTTCGGTCCGCTGTACCACGCCGTCGACCCGTCGGCGCTCGACTCGCTGTTTCACGACCGGTGCGAGACCGAGCGAGCGGTCGGTTCGATCACCTTCGAGTACGCCGGCTTCCTGGTCTCGGTCGACCGAGCCGGACAGGTAACGCTGACGTCCTAACGGCCCGACGAGACCCGCTACTGCGAGCGACCGACGATGACGTGTTGTAAGTGAACGTACTCCGCGAACGACATCGGCGCGCGCCGTTCGATCTTCTGCTGGACCTCCTTCGCGTCGAGATCGATCTCGAGGTGGCTCTCGACCGCGTCGACGTCGAGCACCGCCGTCGTCATCCCAAGCAGCAGGTGTTCGCAGGCCATCGTCTCTATCGTCTCGGCGTCGGGTTCGTCGCTTTCCAGCGCCTGGATCTCGGCGGCTCCCTCGAGCGAGAGCTCGGGTGACTCGCCCTCGAGCAGCGCCTCGAGAACGTCACGGTCGACGCTCGTGCGATCGAGAGTCGTCTCGAGGCCGTGCCGGTCGATTATCGACGCGAGCTGTTCGTCGTACTCCCCGCGAAGGGCGGTCGGGGTCTCCGGGACGGACATCCGCTGTTCGTAGAACATATCCGACACCACAGCGGTCGGCCACAAGTGGGTTGTCCTTCCGGCGGCATCGGAGACACTTATATATCGCACCGGGATTCACGAATCGGCCCAGGCGGCCCCACACGACCCCTGCTAACGGTTTTCACGGGTGAGTTGACCGGTACATTTAAATTACCGGCGACAGTAGATGTGGTCACCAGAACGCCACCGGGGCGCGTATCGCTCGACGATCGATGACAGGAAATCTTATTCACCGAGGTTTCGCAGGTCGTGAGCGAACGCTGTACGCGGCGGCGCGACGAGTCGGCGATCCGCCGAACGCGCGGATCACCACCGACGATGACCGCGTTCCGACCGCTCCCGGTGCGGGTATGGCACAGAGGTTTGACTAACACATGGTAGACGAATCGAAAAACATCGAACTGACAGACGACGACCTCGAAAACAACTCCAAAGGACAGCTCATCAAGAAGGCGGGCCAACTCCGAGACCGACGAAACGATCTCAACCAGATGGCCTCCGAGCGCGCCTCCGAGCGCGACGACCTCAACGCGAAGACTCGCGAGAAGGTCGACGAGGCCCAAGAGCACCGCGAGAAGCGCGACGAGCTCAACGAGCAGGTCCAGGAGCACAAGGACAAACGCAACGAGCTCAACGCTGAGGCCAACGAGCTGTTCGACCGCGTCGAACAGCTCAAATCCGACATGGAGCTCAACGAGGGCAAGGACTTGGAGGAGCTCGAGGAGGAGATCGAAAAGCTCGAGTTCAAACAGCAGACCGAGGTCCTCTCGAGCGAGGAAGAACAGGAACTCATCGAGAAGATCGAGTCCAAGCGCGAGGAGTACGAGGAGCGAAAGCAGAAACTCGACCAGAACGAGGATCTCGAGGAGCTCGTCGAGGAAGCCGAGGAAGTCCGTTCCGAGGCCTCCCAGCACCACCAGAAGGTCACTGAGCTCGCGGACAAGGCCCAGGAACACCACAACCAGATGATCGAGGCCTACCGCGAGGCCGACGACATCCGCGACGAGGCCGACGAAATGCACGAGTCGTTCGTCGAGGCCCAGGAGGCTGCCGACCGTCACCACGAGGACTTCGTCCGCGTCCAGAAGCGCCTGCGCGAGCTGGACAAACAGGAGGAAGAGCAGCGCAAGTCCCAGCGTGACAAGAAGAAAGAGGAGGCCAAAGAGGAGGCCGAGGAGATCTATCAGAAGTTCAAGGAAGGCGAAACCCTCGACACCGAGGACCTGATGAAGCTCCAGAAGACGGGACTGCTGTAGGCCGATTCGTCAACCTGTGTCTGCTGCCGTTCGATTTTTGCGGTAGCGGTCGCGTTCTTTCTCGAGTTTTCCTTCCCGCTTTCGGGCGAAACGGACGCGTACAGTCGTCTTGGGATTCGCGTTCGCCGTCCGAACGGAAGCTGGCGATTTCGACCCTCGAGCGACCGAGGGCCGGTAACCGACACTTACAGCGCCGTTGCGGCGTCCCGCTCGGCCGCCGAACGAGTCGCTCGGCGGTAGTTCGGCCATAACAATGCCCCCGTCGCTGGGGAATTCTCGCATGCACGAGTCCAGGGACGACGTCGCCGTTTTCGTGCCGGGGATCGACGCCCCGAGTACGGTCGCCTGTCTCCGTTCGCTTCGACCTCGCGGCATCCGGACGATCGTCGGCTCCGAGTCGGCCGCCACCCCCAGCGCGGTCTCGAGGTACTGCGACGAGTTCGTCCGTCTGCCGGATCCGACTACGGAGCTTGCCGCTTACGGCGACGCGCTCCTCTCGATCGCCCGCCGGTCCGATGTCGAGACGATCATCCCTGTCCGCGAGGAGGACATCTACTCGCTGGCACGAAACCGGGAGGCGTTCGCGGCGGAAGTCGCGACGCCGTGGCCGACGTTCGAGACGCTTCGGCAGGTCCAGGACCGCCTCGAGCTGTTCGCGGCGGCCGACCGCGCCGGCGTCGCCGCCCCCGACACCGCGCTCCTCGAGGAGTGGGACGACTGGGACAGCGAGACGATCGTCAAACCCCGCTACTCGGTCGCCACGCCGGAGTACCTCGGCTCGAGGTTCGACCGGGTCGAGGTCGGCTCGACGGCCTACCAGACGCCGGGGGAGCCGCCGAACGCGGCCGCCTGCATCGAGGCTCGCGGGCACGTCCCGCTGGTCCAAGAGCGGATCCCCGACTCGCGGGAGTACGGCTTCTTCGCGCTGTACGACCGCGGCGAGGCGGTCGCGACCTTCCAGCACTGCCAGCGCCGGGGCTGGGAGTACTGCGGCGGGCCGAGCGCCTACCGCGAGTCGATCTACCTCCCCGAACTCGAGGCCGACGGCCGGGCGCTGCTGGACGAACTCGAGTGGCACGGACTGGCGATGGTCTAGTTCCTGCGCGACCCTCGCGACGGGCGGTTCAAGTTGATGGAGATCAACCCCCGGTTCTGGTCGTCGTTGCCGTTTACCGTCCAGGCGGGGGCGGATTTTCCGTTCTATTACTGGCAGCTAGCGATGGACGAGCCGATTCCGGGACGGCCCACCTACGAGACCGGCCTCGGCGGCCACCTCCTGCGGGGCGAGGTGAGCTACCTCCACAGCGTCCTGACCGAGGAGTACCCGGCCGTCGAGCGCCCGTCCCCGTGGACCGCACTTGGGGAGGTCGGACGCTCGCTCGTCCGCCAGCCCCGGTTCGATTACGCGGTCGCGGACGATCCCATGCCGTTCGTCCGGGACGGCTGGAACGTCCTCCGGGAGTGGCTCGGCGACTGGACGGCCGATCCCGACGAGGAGCTTCCTCGGACTGACGGGCTCGAACGGGAGGTTCGCGACCAAGAGGACACCGCCGACGCACCCGGCGGACTCCCGGCGGAGTGACGTCGCCGAACCGCCAACGCTTAACGGGGTTGCGGCGTCACTCACGGGTATGACTCGAGGTGCTCGGTGTGGTCAGTAACGAAGGTATCGGTCGACTCGCCGTCCTCGCGGCCGGGGCCGCGGTGTTCGCTGCGATCGGCGTCGCGCTGTTCGTGATCTACCCCGACACGCTGGTCGATCTCGTGGGCGTGCTCGTCGCTCTCGTCGTGATCGTCCTCGGGGTGCGGATCGCCGGCTCGATCGCCGACAGCCTCTTTCCGGGCTACGACGTCGCCGAGGTCGCCGTCGAGGGACCGATCACCCGCGACGGCGGCGGCGGACGGTTCCCGTCGGGGCCGCGTGCGACCCCGGCCGACGACATCGTCGAGCAGATCGACCGGGCCGACGAGGACGACGGCGTCGACGCCCTGCTGCTCAAACTGAACACGCCCGGCGGCGAGGTCGTCCCCAGCGACGATATCAAACTGGCCGCCGAACGGTTCGACGGGCCGACGGTCGCCTACGCGACCGACGTCTGTGCAAGCGGCGGCTACTGGATCGCCAGTGGCTGCGACGAACTCTGGGCGCGGGACGGCTCCATCGTGGGCTCGATCGGCGTCATCGGCTCGCGGGTCAACGCGAGCGACCTCGCCGACAAGGTCGGTCTCTCCTACGAACGGTTCGCCGCCGGAAAGTTCAAGGACGCCGGCACGCCGCTGAAGGAGATGGACGACAGCGAGCGGGCCTACCTCCAGGGACTGATCGACGACTACTACGAGACGTTCGTCGAACGGGTCAGCGAGGGCCGGGACTTAGAGCCCGAGTTCGTCCGCGAGACCGAGGCCCGGATCTACCTCGGCGAGCAAGCTCACGAGATGGGGCTGGTCGACGAACTCGGCACGCGACGGGAGCTCGAGGACGAGCTGGCGGACCGACTCGAGCGCGACGCGGTCGCGGTCGAGGAGTTCGAACCCGAGCGTCCGTTGATGGCCCGCGTCGGCGGCGGCGCCCGAAGCCTCGCGTACGCCTTCGGAGCCGGCGTCGCGAGCGTCGTCGGCGACCGCGAGTTCCGGCTGCGATTCTAGCGAGTCCGTGGTTTTATCGTTTCAGGGGATCGAACGCCTACCGTGACAACGCTGGTCGTCTGTCTCGACCGGACCGACGACGTCGGGCGAAAGACCGGACTCCGGTCGCCCGTCGTCGGCTGGGAGGCAGTTCGTGCGCTGGTGACCGACGTCGGCCTCGCGGATCCCGAAGATTCGGGGGTCAACTCGCTGCTCGAGACCCTTCGGGTCGCCCAGAGCCTTCGCGACGAGAACGAGGACGTCGTCGTCGCGGTCGTCTCGGGCGACCGGGAGTCGATGGTCTCGGCGGACCGGTCGGTCGCACGGCAGGTGGACGACCTGATGGCCGCCCACGATCCCGACTCGGCGGTCGTCGTCATCGACAGCGCCGAGGACGAGCGGCTGGTGCCGATCGTCGAGAGCCGCGTGCAGGTCGACTCGGTCGACCGGGTCGTCGTTCGCCAGGCCCGTGACATCGAGTCGACGTACTACCTCCTCAAGCAGTTTCTCGCCGACGAGGAACTCCGCCAGACCGTACTGGTCCCGATCGGGCTGACGCTGCTGGTGTTCCCGATGCTGGCGTGGTTCGTCGGTCCCGCGGAGGGGGCCGCCGCGATCACGACCGTGATCGGCCTCTTCCTGCTGTACAAGGGGTTCAACGTCGACGAGGTCGTCACCGGGCTCGCACATCAGATCCGCGAATCGCTGTACTCCGGGCAGGTGTCGGTCGTCACTTACGCCGTCGCGGCCGGACTGACCCTCGTCGGTGTCTTCGTCGGCGTCCTCGGCGTGTCGAATCTCGAGGAGCCGTCCGGCGTCGTGCTTCCGGCGGTCCAGTTCGCCTTCGACAGCGCTCCCTGGCTCGCCGCGGCCGCACTGACCGCGAGCGCCGGCCGACTGCTCGACGAGGCGATCGGCGAGGAGCCGATCGGCAGCTCCTACCTCAACCTCCCCTTTATCGTCGTCTCCGTCGGGCTGGTGATCCGGGGGTTCTCGGCGTACTTTCTCGAGCAACAGGCCATCATCGAGTCGGTTCAGGTACCCGCGATCGAACTGGGCGTGCTCTCGATCGACACGTTCGGGATCACGGCCGGCGAGCGGCTGGCGCTGTACGTCGTCAGCGCGATCGTCGTGAGCCTCGTCGGTGCCAAGGTCGCCGCGACGTTCAGCGGCGACACCGACCGGACGGTCCTCGAGGACGTCACGCCGGAGTCGGGGCTCACCGACGGCGGACCGCGCTCGCGGCCGGCCGATGGCCAGGACGTCGGTCGCGACCAAAGCGACACCGACTCCGAACGCGGGAACGAGGAGGACTCGGGCCCCGACTACCCCCGGTAGTCGAGCGGCGACGAAACTCGCCACCCCTTTACCCTCGTCGCTCGAGTAATCCGTATGAGCGACGCAGACGGTGCCTGGGTCAGCCTCTTCTCGGGCGGGAAGGACTCGGCGTGGGCGCTGTACCGCGCCCTCGAGCGCGGGCTGAACGTCGAGCGACTCGTTACGGTCCACCCGGCCGGCGACTCCTACATGTACCACGTCCCAGCGACCGAGCTGGCCGGGCTGGCTGCCGAGAGCATCGGCATCCCGCTGCTGGAGGTCGAACCCGACGACTTCGGAGCCGACGCCGTAACGGACGCGAGTGCCCAGGGCGACGACGAACTCGAGCCCCTCGAGGTCGCCCTGCGGGAGCTCGACGCCGAACTGCCGGGCGGGATCGCGGGGGTCACCGCGGGGGCCGTCGAGAGCGAGTACCAGACCAGCCGGATCGAGGGGATGTGCGACCGACTCGGCTGTGACCTGTTCGCGCCGCTGTGGCACGAGGACCCCCGCGAACTCGCCGACGCGATGCTCGAGGCCGGCTTCGAGATTCGGATCATCCGGGTCGCGGCCTACGGGCTCGACGAGTCCTGGCTCGGCCGCACGATCGACACGGACGCCCTCTCGGAACTCGAGGCGCTCAACGAGGAGTACGGCGTCCACCTCCTGGGAGAGGGTGGCGAGTTCGAGACACTGGTCGTCGACGGCCCTCACATGGACCGGCGGATCGACCTCGAGTACGAGACCTAGTGGGACGGGACTCGCGGGACGCTGCGGGTGACCGACGCCCGGCTGGAGTAAGCGTACCGAACCGCGAGTAAGTGGAGCGAACGAGCGGCGTTCTCGTGAACGGAGTGAACGAGGGCTCAGCAAAGCAGAGCTCTTCTGGTGTTTTGGTCCAGATTTTTGCTCGAGCGGTTCGCCGAACGAAGTCCGGGCGAACCCGAGAGGAAAAAGGTGGTTCTGAGACACTGGTGGTCGACGGTCCCCACACGGATCGCCGCATCGACCTCGAGTACGAGACCGAGTGGGACGGGACTCGCGGGACCCGACGAAAGACCGACGCGCGGCTGGAGTGGCGGTCCGCTCCCGAGCGGACTCAGGAACCGTCGCGTTCGAAGCGCGGTTCGGGGTCGCTTTCAGAGACGATCGAGAGGTACGGCTGGAGGCCGGCGAGCCGGTCGGTCGGTTCGACGAGTCCCCGATTCCGGTCGTACTCGACGAGTTCGAAGTCCGCGAGCTTCGGAACGTGAACGTGACGCAGCGAGACGAAGATATCGCGGACGGTCTCGGCGGGGACGTCGGTGATGAGCGGTCCGGCCTCTTCGACGGCGAGCTCCCTGGTTAGATCGGTTACCGTCAGCCGGCGATCGCCGGATCTGAGTACGGTAAGGGTCCTGCGACGTCGTCGGTTCGCCAGGAGATCGAAGACGGCGTCGGCGTCCGTGAGACCGTGTTCCATGGCCGTGCGTTCACAACCCTCTCCATTGGTTGGGCGGGTTGTATGTTCAACCGTTCAAGTGTCGGGTCGCTCGAGGCGGCTCTCCGTCGGCGCCGCCTCCTGAGCTGGCGGGGTTACGGCGAGGGTGTTACCGATCAGCGCCTCGTAGCCGCGGTGGAGCCGCTCGGAGAGCGACTGGGGGGTGATGTCGAGCGCGTCGGCGACGTCGGCGAGGGAGACCGACGACGAGGAGAAATACCCCATCTCCCAGGCAGTCAGCAGCGCATCGTGTTGTTTTTCGGTCAGCTCGTACTGGCCGACGCCGCGCGGGTGTGCGCGAGCGAACAGCTGCGTGAGTCGATAGGGGATATCGAAATCGATGCAGTACGTCTGAAACTCGTCGAGGCTGTTTCGGTCCGCGAACCGCATCCGGAGCTCCCACTCGTCGTACTGCGCCGACGCCTCGAGGATCGTGGCGCCGAGTTCCGTGTAGGCGTAGACCAGCGAGTCGACGTTTCCCGTCCACTCGCCGCGGTACAGCATCGACCGCTCGTAGTCGTCGATATGCTCGACGTTTCGAATCGTCGGATCGTCGCCGGTCGCCCGCTCGAACGTTCGGTGATCGACCCCGGATACCCACAGGTACGGCGTGAGTACGTCGTCCGCCGCGACGACGCGCTCGATCTCGATGACGAGGTCGCGTTCCGACCGGAGCGTTTCGTGGAGCGCGAACGCCTCGGCGGGAACGTGAAACTCCCCGAAGAGACTCATAGCGTCTCCTTTTCCCGAGAAAATATAAACACTCGGATACTGCAAGCCCGGCTATCGACACTGCGAGCCCGGCTATCGAGTGATCGTCGTGTGGGCGCCGATGAGCGCGCCCGCGAGGTCGAGGTCCTCGAGCCGGGTTCCCTCGTCGATGATCGACCGCCTGACGGCGCCGTTCTCGATGGTCGCCTCCGGGAAGACGACCGCGTGGTCGAGGTCGGTGTCGATCAACGTGACGTCGTCCATCACGTGGACGTTCTCGCCGATCGTCGCGTTCTCGAGAGTCACCGAGTCGGCGATCAGCGACTCGCCGTCGAGGTGCCAGGCGACGGCGTCGAGGTAGCTCTCGGGGGTTCCGATGTCGAACCACGCCCCCTCGAAGGTGTAGGCGTAGGTCGGCTCCCGATCCTGGAGCCACTGGACGAACCAGCCGGGCTCGTCGGGGTTGTTGTCGCCCTCGAGGTAGGTGTCGAACAGCGACACCGACTCCCGCGGGAACGCGTAGCAGGCGATCGACACCAGGGTGCTCTTGGGGTCGTCGGGTTTCTCCTGGAAGTCGACGACGCGGTCGCCCTCGAGATCGACCAGGCCGTAAGACTTCGCCTTCTCGCGGGAGCCGACGTCGTAGGCCGCGAGCGTCGGGGCCTCCCGCTCGAAGAAGTCGTCGACGAACTCGGAGAGATCGAAGCTCATCAGGTTGTCGCCGGCGACGACCAGCAGATCGTCGTCGACGTTCTCGCGCTCGATCAGCTGGGCGAGCGCGCCGACGACGCCGAACTTGTCGTCCTCCTCGCTCGTCTCCTCGACCGACAGCGTCGGCTTCTCGAACTCGCCGTCCTCGAGGTGTGCCTCGAACTCGGCGGCGAAGCGTTCGTTCGTGCTCACGAAGACCTCGTCAATCCGATCGTCGGCCTCGAGTTCCGCGAAGATTCGATCGATGACGGTGGCGTCGCCGATCGGGAGAAACATCTTGGGGCGATGTTTCGTGATCGGCCACATCCGGGTCGCGTATCCGCCTGCCAGAACGACGGCTTTCATGTCCCGTGTTTCATCGAGTGGATGTAAGTGGTTTACCCCTGCACGGCTTGCGATTCTCCCCCGCGGAACCGAAAACCTATCCGGACACGGGCGATGAGGGGACGTATGCGGGAAGCAGACGAGACGACCCGGCAACGACTCGCCGACGCGCTTCGGGCCGAGCCGGCGACGCCGAGCGAACTCGCGGTCCAGTTCGAGCTGACCCCGGAGACGATCCTTCGACACCTCGAGCACGTCTCCCGGTCGGTCGACGGCGGCGACGAGCAGTTCCTCGTCGCGCCGCCGACCTGTCGGGACTGCGGGTTCGACGGCTTCGACGAGCTGTTGAACCGGCCGTCGCGGTGTCCCGACTGCAAGAGCGAGGCGATCGACGAGCCCGCCTACACGATCGAGTAGCCGCGAACCGAGAGCGCGGTTTCGACACGCCTATCTGTCGGCACGGCGACGGTCCAATATCGACGCCTCGAGCGGTCGGTCGCCGGTTCGCGCCGGTCGCCGCCGCCGGGCTCCCGACGCAACATACGTATGACCACCTCCGATTCCGACTTCGACTCCCCTGGGTTCGTTCTCGCGATGCTCGACTGGCTCGAGCGCCGCGAGGAGTCCCCCGCGGCGATCGACGAGAGCCTCGAGTTGCTGGCCGATCGGCGCCGTCGGCTGCTGCTCGAGGTCATGCGCACCTACGGTGAGGAGCTGACGCTGCCCGACGCCGCCGAGGAGGTCGCGGTCCGCGAGACCGGCCGGAAGGTAACCGAGCTGTCGGCCGAGCGGGTCGCGAACGTCTACATCTCGCTGTACCACGACCACATGCCCCGGCTCGTCGAGGCCGACCTCATCGAGTACGACCAGGAGCGGGACCTGGTGATCCCCCTCGAGATGCGCTAGAACTCGACGTTCGACGTCGAGGTCAGGTCACCGTCGTCCTCGATCGGTCCCGCCGCGACGAACTCGTAGGCCTCGTCGGCCAGGTAGACGTCGCCGTCCGAAACCGTCACCTCGAGTTCGGTCAGATAGGCTCCCTCGCAGGGGCCGAACGTACACTCCCCGGTGTCGGCCTCGAAGTACGCGCCGTGGTTTGCACAGATCACCTCGCCGTCGCGCATCGGCGCGCCGTCGCCCTTGTCCAGTTTGATATGGGTGAAGTGCTGACAGTAGTTCAGCCAACACGAGACGTCGGCGCCGGTCGGTTCCGGGCCGTTCGCGACGAGGATCGCCTCTCGCCGGTCGCCCAGTTCGTCGGCGACGCGAAAGAGGAAGGTCGATTCCGCGGGGACGTTCTCCAGGGCTGTGATCCGCTGTGTAGCCGCCATCGGTGTCCGGTTACGCATCAGCGCTCCTGAACGTTTCGAGACCGTCTGACGGAGTTTTAACACGCCGAACCCCCAACAACTTCCATGGACTCCCTGCTCATCTACGGCTCGTACGGCTACACCGGCCGGCTGATCGCCCGCGAGGCCGTGGCTCGCGGCGGCTCGCCGACTCTCGCCGGGCGCGACGGGGACCGGGTCGGCCGACAGGCCGAGGAACTCGACCTCGAGGGACGGGCGATCGACCTGGCCGACGGCCCGCTCGAGGACGACCTCCGCGAGTTCGACGCCGTGTTGAACTGCGCCGGTCCGTTCGAGCGAACCGCGGAACCGCTCGTGCTGGCCTGTCTCGAGGCGGGGACGGACTACCTCGACGTCACTGGCGAGTTCCCGGTGTTCGAACGCCTCCGCCAGTACGGGGAGACCGCCCGCGCGGCGGGGATCACGCTGCTTCCCGGCGTCGGGTTCGACGTCGTACCGACCGACTGTCTGGCCATGATGCTCCACGAGCGCTTGTCGACGGCCGATCGGCTCCAGCTGGGCGTCAAGAGCGGCTACGGCTTCTCGCCGGGAACCGCCCGGACGTTCGTCGAACTGGCCGGCCAGGGAGGCGTCATCCGGCGGAACGGACGGCTACTCAGCGTCCCCGCGGCCTTCCGCAGCCGGCAGATCGACTTCGGCGACGGCCCCGAGCACGCCGTGACGATCCCGCTGGGCGACGTCGTCACCGCGGCCTACACGACCGGGATCGAGTCCGTCGAGGTCTACGGCGCCGTCCCCGAGTGGAGCGAGCCGCTGCTGTCGGCGACCGACTCGCTTCGGTGGTTCCTCGAGCGGCCGTCGGTCGAACGCGCGGCGACCCGCGCGATCGACGCCCTCGTCGACGGTCCCGACGGGACGGCCCTGGCGACCGAATCCGCGACCGTCTGGGGCGAGGTCGTCGACGACGACAGCGGCGAGCGCCTCAGTGGCCGACTCCGGACGCCCAACCCCTACGCGCTGACGGCCGACGCCGCGGTCAGCGCCGCCGAACGCGTCCTCGAGGACGGCCTCGAGGACGGGTTCCAGACCCCGGCCAGTGCGTTCGGCTCGGAGTTCGTCATGGAACTCGCGGGCGTCGAGCGGGAGCTCCTCGAAGCGGACGCCCAGGGATCGGCAGTGCCCGAGCCGGCCGACTGATTCGGCCTCGAAAATCGAGGCTCGGACGGCCCGAAACGGTATCGCGAACCGAATCATCTCTGGAGCCGAACGGTCCGTTCGTTCGATCGCTCCGTTTTGCTCTGGGCACTCTTCGCGTTCGTGGTTATCTCGAGTTTCGAGCTGCTGCTGTTCGGTCGGTTCTCGCCGACGAGCTCCCCCCTAGCGTGATCGGCACGGGGGTCGGCCTCGACGTCGCGGATCGGACCGTTCCGATCCGCAGACCGTGAACGAGCGGGTGGCCCCCACAGCGGCGAATCTCGACGGAGGTCTCGGGGCGACGAAACCGTACCGATCAGTGCTCGCTCCCGTCTCGAGCCCCGCGGATCTCGTTTCGCAGACTGGCCGCGCCGACCCCGACGATCAGGCCGACTCCGAACCCGGGGAGGAAATCCCCGGGATCGCCGAGGACGGCAAGAAACGCGCCCAGAGCAAGCGGCGGAGCCAGGAGGAGAAACCCCATCTCCAGAACGAACACGTCCATGCTCTTTTTGGGTTTGTCCATCCGTTCACTAATTCACACAACTCGCTACTATTTCGATCCGCGTGCCGATCGATCAGTAACAGGCGTTCTCGACGCGCTCGTCGTACAGTCTCGAGAGCCGATCCGTTATCGGACCGCCGCCGAGTTCGGCCCCGTCGAGGTCGTCGATCGGGCGCAGCTCCCAGGTACGGTTCGTGAGAAAGGCCTCGTCGGCCTCGAGGACGTCCGCCAGTCCGTAGCTCCCCTCCTCGACCGGGAGGTCGGCCTCTCGAGCCAGCTCGAGGACCGTCCGCCGCGTAATGCCGGGCAGTACGTCGCCGTCGGTCGTCGGAGTGCAGACCGTTCCGTCGCGGACGAAAAACAGGTTGCTCGTCGCGCCCTCGGCGACGTTCCCCTCGAGATCCGAGAGCACGGCCTCGTCGGCCTCGCCCTCGAGCTCCGTCCGCGCGAGGATTCCGTTGAGGTAGTTGTGCGTTTTCGCGTTCGCGGGAAGCGCTGCGTCAGGGATCCGTCTCGTCTCGACGCTGCGAACTGTCGCGGGCTCGTCCCAGACGGGTTCGCCCTCGAGTCCGCCGCGGGGGAGCGGTTTGGCGTAGACGACGACCGTGGGATCGACGTCGGGCTGTGGCGTCAGCTTTCCCGGCTGGACCCCGCGGGTAACCGAGAGCCTGACGTAGGCGTCCGCGAGGTCGTTCTCCGCGAGCGTCTCGTCGATTCGGTCCCGGAGTTCGCTCCCCGAGAGCCCGTGCTCGAGGGAGAGGGCGTCGCAGGTTCGCTCGAGTCGCTCGCGGTGGGCCGCCCAGTCGAAGACGGTCCCGCCGTAGGCTCGCAGGGTCTCGAAGGCGGCGTCGCCGTAGCGAAAGCCGCGGTCGTCGACGCTGACGGTCGCCTCCGCTGCGGGGACGAGTTCGCCGTCGACGTGGTAGACGCGGTCGACGCTCATCTCTCGTCCCCCGAGCCGGAACACGAGGCGGCGAACCGACAGAAGTTCTCGATCATCCGCTTGCCGACCGATAGCGAGATCTCGCCGTTGGCGTCCTCCTCGGGGTCGCGAGTGAGGATGCTCTCGGGGTGAAACTGCACGCCCAGCTGCGGTTTCTCTCGGTGACGGACCGCCATCAAGACGCCGCGCTCGTCGGCGGTCCGGGCCGTCTCCTCGAGGCTGTCGGGCAGGTCCTCGCGCTCGACCGCCAGCGAGTGGTAGCGGCCGACCTGGAACCGCTCGGGGAGCCCGTCGAACAACCCTGCGCCGTCGTGGGAGATCCGCGATGGCTTGCCGTGGACGACGTGGGGCGCGTGGACGACCGGGGCGCCCTCGGCCGCACACAACGCCTGGTGGCCCAGACAGACCCCGAGGATGGGGTACTCGGTCTCGGCGAACAGCGGGATCGAGATCCCGGCCTCCTGGGGGGTGCCAGGGCCCGGCGAGACGACGATCCCCGTTGGATCGAGTTTGCGGACGCCCTCGAGGTCGATCTCGTCGTTCCGTCTGACCACGACCTCGTCGGCGACCTCGCCGACGTACTGGACGAGGTTGTACGCGAAGGAGTCATAGTTGTCGATGACCAGCAACCTTTTGCTGCGCTCACTCGCTGACGCTCGTTCGCTGGCAAAACGTTGATGAAAACCCTGCCTCCCTCCCTCCGGTCGGTCGTTGGGCCGCTCGCTCGCTGGCTCACGGTTTCTCCGTTCGCCTACTCGCGGCGCTTCGCGCCGCGCATCCGCGAGCGAGCGGCTGCTGTGTTCGTCACTCATCGTCCTCACCTCCAGGGCCCTCGAGCCCCATTCCGGCCCGTTCCCCGAGCGCGTCGTCGAGCGCGTTGATCAGCGCCCGCCCCTTGTCGAGGGTCTCGTCGTACTCGCTGTCGGGGTCCGAGTCGTGGACGATCCCCGCGCCGACCCGGAGGTGGTACTCCTCGGCCTGGCGAACGAGCGTTCGAATGACGATGTTCAGCGTCGCTCGCCCGTCGAAGCCGAAGATTCCGACGCTGCCGGTGTAGGGACCTCGACGGGTCGCCTCGAGTTCGTCGATGATCTCCATCGTGCGGGGTTTGGGCGCGCCGGTGATCGTCCCCCCGGGGAACGTCGCCGCGACGGCGTCCGCGAGCGTCCGCTCGGGACGGAGCCGACCCGTGACGTTCGAGACCAGGTGCATGACCTCCGAGTACCGATCGATCCGGCGGTACTCCTCGACCTCGACGCTGCCGTACGCGCTGACCTTCCCCAAATCGTTGCGCTCCAGGTCGACCAGCATCGCGTGCTCGGCGCGTTCCTTCTCGTCGGCCAGCAGGTCGGTCTCGAGTTCGGCGTCCTCCTCCGGGGTCGTTCCCCGGGGACGGGTGCCCGCAATCGGCTCCGTCCGAACGAACTCGTCGTCTCGCTCGAGTAGGAGTTCCGGGCTCGCGCTCACCAGGTCGGCACTGCGGAACTCGAGCAGCCCCGAGTATGGCGCGGGGTTGACCCGCCGTAGGGCGTCGTAGGCCGCGACGGGGTGGACCGCGGCGGGCGCGACCAGCCGTTGAGAGATATTCGCCTGGAAGGTGTCGCCGTCCCGGATGTACTCTTTGACCCGCCGAACGCGGTCGGCGAAGGCCTCGCGGCCGCAGTCGCTCTCGAAGGTCGCCTCGTCGGTCGCGACCGGCGGCTCGCCGACCGCGGGGTCGCCCTCGAGACACGCCCGGGCGAGCTCGAGGGCTCGCTCCCGACCCCGATCGTAGGCGTCCTCGAGGTCGTCGTCGGGCTCGGCGCGCGGACAGGCCGCGATCCGGAGCTCGGTCGCCTCGTCGTCGGCCGTCGGCTCCTCCCAGGCCGCCAGCCGGTCGTAGACGCCGACCTCGAGTCGGGGCAGCCCGCGGTCGTCGACCGCCGACTCGGGCAGGTCCTCGAGTTCGCGGGCGATGTCGTACGAGAGCCAGCCGACGGCGCCGCAGGGGTAGGGAACGTCGCAGTCTCCGCGCACCAGCTCCTCGCCGTCGAGAACTCCCTCGAGGGCGGCGAGCGTCGGCGACTCGCCGTGTTGCTCCCGTTGGACCGCGTCCGGACCGACGGTGAGTCCGTCGACCGGGTCGGTGCCGAAGTACCCCCAGCCGGGCTGGCCGCCGGTGGTCTCGAGGTAGACGCCGCCGTCGCCGTCGCGGGCGCGGCGGTACGCGAGAAAGGGATCGGAGACCGGGAGACGAACGGTCACCGGAACGCGGACGGCCGCCGCCCGGTCGCCGTCGAGTCCGTCGCGGGCGGCGGCGCGAAACGAGTCGGCCGTCGTGACGACGCGCGGATCGCTCATACCCTCGCGGAGGGTCGTGAGCCTAATCAGTGTACGGTTCCCCGGCTCGATCAGCGGACCTTCGCCCGGTCGATCCAGCCCTGGATGCGCTTCTCGGAGATGTCGGTCTCGGACTCGAGGCGGGTGGCGTCGGCGTCGGCGAGTTCGGCGACGGTCTCGACGCCGGCGTCGGCCAGCCGATCCGCGTACGCCGGACCGATCCCTTTGACGACGTCGACGGGTTCGTCCGGAACCGCCGGCGTCTCGTCGTCGGGCTCCGTCGCGGGCTCGGCCTCGGTCGCCGCCTCCGGCTCGTCGGGTGCGTCGCTCTCGACCGACGCCGGCTCGTCCGACGTCTCGGCCTCGGTTGCGGCGTCGGGGTCGCTCGAATCCGCGGACGGGTCGGATTCGAGTTCGGGTTCCGTCGACTCCTCGAGACCGTCGGATTCGGCCGACTCGATCAGGTCGTCCGGCTCCTCGGTCTCGATCTCGGGTTCGGCGTCGGTCTCGCTTTCGGATTCAGCCTCGAGCTCCGGCTCGTCGTCCACGACCTCTTCGTCGCGAACGCCCTTCTCACCGGGCTCTTTCGATTCGGTCGGCGTCGCGTCCGACTGCGTCGGTCCCGTCGCCTCGGCCGGCTCCGCCGCAGTGTGTGGTGTGTCGGTCGCCTCGGTCATCGACCCTGTCGAGGCCGAAGCCGTCGTTTCGGCAGCGGCCGACTCCTCGTCGGGGTCGGCGCCGCGCTCTCGTTCGACCGTTACCCCGACGTCCCGAGCGTCCCCACGCTCCGAGCCAGAGTCGTCGAACCCCAGCAGCGACTTCAGCTTTTGGAGGATTGCCATTAGCTGGATATAGTTAACTCGCACCACTTAAATTCGCCTGATACCCGCGGTGAACGACGACATCGACGAGCGACGCCTACAGCCGCGAGCGCAGCGCCTCGTTCATCGCGTCGACCGGAGCGTCGCGGTCCGTCCACAGCTCGAGTGCTTCGACGCCCTGATAGAGCAACATCCAAGCGCCGTCGACCGTCGTCGCGCCGACCGATGCCGCCTCCCGCAGCAGTCGCGTCTCGAGCGGGCGATACACTGCGTCAAGCACCGCCAGCTCGCCGTGGAGCGCCTCAGCCGGCACCGGCGTCGCGTCCTCCTCCATCCCGACGCTGGTCGCGTTGACGAGGACGTCGGCGTCGGCCAGGAGGTCTTCGAGACCCTCGAGCCCCTGACCGACGGCGCCGGGAACCTCCTCGGCGAGGGCATGCGCTTTCGAGGGGGTTCGATTGGCGATCGTCACCGACGCGTCGGCGTCGGCGAGCCCGAACGCGATCGCCCGCCCGGCGCCCCCGGCCCCCACCACGACGGCATCGGCTCCCTCAAGCGTAACGTCGTGATCCCGGAGCGCGCGCAACGCGCCGACGGCGTCGGTGTTGTGGCCGGTCGGCTCGTCGCCGGAGAAGTCGATCGTGTTCACCGCGCCGATCCGCCTCGCGAGCTCGTCGGCCGCGACGACCTCGAGGGCGTCCTGCTTGAACGGGATCGTCACGTTCAGCCCGCAGACACCGAGCGCATCGGCGCCGCGTATCGCCGCCTCGAGCTCGTCGGGGGCGGGTTCGAAGGTGACGTAGCGGGCGTCGATAGCGAGTTCGTCGTAGGCCGCCTCGTGCATCGGCGGCGACAGCGAGTGTCCGACGGGGTTGCCGACCAGTCCGAAGACGTCCATCGCCATAGCCGGTACTCGCCGCCGGGAGGGTATAACCGGTGGGGATTCGGCAGTTACTCCTCGGCCGGCGGGAGGGGAAACGAGAACGTCGTCCCCTCGCCGGGTTCGGAGTCGACGCTGATCTCTCCGCCGTGGCGATCGACGATCCGCTCGCAGATCGCGAGGCCGAGGCCGGTTCCCTCGTGTTCCTCGGGGCCGTGGAGCCGCTGGAAGACCTCGAAGATCCGCTCCTGGTCCTCGGGATCGATCCCGATTCCCTCGTCACTGACCGACACCACCCACTCGCCGTCCCTTCGCTCGGCTCGGACGTCGATCCGCGGCGGCTCGTCGCCGGAGTACGCGACCGCGTTCGAGAGGAGGTTCTGGAACAGCTGTCGGAGCTGCTCGCGGTCGCCCCGGACGCGCGGCAGCGACTCCGTCGTGATCGCGGCGTCGTGTTCCTCGAGCTGCAGGTGGACGTCCTCGAGCACGTCCTCGAGGACCTCGTCGAGCTCGACTGGCTCGAGGGGGTCGCCGCGGGTCTCGATGCGCGAGTACGTGAGCAGCCCGTCGATCATCTCGCGCATGCGTTCGGCGCCGTCGACCGCGTACGCGAGGAACTCTTCGCCGTCCTCGTCCAATCGATCGCCGTACCGACCCTCGATCAGGCCGAGGTAGCTCGTGACCATCCGGAGGGGTTCCTGCAGATCGTGGGAGACGGCGTAGGCGAACCCCTCGAGGCGGTCGTTCGACTCCTCGAGCTCGCGCTCCCGACGTCTGCGCTCGAGTTCGTAGCTCACCCAGTTCCCGAGCAGTTCGACGAACGTCCGGTCCCACTCGGAGAACGACTCGGGATGGGCTTCCGTATCGTAGAAACAGAAGCTACCGTACACCTCGCCGTCGACGAACACGGGCGTCCCGAGGTAGCAGGCGATCCCCCACTCCGCGTTCCCCGCTCGGTCGGCCAGCTCCGGCGCGTCGGTCTGCACGTCGCCGAGCACGAGCGTCCGCTCGGTGTCGACGACCCGTTCGCAGTTCGTCGCTTCGAGCGGCACAGTTTTTCCCGCCTCGAGGTCGGCTTCATTCGGGGCGAAAACGTGCTCGAAAACGTACTCGCCGGCCCCCTCGTGAACCCGCGACAGCGTCGCGTAGTCGGTCCCGATCACGTCGCTGACGGTGGCCAGAAGGTCGTCGACCTGCTCCCGAAACGTCCGTTCCGGATCCGCGACGATCTCGTAGGCGCGACGCAGCGCGCGTTCGCGCTTCCGGAGTTCGGCTCCCTCGCCGCCGGCCGCTTCCTCTCGGTCCGTCTCGCGGCAGTAGACGGAAACTCCGCTTTCCGACGGGTAGACGCGAACGTCGATCCAGCCGCCGAACGGCCGGGAAAGCGTCTCGAGAGTGACGGGCTCCGTCGTCTCGATCGCCCGTTCGCAGGCCCGTCGAAACGCCGGATCGAGCGCCTGCTCCCAGGCTCGGGTTCCGAGCAGTTCCGACTCCGGGTCCCGAAACGCGTCCGCGGCCCGCTCGTTGAAATACGAGAGCCGCAACCCCTCGTCGAGCGCGAAGACGGCGTCGCTGATCCGGTCGTGAACGTCGGCTGCGGAGTCGGCAGCGAACGTCGCCGACTCCGAGTGGTCGCTCATCTGTCGAGATCGTTTGTTGTCGATACGTAATAGCTTCTCGCCACTCGCGGACTCCGCGTCGCTTATACGCCGGTCTCGAGTATCCCGGCCCATATGCTCTCGGAGACCGCCGTCTCGGTTCTCCTGTTGGCGGCCGGAATCGTCGCGCTCTACGCCGGCGCGGAGCTGCTGGTCGCCGGCGCCGGCCGCCTCGCGCTCGGGATCGGCCTCCGGGCGGCGACCGTCGGCGTGACGGTGATCGCGTTCGCGACGACTGCCCCCGAGCTGTTCGTCGCGACGATCGGCGCGCTCGACGTCTCGACCGATATCGGACTGGGCGCAGTTCTGGGCTCGAACATCGCGAACGTGGGATTAGTACTCGGCATCGCCGCGCTCATCAGACCGCTGTCGGTCAGCGAGACCGTCATGAAGCGCCACGTTCCCTTCATGGTGTTCGCCGCGCTGTTGCTGGTCGCCTTCGGAGCGAACGGTCGGATCGGCCGGCTCGAGGGAGCGATCTTCCTGCTGGTTCTGGCTGGATTCACCGCGTACCTGCTGTACTACGTCAACGCCGACCCGATGCCCGTCGACGAGACGCCGGAGGCCGGCGACGGGATCGAACGACGGGACCTCGCGCTCGTCGGCGGGGGACTGATCGCGCTCGTGATCGGCTCGCGGTGGCTCGTCGCCGGCGGCACCGACCTGCTGCTCGAGCTCGGCTTCTCGGAGCTGTTCGTCGGACTCACCGTGTTGGCGCTCGGAACGTCGCTGCCCGAACTCGCCGCCTCCGCCGTCGGGGCCGTCCGCGGTGAGACCGGGTTCGCGATCGGCAACGTCGTCGGCTCGAACATCTACAACGTGCTCGCGGTGCTGGGTATCGTCGCGCTGATCACGCCCATCGAGATCGCCCCGAGCACGCTTCGGTTCGAGCTCCCAATACTGGTCGCGTTCACCGTCGTCCTGGTCGCAATGATGGGGTACGGACGGCGGCTCTCACGG
Organism: Natrialbaceae archaeon; assembly: GCA_003559215.1. Taxonomy (GTDB): domain Archaea; phylum Halobacteriota; class Halobacteria; order Halobacteriales; family Natrialbaceae; genus Natronococcus. The sequence goes on from PWMF01000213.1 coordinate 33,553, forward strand.
CTTGACGGGGCCGTCCTCCTCGTCGGCTACGCCGGCTTCCTCTACCTGCTCGTTCCCTAAGTTGCCCAAAGGATTTGGGAGTGGACTTTACGGGATACCCGTTGTACGAAACGTATGAGCGAATCGAAAGAAACCACGTACGTCGGGAAGGCCTGTGCGTACATCACCCGGGAGACGGGCGAGTTGCTCGTCTTCGAAGGACCGGGACATGAGGGCCTACAGATTCCAAAGGGAACCCTCGAGGGCGACGAGTCCCCGCGAGAGGGGGTGTTCCGCGAGGTACGCGAGGAGAGCGGTCTCGCGACGCTGCAGGGAACCGAACACCTCACGACCGACATCTGGGTTCGGCGCCAGTCCCCGCCGAAGTGCTACGTCCGCCACTTCTTCCACGCGACCGTCCACGAACCCCGGGATCGGTGGACCCACACGGTTCGGGACGGCGGCGAGGAGCACGGCTCGGAGTTCGAGTTTCGGTGGATCAAGCCGACGACCGATCGAGCGTTCGCACTCGATCTCGACGACTACGTCGGCCTGCTGCCGTCCGCGACGGCCGGCCAGAGCCCGCAGATCGCCTCCGACTGAGTTCCTTCTCTGCCGATCGAAAGCGGAGCGTATTCGAGGCGCCGCCCCCGAGGAGTCGACGTGATTGCAATCGTCGAGAGCCGCGCCGACCGCGCCTCCGTCCACGTCTGCGAGCAGCTTCGCTCGCTCGCCGACTGGACCGAACGCGAGGACCCGGATCGCCCCGCGGGCGACGGCGGGGGCACCTACTACCGACTCGAGGACGCCGAACTGCGCTCGTTCGACGACCTGCACCTCGATCTCGAGCGCCCCGCCGAGGCCTTCGACTGCGACCCCGAGCTGCTGGTCTTCGCCTCCCGACACTCGGGCGACACCGGTGCCCTGCTGACGGGCCACTTCACGGGTAACTTCGGCTCCGCGGAGTTCGGCGGCGAGGACGACGCTCTCGCCGAAGCCTGTCCGAACGCCCTTGCCGAGCTGCTCGAGACCTTCGAGGTGCACGCGCCCGAGGGGTACGACGTCGGCATGGAGTGCACCCACCACGGGCCGAGCGACGTCGGCTGTCCCTCGCTCTTTGCGGAGCTCGGAAGCGACGACGAGCAGTGGGACGACCCCGACGGCGCCGCGGCCGTCGCGCGGGGGATCCTCGAGCTCCGCGGGGTCGACGCCCACCGCGACAGGCAGGTCGTCGGATTCGGGGGCAACCACTACGCACCCCGCTTCCAGCGGATCGTCGAGGAAACCGAGTGGACGGTCGGGCACATCGCCGCCGACTGGGCTCTCGAATCGATGGGCCACCCCCGAAACCACCGCGAGGCGATCGAGCGGGCCTTCGAGGCGAGCTGCGCCGAGCTGGCGGTGCTCGACGGCGAGTGGCCCGTCCTCGAGGAGCTTCTCTCCGAACTCGATCGGCGAATCGTCGGCGAGACCTGGCTGCGCGCGGTCGGCGACCGCCCGCTCGAGCTCGTCGACGCCGTCGAGTCCGAGCTCGGCCGCGTCGAGGAGGGGGTTCGGTTCGGCGACCACCGCGAGGAGTCGTTCGTCGTCCGCGAGCTGCCCGCGGAGCTGCTCGAGACCGTCCAGGGGATCGATCCTGACCGGGTCAGGAAGCTGTTCGAACGCCACGCCGTCGCCTTCGAGACCGAAAACGCCGGCAGCCGCGTCGGGAGCCGAATCGCCCTGCCCGAGCCCGGAACGCGACGCCGACTCGTCGAGGGGCTCGTTCCGGTCCTCGAGGAGAAGTACGAACGCGCCTCGCTCGAGGACGACGCCGTCGTTCTCGAGGAGCGGGCGTTCGACCCGGAACTCGCCCACACGCTCGGCGTCCCGGAGGGGCCGAAGTTCGGGGCGCTCGCAGCCGGCGAGGCGGTGACTGTCGGGGGCGAACGCATCGACCCGGACGTCGTCCACCGCGAGCGAACCCGCCGATTCGATCTCTGATCGGTCCCGGGGACGATAGCAATCCACTGTTGTCCGCCCGCGTCGGACGATCGTTCGGTTCCCGAAGCGCGACAGGTAAGATCGTCTTACTCCCCGTCCGGACGGTTGACGTGTAGGGGAAAGGTAATTATGCTCCATCTACTACTGGCTCCCAGGAATGGACTCTCTCATCGAAGACGCGATCGACGAGGCCGAGAACGCGGAGGGGGACGTCCCCGACGCGTCGGGGTCGGATCAGTCGGGCGCGAACGGCGTCGACAACAGCGGCACGATGACCGACGACGAACTCGAGGACGTTCTCCAGGATCTTCAGACGGACATCACGGTCGTCGGCTGCGGCGGCGCCGGCGGCAACACCGTCAACCGGATGCACGAGGAAGGGATCCACGGGGCGAAACTCGTCGCCGCGAACACGGACGTCCAGCACTTAGTCGAGATCGAAGCCGACACCAAGATCCTGATGGGCGAGGACAAGACCGGCGGCCGGGGCGCCGGCTCGCTCCCTCAGGTCGGCGAAGAGGCCGCCCTCGAGAGTCAGGAGGACATCTCCGGCGCGATCGACGGCTCCGACATGGTCTTCGTCACCGCGGGACTGGGCGGCGGCACCGGCACCGGCTCGGCGCCCGTCGTCGCGAAGGCGGCTCGAGAGTCCGGGGCGCTTACCATCTCGATCGTCACCACGCCGTTTACCGCGGAGGGAGAGGTCCGGCGCACGAACGCCGAGGCCGGCCTCGAGCGCCTGCGCGACGTGAGCGATACGGTGATCGTCGTCCCCAACGACCGCCTGCTCGACTCCGTGGGTAAACTGCCCGTCCGCCAGGCGTTCAAGGTCAGCGACGAGGTGCTGATGCGCTCGGTCAAGGGAATCACCGAACTGATCACCAAGCCCGGCCTCGTCAACCTCGACTTCGCCGACGTCCGGACCGTCATGGAGCGAGGCGGCGTCGCCATGATCGGCCTGGGCGAGTCCGACTCCGAGGCCAAGGCCGAGGACTCGGTCAAGACCGCGCTGCGATCCCCGCTTCTGGACGTCGATATCTCCGGGGCGACCTCCGCGCTGGTCAACGTCACCGGCGGGAACGACATGTCGATCGAGGAGGCCGAAGGGGTCGTCGAGGAGATCTACGACCGCATCGACCCCGACGCCCGCATCATCTGGGGGACCTCGATCGACGAGACCCTCGAGGGCAGCATGCGAACGATGATCGTCGTCACCGGCGTCGAGTCGCCACAGATCTACGGCAACGGCGACGAGCAACCGACCCAGCCCGAGCGCGGCTCGCAGGCTCGAGGCCGGGGCGGCGCTCGCGGCGAGGACGATATCGACTTCGTCAACTGACCGCCTGTCCGTTTTGTCGTTCTGTATCGACCAGTCCGCCGACGTAAATCAGACTTCCCAGCAACAGCGCGACTCCGAGTGGTAACAGCCACGGGAGGACCGTCAGAAGGGTCCCGCTGATCTGGACGCCAAGCGCGATGACGATCACCGGCGCACAGCAGGCGGTTCCCGAAAGCAGCGCCGGAACCGCCGCCGCGGCTCCTGCACCGGCACCGAGTCCGCAGGAGCGGGGCTGGACGAGCGCGAGGTACGCGAGGGCGAGGTTGAGCCCCACGAGTCCCGCGAGCGTGGCGCCGACGAGGACGTCGATAGGAGAGACGAGCAGGCGGACGACCCACAGATCGACCAGCGCGACGGGCTCGAACTGGAGCTGACCGGTTCGCTCGAACGCTCTCGCCAGCGGCTCGTCGACGACGGTCACGGAGCCGCCGAGCCCGCTCCGGACCGAGAGCCGGTCGGTCGCCCAAAAATATCCCGCGAAGTAGGCCGTCGCGACGAGCCCGGCGACCGCGAGGGCGTCGGGACGGCCGATAGCGAGCCGGCTCGCCCGGATCGTATCCCGCAGCCGCGTTCGAACCGCTTGGGGGAAAAACGCCGTCATCGCGATCACCCGAAATGCACGCCGTCGGGGTAGAACCCGGCCCACGCGAACCACATCGCGTCGTAGGCGTACACCCGCTCGAGAGGCGCCTCGTCGGGCGCGTACGATTCGCCGTCCGCGTCGACGAGCCGGTCGTCCTCGAGTTCGAACGCCTCCGCGTCCGGATTACGGTAGAGGTGACCGACGTCTATCGATCGGTCGTGAACCGCGAGCAGGGTCGCGTCCTCGTGGTCGATCTCGAGCAGTCGCTCCGCCGCGAGGGTCTCGTGGTCGATCGAGAGTGGTCCCTCGGGCGGTCGGGCGCCCAGAACCATCCGCTTTGGCGGCTCATCGTCGTCGCTTCGCAGCGGCTCGAAGATCGGATCGCTGTCCTCGCGGTAGTAGCCGCTGACCGGGTTGTACATCCCGTAGGGGTCGTCGTCGTAATCCCTGACGTACCCAGTGTCTTCGGTGAGCACCGTCGAGTCGGGGTAGGTCTCCCGCCAGTCGTTCCAGGTGCTCCAGTGAACCGGGAACTCCCGGAGCGAGGCCGCCTCGAGCGGCCCGTCGATCGCCGTCCCGAGCATCTGGGGCCACAGGCTCTCATCCTCCCGATCGTACATGATGAGGTTGCTGTTCACCAGGTTCCCGGAGACGCCGAACTCGACGCCGCCCCGCTCGAACCCCATCGCGGTCCCCGTCAGCGGACAGTAGGTGACCACGAGCGGCTCGCCGCCGATCTCGTCGTTGACGATCTCGTGGTGGACGAGGATCGACTGCGGGTAGGCTCGCGCCTCGCCGTCGCGGAGGACGCCGAAGACGGGATCGTCCTCGCGGAACCGGTCGTCGGCGTCTGCGACGGGTTCGAACGCCGGATCGTCGATCGAGGGGATGCCGTCCTGGGGAACGCCGCCGTCGAGGACCTCCTCGCGGAGCGTCTCGAGCGAGTAGCTAACCGGAAGCTGATCGTCCGCGATCGGAAGCGCCGTCTCGTCGATGGCGGTTTCGTCGGGGGACGCGGTCATCGGCTCTACAGCCACGTCCTCGGATCCGCTGTCGGGTTCGTACGGACCGATCGCGTCCGAGTCACCGACGCAGCCCGCGAGCGACGCCGCTGCGGCCGCCGTCGCCGTCGCGAGCAGCTCGCGCCTCGTGGGGTACATACCGCTCGTAGGGCGACCAGTCGGGAATCCCTACCGCGGGTGTGCGGCAGCGACGCACGACCGTCGCGCCCGACGAGAGAATCAGTCGTCGGCCGTCGCCGGTTCGCCCCCCGCGAGGTCGCCCTCGATGCTCGGCGGGTACTTCCCCCGCTCGAGTTTCAGATCTGACTGCGGCCGGGCCATGCAGGTCAGCGCGTAGTTCTCGGCTTCCTCCTCGGTGAACCCGCGAGCCGCGGGCTGAGTGACCTCGCCCTCGAGGATCTCGGCGGTACAGGCCAGACACATCCCCACTCGACAGGAGAACTCCTGGGCGATGCCCTCCTCGAGACAGCGGCTGAGGATCGTCTCCTTGTCCGTGCAGGTGATCGACTCGCCGGTGCCGACGAACTCGATCGTATACTCAGTCATACCGACCGGTACGGAAGACCGCACTAAAACTCTTTATTACGATCCGTGGCCGCCGTTCCGACGAAATCGACCGAACCGAGCGCCGTGATTGCGGGTCGTGAGCCGACCTGGCGAGGAATCGCACATAAAACGTTTTCTTACCTCGCAGTTCACACTGTTCCATATGAGTACGCAGGAGCAGTCGGCCGCCGGCGCGGTCTCCGAGACTCGGTCGCCGGACGTGGTCGTCGTCGGCGCCGGAACCGCGGGCAGCTACGCCGCAGCGACCGTCGCGAGCGAGGGGTACGACGTGGTCCTTCTCGAGCGAAAGTCCGAGCAGGAGGCGGGCCACATCGCCTGCGGGGACGCCCTGAAGGGCGCAGCGGACTTCCCCGACGCAATCCCCAGATCTCAGATCGAGCCCGCCTTCACGAACACCGACGTCGACCACGGCCGCTTCGAGATTCCCCAGGAAGACACCGTTCTCGAGATCCCGATCCCCGGCGAGCTGGCGGTCATCGATCGCTGGGAGTACGGCAAACTCGTCATCGAGGGTGCCGCGAACGCGGGCGCTGAGATTCACTACGACACCGTCGTCCAGAACGTTACCCAGGCCGAGGACGGCCGTGTAACGGGCGTTCGGGCGATGCGGAGGGGCGACCCCGTCGAGTACGAGGCCGAGGTCGTCATCGACGCGGCGGGCTCGCTGTCGGTGCTACAGGACCACGTCGACTTCTCGGAGTCGACGTTCGACACGAACGTGGACTACACCCACTTCTGTTCGGGGTACCGCGAGGTCGTCCACGTCGACGACCCCGTCGAGTGGTCCGACGCCCTGGTGTTCAAACCGACCGAGCGCGCGGCGGGCTATCTCTGGTACTTCCCGCGTACGGAGACCGAGATCAACGTCGGGCTGGGCTTCCAGATGACCGAGGAGCCGATGAAGCTCGTCGAGAGCCTGAAGCGGGATCTCCGGAGCCGATCGGAGTTCGAGGGCGCCAAGGTCGACGACAAGCTCGGCGCAGCCCTCCCGACTCGTCGGCCCTACGACTCGGCGGTTCACCCCGGTTACATGGCCGTCGGCGACGCCGCGGGCCATGTCAACCCGACGACGGGCGGCGGGATCGCCGGCGCGGCCTACGCCGGCAAGTACGCTGCCGAGGCCGCCGTCGAGGGGATCGAGGCCGGCGACGTCGGCGAGCGCGCTCTCTGGGAGTACAACCAGCGCGTAATGGACCACTTCGGCGCCCGTTACGCCGCCCTGGACGTCTACAACATCCTCTCGACGGCCGTCGACGTCGACGACCTGATGGGGCTGCTCGCGGCGATGCCCGGCGACAAGCTCGCCGAGGCGCTGTACTCGGGCAGCACGGACATCGGCACGAAGCTCAAGCTCGAGGCGCTGCTCAAGAGCCGCGACCACTGGGGGACGATCTGGAACCTCTACAGGACGAAGCGGTATGCGGACGACCTGCTCGAACACTACGGCCACTACCCCTCGCATCCCGGCGCCCTCGACAGCTGGCAGGATCGCCGCGACGATCTGATGGAGGCGGTGTACGAGACGACGGGCGCCGACCCCAAGTACTAGCGTCGCGGTTCTTCGCCCGGCGGGCAACGCAGCTGTGACACGGCGCCGCCACTCCGATGTCGGTCTACCCGCCGTCTCCCCCACCAGGAACCGCCGCGTGTTCGGGATACTCGAGCGAACCCATTCGTCCACCAGGTCCCACTTGGGCCCAGTCTCGCCAGTTCTTGTCACCCTACTCTGTTAGGGAAACCCGATAATGTTGAGAATCCCCAACATGTGTCTATGTCGCAAGGACACACCCGCAGACGCGCGCTAACGCTGATCGGAGCCACCGGAGCCGGACTGGTTGCGGCCAGTTTCAGCGGGACGAGCGACGAGCACGGGGGGGACGACGACGATCACGACGACGACCACGATGACGAGTACGACGACCACGACGACGAAGCGGAGGTAGCACAGGTGCGGGCAGCCCACCTCTCGCCGGACGCGCCGAACGTCGACGTCAGCGTCGAGGGCGACGCCGTCCTCGAGGACGTTCCGTTCCGCGCCGTCAGCGAGTATCTCGAGCTGCCGGTCGGAACCGCCAACGTCGCTATTTCGGCGACCGAGGACCCGGATACCGTCGTCTTCGACGAGGAGCTCGAGCTCGCCGAGGGCGCATTCACGATCGCCGCGCTGGGCGAACTGAGCGAGGAGAACCAGCCCTTCGCGCCGGCGGTCCTCGAGGACGACGTGAGCGACCCCGGCGAGGAAGGCCGGGTTCGCCTCGTCCACGCCTCGCCGGACGCCCCGGCGGTCGACGTCACCGTCGGAGACGGCGAAACGGTGCTGTTCGAGGACGTCGCGTTCGGCGACGCCGAGGCGCTCGAGGTTCCCGCCGGCACCTACTGTCTCGAGGTTCGGCCCGCAACGGAGTGCAATGACGGCGATGTCGTCGCCCAGTTCGAAGTCGCACCGAAAGCCGGGTGTGTCTACAGTGCGTTCGCGGTCGGCTACCTCGACCCAGAGGCCGCACCGGCCGACGAGGCGTTCGATCTGGAAATCGTCGTAGACGCGAGCCCGGGCGAGGACGAAGCTGCCCACGAAGACGACTACGACGACGACTACGAAGACGAAGACGACTACGACGACGAAGACGACTACGACGACGATTACGAAGACGAAGACGACTACTGATCGGTCGACACCGACGCCGTCTCCGTCCGCCTGAGACGGCCGATCGACCCGCCGCCGGTTCGCCCGAGGACGCTCCATCTCCGTTCTCGCACGGACCGTAACATCTCGCTACGGATCGAATCGACCCGTTCGCTTTTGTTCTCGCGTCGCCGGCCTCGAGTATGGGAACGAACGTTCGCCGTCGAGAGTTTCTGATGACGAGCGCCGGAGCCGGCGCCGCGGGTCTCGCCGGCTGTGCCGGATTCTCGAGCGACGGACCCGCGGAACGGTCGGGCGGGGACCGGCGGGCCGTCGTCTCCCAGCATCACCTCGCGACAGAGGCCGGCCTCGAGACCCTCGAGGCGGGCGGGACGGCCGCCGACGCCGCCGTCGCGGTCGCCTGCGGCCTGAGCGTCGTCGAACCCTGGTTCTCCTCGGCGCTGGGCGGCGGAACGTGGGCGCTGTACTACGATACCGAGGCGGACGAGGTGACCAGTCTGGACGGCGTCGGCCCGGTCGGGCTGGAAGCCACACCCGAGGACTACGAGGAGCGCGCTGACGAGGCAGGGATCCACCAGGCCGTCGTTCCCGGCGCCTGGGACGGCTGGATGCTGTGGCTCGCCGAGTACGGCGAACTGGAACTCCCGGACGTCCTCGAGCCCGCGATCGACCTCGCCAGGGAGGGGTACCCGGTCAGCCCGGAGATGGAGGGCTGGCTCGAGGGCGAGGCCGAGTTGATCGCGGACCGACCCGCCGCGGCCGAGATTTACCACGACGATGGCGACCTCCTCGAGGAGGGCGACACCGTCACCCAGGACGCGATGGCAGACACGTTCGAGGCCATGGCCGACGCCTACGCCAGCGAAGACGAACGAGCGGACGGGATCCAAGCCGTCCGGGACTACTTCTACCGCGGGCCGATCGCCGAGGCGATCGTCGAGTACTCGGACGAGCACGGCGGCTACCTAACCCTCGAGGAGTTCGAAGCGTTCGAGGCCGAGATTGTCGACCCGCTCTCGATCGAGTACGACGAGGACCTCGAGGTGTACCAGAACCCGCCGAACAGCCAGGGGATCACCCAGCTGCTGGCGCTGAACGTCCTGAAGGAGTACGAGTTCGGCGACCTCGAGCCGGACGACGCCGACGCGGTCCACCTCCAGACCGAGGCGATCAAGCTCGCCTTCGCGGATCGGCACCACCACGTCGGCGACCCCGACCGGGTCGAGGTTCCGGTCGAAGACCTCCTCGACGACGAGTACGCGGCGAGCCAGCGCGACCGGATCGACATGGACGAGGCGATGGAGTGGCCGATCGAGACCGGACTCGAGGAGACCGGCGCCGATCACACCACTACGTTTCACGTCGTCGACGACGAGGGCAACGCGGCCGCGGTGACGACGAGCCTAGGCGCGCAGTTTCTCGTGATCGGTGACACGGGAATTCATATCAACAACCGGATGCGGATGCTCGCGCTCGAGGACGACGACCCGAACCGGCTGACCCCCGGATACGCCGTTCGACACACCTCGAACCCCTACATGGCGCTCCGGAATGGCGGCCCGTACGTACTGGGCGGCGTCACCGGCGTCGACACCCAATCGCAGGGTCAGACCCAGCAGTTTCTCAACGTCGCCGGGTTCGGGCTGGATGCCCAGGCGGCGGTCGACCGCCCGCGGTTCGTGAGCACTGCGTTTCCCTCGACCGATTACCCCTACGAGGCCGACAACACCCTCCAGATCGAGACCGAGTTCTCCGAGGCCGTCCGCGATGACCTCGAGGAGCGCGGCCACGACCTCGAGGAGGGTGCCGGCATGTTCGGTACCGGAAACGCGATCGTTCTCGAGGACGACGACCTCCAGGTCGGCGCCGAATCCCGGATCTCCACCGCCGAGGGAACGGTCTCGCGGGCGAACGACGACTCGAGCTAAGCGGATCAGCCGTTACAGGCGAGCCCGGAGCCGATCGATCCGACGCTCGGTCGCGGGATGGGTCCCGAACAGTCCGCGGGCCAGAAGTCGCCGCGTCCGGTCGAAGAACCGGTGTTCCTCCCACGGCGGCGGAACGATCGAGAAGGCCGTCGTCACGTCCTTTTCCCGGAGATCCGACTCCGGACGGCGCTCGAGGTCAGTGTCGAGCGTCTCGAGGGCGCCGGCCAGTCCCGCCGGATCGCCCGTGATCGCGACCGCGCCGTCGTCGGCGGCGTACTCCCGGCCGCGGGCGACGAACGCGACGGCGGCGCGACTGACGGCGTCGGTGAGCATCGCCAACGGCTCGAGTACCGGATTGAACCCGTACCGACCGGTCGCCGTCCGCGCGACGCTGCCGGGTGCCGACAGCGCGGTCAACACCGCCGCGTCGCGGTTCGCGACGTGGGCGATCTCGTGAGCCAGCACGGCCTCGAGTTCCCGGCCCTCGAGCGAGTCGACGATCCCTCGCGAGAGCACGATCGTCGACGTCGCGGGTCGGTAGCCGACGGCGAGCGCGGTCGGCGTCCGCCGGTCGACGAGCCGAAGGCCGGGGGCCGGAACGTCCGCCTGACCGGCGAGTCGCGCGACGGTCGTCCGGATGGTGGCCAGTTCGCGGTCGTCTACGGTCGTTTCGGCAACCGAGCCGTGGTCGTGATCGTCCTCGAACTCGAGGGTCCGGAGGACGGCGACGTCGCCCCCGAGCTCGCCGCGAACTGCGTCGACGAAGTGACCGCCAACGAACGCCGACGCGGCGACCGCGCCGACGGCGACGGCCAGCGTCTCGGTCGGCCGGATCGTCGCCGCCACGTAGCTCCCCGCGAGGAGGGCGGCGGCGACGAGCGCGAGGGGAACCGCCGGCCCCGGGCCCGGCGCACGCTCGAGACGGGCTGCGAGGCGCCGGGCCTCGTCTGCGATACCGTGGTACGTGTCCTCGGAAACCGCCTCAGTTTCGCTCCCGTCTCCGTCGTCCACGTACCCCACGAGCCGGTTTCGGGCGACGTCGAGCGCGTCGGGGGCGAGCATCGCGGCCAGTCCGGTCGCGACGAGTCCAACCACGAGCACGACGCCGAACAGCTCCGAGTACGCGAGGGTCAGGTAGCCGACAGCGAGTACGGCGACGAGCAGTTGATCGCCCGCGGCGCTTCGCTCGAGTCGGCTCTCGTCGTCGCTTCGCGATCGGACCCAGGCTCGGGCGGCCCAGACGTACGATATCGTAAGCAGGTAGAAGACGCCGGGCACGACGAGCGCCGCGAAGATTGCCGGCGGGAGGACGTCGCGAGCGAACGGCAGGGTCGCGAGGGCGACGAGCAGCGAGGAGAGCAGGAGGACGTACGCGCCCAGCTCGACGACGCCCTCCGCGATCGGGCCGGGTCGCACCGAATCCGCGTTCTCCCGGGCCGTTCGAAGGGATCGAAGAGCCAGTTCGACGGCGAACAGCGAGAGGGCGACGGCGGCGACCGCGAGGACCGTCGCGACCGGGACAGGGAGGACGAACGCGAGGACGTCGACCGCGTACCAGACGAAGCCGGCGACCGGAACGGCGACGAGCACCAGTCCGGCGACGACGACGGCGGCAACCAACAGGAGACAGAGGGCGGACGCGAGGGCCATTCGCGTCCAGAGGCCGAGCCGGACGCGGGCCGAACTCACGGCTCGATCACCTCTCGACGGGCCTCTCGAGGAACGGGGGACGAGCAGCGAGACTGCGGACGGGGTCGAATCACTACTCGACCGTTTCGGTCGAGAGGTGATAAACTTCACCGGGTAAACAGGTCCGCTCCGATTCGGTATCGTAGCCAGCCGGTTGCGGGAATCGCTCCGTCAGGGACGCTCGAGCCCGATCCGCTCGATCGCGCCCGCGATCGTCTCGATCCCCTGCCCGAGACTCGCCTCGTCGACGTCGAACGTCGACGTGTGGTGGCCGCCGGGGTGGTCGGTGCCGACGCCGACGTAACAGGCCAGCCCACCGTTTTGCTGCACTTCCCGCATGAGGAAGGTCGCGTCCTCGCTGCCCCCGAGCTGGTCGCGCTCGAGGACGCGCTCGACACCGTCGACCCCACTCGCGACGTCGTCGACGACGTCGACGAGCGCCTGATCGCTCGTGGCGCTGGGGGCGGCGGCGCCGATCTCGAGGTCGACCTCGCAGTCGTGCATCTCGGCGGCCGATCGCATCACGCGCTCGGCCTTCTCGTACATGTACTCCATCAGCTCGGTCGTCTCGCCCCGCACCTCGGCGACGATGCGGGCCTCCTCCGGGATGACGTTCGCCGCGCTACCGCCCTCGACGACGCCCGCGTTGATCCGGGTCTGGCCGTCGCTGTGGCGCGGGATGCCGTAGCAGTTCTGGACCGCCGTCGCCATCGCCTGGACGGCGTTGCGACCCTGTTCGGGGTGACCGCCCGCGTGGGCCGGCTCGCCGGTGAACGTCGCCTCGAGGTGTCGAACTGCCAGAAAGCCGTCGATCCCGGCGACGATCTCGCCGGTGGGGTGGTCGAGTCCGATGTGGAGCGCGAGCAGGTGGTCGACGTCTTCGATGTGCTCGCTCTCGGCCATCGACTTCCCGCCCCCGACGACCTCCTCGGCGGGCTGGAAGAACACCTTCAGCGTCCCCGAAAAGTCACTCTCGGCGATCGCCTCGAGGACGCCGATCCCGATCGTCGCGTGGGCGTCGTGACCGCAGGCGTGCATCGCGTCGTCGTGTTCGGAGCGAAAGCCCTCCGCGACGGGAAGGTGGTCCGGATCCTCCGACTCGGGTTGGGGGAGGCCGTCGATGTCGACCCGCAGCCCGACCGTCGGTCCCTCGCCGCGCTCGAGGACGGCGACGGCGCCCGTGTACCCCCCCTTGAGGGACTCGAGGACGGCTTCGTCGGCGCCGTGCTCGCGAGCCTGCTCGTACCACGTCTCGAGTTCGGACTCGTCGGGGACGCCCATGCGATGTTCGGCCGCGATGGCATCGGGGCCGACGTGGAGCTCGTCGAGTTCGAGGCGGTCCTCGAGCTCCTCGACGATCCGCGCGGTGGTGTAGAACTCCCGCCAGGCGGGTTCGGGTTTGCGGTGGAGGTCTCGACGCAGCGAAACGAGGTCCGGATCGGTGGACATAGCGCCGTATTGGGAGGGGGATCCCAAAGCAGTGGCGGGTTCGGTTCGTCGGTCCGCGAGA
>PWMF01000160.1 GCA_003559215.1 Natrialbaceae archaeon
CAGTTCTCCCATCTGTGCGTTCGCTCTGGCTGTCGACCCATCCGGATTCACGACGGCGATGCCGACCGGACTCGTCTCCAGTATCTGCTCGGTCAACTCGTACTCGCGGCGCAGCCGTTGCTCCTGCTCGCGTCGATCGGTCATGTCACGAGTGATCTTCGCGTAGCCCTGCAACTCGCCATCGTCGTGGAGGGCCGTGATCGTCACGTTCGCCCAGAACCGCGAGCCGTCCGCACGGACGCGCCAGCCCTCGTGCTCGGTCGTTCCCGCGTCCCTGGCTTCCGCTAGATTCCGTTCTGGAGTGCCATCCGCCCGCGCTTTCTCCGTGTAGAACGTCGAGAAGTGTTCACCGAGAATCTCGGCTTTGCTGTAGCCTTTGATCCGTTCCGCCCCTTCGTTCCAGCTGACGACACTCCCCTCGTGGTCGAGCATGAAGATCGCATATTCCTCGACCGCATCGACCAGCGACTGGAATCGCTGGTCGCTCTCCGCTCTGGCTCGCTCTGCCTCCTTCCGATTGGTAACGTCGTAGTACAGTTCGATGCGGCCACCGGCATACCGGCCCGACTCGATCGGTTTGCTGCGGTGTTCGAGCCAGCGCGCCTCCCGGTCCGCACCTGGGGTGATCCGACACTCGAACTGTTCGACGTAGGTGTTGTCGTCGTAGGTCGCGAGGACCGTCTCCACGAACGTCTCCGGATCGGCGACCCGGTCTCGAATGTGCTCCTCGATGAGCCAGCGCTTGTCCTGACCGATGACGTCGCGTCGATCGACGCCAAAGTACTCCTCGGTCGTTTCGTCGATCCAGACGACCTCGAATTTGTCGTCGAGGACGAACACGCCGACGTCGGCCTCGTCGATGACGGAGGAGATCGACTCGTAGGTCTCCCAGATCGAGGGCAAGAGATCGTTCGTCCGGTCGTGGTCCGCGACCGTCCGGACGACGCCGACGGTACCCTCGAACTCGCCGTCGTCGACGACGAGATTGAATCGAAGCTCGCAGGGAATGCGGTCGCCATCGGCAGTCTCGACCACGAGGTTGAACGTGGTGGTGGGATCCGTCCCGGTTTCGAGTCGTGCGCGGATCTCACGTTCGAGACGTTCGGCGTCCGCATCCTCGACGAGGATCGAAACGTGTTCGCCGAGGAGGTCCTCCCGGGCGTAGCCCGACGTGTCGACGATGACGTCGTTGACGGCGACGAAGCGGCCCTCGGTGTCGAGCTGGTAGATACCGTCGTCGACCGTGTTCACGAGGGTCTGAAATCGAAGACGGGGCTCCGCATCGCTCTCACCACCCCAGAAAAACGCGGCAGGTGTTCCGACCTGATCACCCATTAGCAGGTGGGTTCGTGCCGAACTGATTTAGGTGACGTGGTGGGATCGTTGATAATTCGCCCCCAGGACGGCCCGTACGGTAGTAGCACCACCTGAAGGCGGTACCAGGATCGTGTCGCACCGGATGTCCGCTCGTCGCCTCCGATGCCGACCGCGGGTCCAGATACCGACCGCGGGCCCGACGTCGGTTGCGGGCGTAGCTAACAGGCGACGCAAGGGTCGACGTCGGTTGCGGGCGTAGCCAGCAGACGACCCAATGGCCGACGACCTGTCGACGGAGCAGACGCAGGTGGTGGCACGACTGCATAGTGACCCGGCGAGCGCAAGCCGTCCGTAGTCACGGTTCGGTCACGTACAGCGCACCATGACAGCCAGACCAAACGACGTCCCCGACGTACTTATCCGAAGTTTCGAGCGCGGGCTGGAAGCGTACCTCGCGGCGGATACGATCGCCGACGTCATGGAGGCGGTCGACCTCCGGGCACTCCTCGCCGGGGAGAACCTCGACGATCCGATGGAGTACGAGCGGATGGGCAAGGTCGTCGGTGCACTGGTCGGCCGCCTGGTCGTTCGGGGAACGATCGGCCGGTACGTGCCCGGCCGAATCGCCGAGCAAACGGTCGGCTACACCGTGGGTGGGCTAGTCGGACAGCAGGTCGCGCGGTTGTTCAATCCCATGCACCTCGACTCGTTCGTCGCGACAGGGATGGGAGACGTCGACCGGCGGCCGCTGTACGGAACCCACCGCGCCCCGAACGAGAGTGGGACGGCCATCGCCCGATCGAGCGACGAGTGGTCGATCGACCGAACCGACGAGTCGGCGACGTGGACCGACATTCCAATCGAAGGACCGGACGTCGAGTCGAGGAATGAGCAGGTGGACGACGAATCGAGAGACGACGAGATGCTGGACGACGAGATGCTGGACGACGAGATGCTGGACGACGAGATGACGGGAGACGAAGCACTGGACAGCGAGACATCGAGTGACGAAAAGCTGGACGACGAGACGACGGGTGACGAAGCGCTGGACGACGAAAATCGCTGAGGACTACGAGCCGAGTTCCGTCTCGGCCGCGTCGACAGCCGCGTCGAGGTCGACGTCGACACCGACGTCGCGGAACGACTCGCCGATGGCGTTGACGCCCCGGAGCACCTGCTCCCCGGACAGGTTCCCCATGTTGCTCACGCGGAAGATCCGACCGGCGAGGTGCGCCTGGCCACCGCTGATGGCGACGTTCCGCTCGCGGACGGCGTCGAAGAAGGCCGTGTGGTTGTCGCGGACGGCGTCGGGGAGCGAAATCGCCGTCACCGTGTTCGAGCGTGCCGTCGGTCCGGCCGGATCGGGAAACGGCTCGAGCCCCATCGCGTCGAATGCGGCGCGGAACGCGGCCGCCTGTCGGCGGTGGCGGGCGATTCGTGTGGGCATCCCCTCGTCGACGATTTCCTCGACGGCGACCGCCATCGCGCGGAATAGCGGCACGGCGCTCGTAAATGGCGTCTGGTGGTCGTCGGCCTTCGCGAGGTGGCGTTCGAGGTCGGCGTAGAACGGGGCCCGGCTCCCGTCGAGCTCGGACGCGACGCGGTCGCTCACGTACATCGCGCTGATCCCCGGCGGCGCGGCCAGCGCCTTCTGGGCGTCGGTGATCGCGACATCGACGTGCCAGTCGTCGATGCGAAACTCGTCCCCGCCGAGGCTGGTGACCCCGTCGACGACGAACCGGGCGTCGTGGGCGGCTGCGAGCTCGCCAACCGCCGCGACGGGGTTTAGCAGCCCGGTGCTCGTCTCGTTGTGGACCATCGTCACGAGGTCGGTGTCGACGGTGATCGCCTCGCGAACCGCGTCCAGGTCGAACGACTGCCCCCACTCGGCCTCGACCGTTCGTACCGTCGCGTAGCGTTCGGCGATGCGCGAGAATCGCCGACCGAACTTCCCGTTCGCGAGTGCGACGACCTCGTCACCGGGACCGACGAGGTTCGCGACGGCCGCCTCCATCCCCATCGTCGCAGTTCCGTTGAGGAGGAGACTCGTCCCGCCCGCTGACGTCGACTCGCCGTCGAGCGTCGATCGGGTGAAGACGTAGTCGAGGCCGTTCTGGGCGCGTTCGTAGACGGCCTCGAAGTCGGTCGAACGGTGCGAGACCATCGGTTCGGCCATCGCCTCGAGGACGGGATCTGTGACCGGTACCGGGCCGGGATTGAGCAACAGTAATTCGTCGGCCATACCTCGTGATTCGTCGCTCGCCGTGAAAAACCGAGTGGATACGGACGAGCTCGAAACGAGTAGGGGCGGCGGCCCAATCGGACCAGCCGGGACGTCGATCCCGAACGGGTCGACCGAGACGCCGGTCCCGAACGGATGGGCAGGGACATCCTTCCCGAACGGACCTGCCGGACATCGGTCCAAACTGATCGGCCAGGAAGTCGGTCCGGTGCGTCCGCGCACGTACTCGACGGCACGTGCGCGACTGTGCTGGGAGGGTCCAGCACAGCACTCCAGCGAGGTGCGCAGCACGGCACTCCGGTGTTGGACTGGCTCCCCCCGCGAAGGGGCAGCGCCAGGGCACGGCCCACCGGGCGTTCCGAACGCTTTTCGTTTCGGCTGGTGGTTCTCGGACATGGACCTCGAACTCGCCTGCCGATCGTGTGCGGAACGCGTCGATCCGGACACGTTCCCGTCCGGCTGTCCGGTCTGCGACGGTGCGCTGGAATTCGTTCCCGACGGGGACGCTCCCGCCGAACTCCCGACCGATGCGGCCACCCCGAGCATGTGGCGCTACCGCGACGCCCTGCCACTCGTCCCAGAGACCCCGATCACGCTCGGCGAGGGGTGGACGCCGCTCCTTTCCGCAGAGCTCGCGGACGGGGTGACGACCCTCGTCAAGAACGAGACGGTCAACCCGACGTGGTCGTTCAAGGATCGGCTCAACGCGCTCGTCGTCTCGAACGTCCTCGCTCGCGGGCACGACCGAATCGTCGCCTCGAGCACCGGCAACCACGG
>PWMF01000076.1 GCA_003559215.1 Natrialbaceae archaeon
AAGCCGCCTATGGTATCAACAAACGATTCAGATAGTTATCAGAACGTTCAATGGGGCCCAGGTGCGTTTTTTAACGAGTCGGACGTCGGAAAGGTTAGACCGTTTACTATGGAATACGGGGGAATGGAGAGTGTAGATTTGATTCATGTGGTTCAGAAGATGGCTGAACAGACGGAGGGTATCACCTCTGGAATGAGTGGAAGAGCTGACCCGATAGACCCAGGGGCACCGGCAGCCAAAACCGCCATGCTATTACAACAGGCAAGCGTTAGGATAGACGACGTGGTGAAAGCATTACAAATGGGAAATGCGATGTTGGCTAAACAGGTAGAAGGGCTTGTAATGCAGTATAACCCGGAAGACCTATTATTTTACAAGGGGGAAGAGTTAATGGAGGTAGACCCTGGCGATATGGATTTAAACGTGCGATATGTACCCCACGGCAGTACAACAGCAGTAAACAAATCGCTTGAGCTGAATAACATTATGCACGCAATGGGTGTTGTTGGTCAGATGGCGCCCGAGCTGTTCCAGGATGCCGAGAAGAAATACCTGTTTATTTCAATGATTATAGACGCCTTAGGTGGAACCGTAGAGAGATATAAGGATCATATAATCCCGCCTGAAGAGCAACAGCAACAGATGAACGCTATGAAGCAACAGATGGCCCAGCAGCAGGCAGGACAGCAACAGCAGCAGGCTGCAGGGCAGCAGGTGCAGCAAGTAAGGCAAATATTAGAAAATTTAGACGACCAGACGCTTGAAGAGATGAGTCAGCAGATGGGGGGCACGTCATGAGTGTATTTGATAAGATTAAAACAAGACAGGCAGACTATACCCGGAAGCGTAATGTCATTAGGGAAGTGAAAGATTACAGAAAGCTACAGGGTCAGGAGTCGGCGGAAAGAGTTAGAAGCCTTAGAAGAGAAGCGGAAGAGTATAAGGCTTTATTTAAAAATGAAGGCTATAAACATTATATGAGGTTTATAGATTCGTTAAAGGAGTCCTTAAACCATCAGCTTAGGAGCATAAGCAAGGGAAAGGACATAGGTGAAGTAGGGCTTGCCTCGGCCAGGATAATGGCTAAACTGGAGCTTCTGGACAATTTACAGAAGTATCCTGAAATAATAGTTAAGAAGGCTGAGCAGGCTGAATCGAATCTCTCGGCGTAACCGAGCAGTATTACAGGAGGAAACTATGGCAAGTGAAGAAAAAACGAAACAGGAGAAACAAGGCAACCCAGCTCCGGAGGGTAAGAAGGAAGTAGCCAAGAAGACTGATGAGAAAGGCGTACCTCTCGAAAACAGGGTAAAAGAGTATGAGAGGAAATATCAGAAGGCGGTTGAGCAGAACGACCAGCTTAGTCAAAAGATAGCGGAAATAGAAGCCAAGATGGATTCGGGTGATAGCCAGAAAGAAATCAAGGAAGACATATTCGCAGACCTCGACGAATACGATAGAAAGCTGGCTGGTAAGGTAATGGGTGTTGTTGAGCAGAGAATGAAGAGACATCAAGAACAGCTAAAGCAGGAACTGTCGCCGCTGAAAGAACGAAGCCTGGTACAGTCAAGAGAGACGAACCTGGATGAGTTAGAAAGGAAAGACAGTAAAGGCATAGTTTCTAAGTATCGGAATGAAATCGAAGAAGAGCTTGATAAGTATCCCCCAGCAACGTGGGAGAACAAGGAAACGGTTGAGATAGCCAAGGCAAGGGTCATTGACCGACATCTGGATGAGATAGTAGGCAGGAGGGAAGAAAAGAAAGAGGCACCTACTGAAACACAGCATGGCGGCGGAAGCGAAGAAGGTGCTACTGGCAATGAAGCCGAGGCCCGTAAGATGGCTACGAAGTACAACTGTGATATAAAACAAGCTCAGAAGATTCTTGAAAAGAAGAGAAAAGCCTTAAAGGCGAGGAGATAGGAGGATAATAAAATGCAGAAACTCAAACTTGGGATAGTTCGGAATGGACATCTCGCTGAGTATACCGACGAAAAGCCACTGGGTGCGAGCGAGACGTTCAAAGCCCGGAGTCTCCGTTTTGTAAAGAGAGACGGTTCTGGTAACTTTGACGCCATAGAAGACGGCGAATCAGTTATTGACGGCTATGTTAATTTCGTGGGAACTACAGGAAGCTCAGACGGAGATGATAAGACGCCTATAGAAATATCGTGTTTCGGTTCTAATGCGGTGACATACGAAGGCCCTATATATGACGGGTCAGTCGACGCAACCGTAACACAGGAAGATATAGACAAGCTGATAGGTACAATAGCGGCTGTCAAGGTTGTGTCTGATGTCCAGTATGTTGATTTGGATAGTACAACATCTGCGGATATGATACTTACGATAGTCGGTGGAAGTGCGAGTGCTAATACGCTATACGTCAAGGTTAACACCGATGTCGCTATAGCTAATACAGAAGCCAATACGATATAAGGAGGAATGAATAATGGTTACTTCGAGAGAGGACTTTAAAAAAGCAATAGCTGAAGGCTATGAGTGGTACTGGGATGGAGTGCAAGAAGATTATAAGCAGCACGAAACCAAGTATGACAAAATAGCTGATGTGAAAAGCTTTGAAGATATAAAGGGAGACCACGCCAGTATGACTTCTGGTGTTGGGATGGATGAGATTCCTGAAAAGGATGAGAATGAGGCTATAGAGCTGTTTAACCCTACAGAGGGTTTTACGGTACTTATTAAGAAAAGAAGGCATTCTGTTATTGTGCCTGCGTCACAAGAACTTGACGAGGACTTTAATAGAGCCGCTTCTTTCTTAAAAGACTACGCCAAGAATGACCTACCCAGGGCGGTAAGAATGACTAAGGACAGGATAGTCGCTAAGTTACTGGATAGGGGATTTGAAGCAGGTGGAGACGCTATATACAACAACACTTGCCCCACGGCCACAGACGCCTCAGGTGATTTAGTGTATGATGGTAAGCCTTTGCTTGCTAAATCGGGTAACAAAAGAGAAGCCAAGAATGGCGATGAATACTACAACGCACTTGACGCTGAAGTATTATCGTATGATAGTCTTGTAACTGCCGATAACCTGCTCACTATTACTAATGCTAAAATGGAAAATGGACAGGAAATCGACCTTGACCACAATAAGAAGCTTGTAGTTAAGAAAAACAAGATTAAAGCTAAAACGATACTCAACTCCGCATTGGTGCCAGGAAGTCAGAATAACGACTCTAACGAGTTACAGGGCGAGTATGATGTAATTTACATGCCGTATCTGTCTAATGACTATTACTGGTTTGGAATAATAGGTGGATTCGGAATGGCGTTTTATGACTCCGACCCGACCATTAAGTTTTTCCAAGACCAGAATACAGGTGAGTTTAGGGTTAGGATATACTTGCCTCTGGCGTATGGAATATACAACTGGAGAGGATTCGTCGGGAGCGACGCAACAAGCTAATGGAAAGGCCGAAGAAGACAGAATATCCCATCATCGGTACATGTGACGTTTTCGGTAATACAGGAATGGAGCTTTACCCTTACAAGGGAAGATATTTGTCAGAGCTCGCTTGGATAGAGCAGAAAGACAAAGAGGAAGGGGAAAAGCAACGCCGGAAAAGAGACAAGCTACTTGATGATTTTAGGGATATAATCAATGCTTCTTCAGGAACAGCATAGGAGGTAAATAATGAAAAAACTACTTTCAATAATTATGGTAGTTATGTTACCTGCGATAGTTGCGATAGCCGGAGGAAGGTCTGATGTAAAAGACACAAATGTACATGTTAATGATGACGCAACATATACGTTTGAATCCGGAAGCTCTATGACGCTGAACGACGGGAGTACTTTTACGGTAAACACAGATATGAAAGCCAAAAACGTTGTGTTTACTGTGGAAACTGATACTAACACTACGCCCTCAAATGCGGGTGAAGTAATAATGGATTCGGAATATAATCTGTTTATTTCAACTGTGGCAGGTGGAGATTGGTATAAGATAACTCGAAGCACGGTAGCAGGAACATTAGGACAGTAAACAATATATTTGGGATGGGGTGCTGGGCCCGCACTCCTCCCATTTATTAAAGGAGATAGATATGAAAAAAGCTATATTAGGTATAATGCTAATGCTTATATGTGGTGTTATATTGTATTCAGAGCCAAGCGGACAGACATCTTTGGTCACATACCGGGATGTTGTTGAATTAGGAAGAAACGAAGCAGTTATATCGGAAGTGGTGTTAAGTACTACTACAGATTTAGCTGTGCTTGCTTCAAGTAGAGATACAAGAGCGGATTTAGATATAATCAATGATTCAGGCTATACGGTTAGGGTTGGGGTAGTTAATTCAAC
>PWMF01000142.1 GCA_003559215.1 Natrialbaceae archaeon
CGAGCCGGAGCCGCGAGCTCGAGGACGTCTCCTTCGGCGCGATCGTCGAGGCCGAGAACGCCTGCCGGGTGCAGTGGGCGACCCCTGACGGGCTCGAGGTCGTCGGTCGCGGCGTCGCGGCTCGCTTTCGGGCACGGGGTCCGGAGCGGTTCGACGAGATCCGAACGCAGGCGGAGGCTGCGTTCGACGGCCTGGATCACTGCGGCCCGGCGGTCGCTCGTCCGCGCGCGTTCGGCGGCTTCTCGTTTCACGACGGCCACGACGCAGGCGGCGTCTGGCACGGGTTCGATGCGGCTTCCTTCGTCGTTCCCGCGGTGCTCGTCACGCGCAGCGACGACGGCACCTGGCTCACTGCGGTCGCCGACGACGCCGAGGACGCGACGCGTCGCCTCGAGGCGTGGCACGAGCGCCTGCTCGAGCTGCCGGCGATGCGTCCGAGCGGGTCAGGACCGGGCGTTGCCGAGACGCGACGGACCACCCCGATCGAGTCCTGGCGGGCCCAGGTCGAGGCCGCCCTCGAACGGATCGACGCCGGCGAGCTCACGAAGGTCGTCCTCGCGCAGGCGCTGTCGGTCGATCTCGAGGGACCGATCGACGTCCCCGCGACCGTCGAGCGGCTGCGTCGGCAGTATCCGAACTGCTATCGGTTCCTGATCGGCGACGGAACCAGCGGCACCTTTTTCGGCGCCCCACCGGAGCGACTGGTCTCGAAACGCGGCGACCGGGTCGAGACGGAGGCGCTGGCCGGCTCCGTCCCCCGCGGCGAGACTCCCGAAGAGGACGACGAACACGTCGAGCGGATGCTCGACAGCGAGAAGTTCCGCCGCGAGCACGGGCTCGTCGTCGAGTCGATCCGCGACCAGCTCGCCCCGCTCGCGAGCGAGCTCACGGTCGACGACCGGAGGATCCGTCGGTTGGCGACGATCCAGCACCTGCAGACCCCGATCGAGGCCACCCTCGAGGCCGATCGGCACGTCCTCGAGCTCGTCGAGGCCCTCCACCCCACACCGGCGGTCGGCGGCGTGCCGCCAGGGGCGGCCCTCGAGACGATCCGCGAGACCGAATCCTTCGACCGGGGCTGGTACGCCGCGCCGATCGGCTGGTTCGACGCCGCCGGAGATGGGGAGTTCGCGGTCGGCCTCCGGTCGGGCGTAGCGACCGACGAGACCGTAACACTGTTTGCGGGCAACGGGATCGTCGCCGACAGCGACCCCGAGGAGGAGTGGGAGGAGGTCCAGTTGAAGTTCCGCCCGATCCTCGACGAGCTGCGATGAGCGCGCCCAACCGCGCGACCCTGTGGGGTCGCACGCTCGTCGACGAGCTCGCGAAGGGCGGCCTCGAGGCGGTCTGCCTCTCGCCGGGAAGCCGATCGACCCCGCTGACGGTCGCCTTCGCAGCCCACCCCGAGATCGAGGTCTTCTCGCAGCTCGACGAGCGCTCGGCGGCCTACTTCGCGCTCGGCCGAGCCCGACGAACCGGCGAGCCGACCGCGCTGGTCTGTACCTCCGGCACCGCGGCCGCGAACTTCCACCCCGCGGTCATCGAGGCCAACCAGGCCCGAGTTCCGCTGCTCGTGCTGACCGCAGACCGTCCCTCGGAGCTGCGCGACAGCGGCGCGAACCAGACGATCGACCAGGTCAAGCTGTACGGCGACGCCGTTCGCTGGTACGCCGAGCTGCCCGACCCCGAGACCGACGAGCGGAAGGTCCGGAGCCTCCGGACGACCGCCGCCCGCGCGCTCGCGGAGACGGTCGGTACGCCCGCGGGCCCCGTCCACCTCAACTGCCCGTTCCGGAAACCCCTCGAGCCGACCGAAACCGACGAGGTACCCGACGCGTTCGCCGACACCCTCGCCGGACGGGGACGGGAGGGTGCGTTCGTCGAGGCCCGCACCGGGCGGCCGACACTCGAGGCCACGAGCGACGCGGTCGGCGACCTCGCGGGGGCGCTCGCGGCGGCCGACCGCCCACTGTTCGTGGCGGGTCCCGCCGATCCAGTCGACCTCGCAGAGCTCGAGCCCGCGACGGTCCTCGCACTCGCCGACCGCGTCGGCGCTCCGGTGCTCGCCGACCCGCTCTCGGGACTACGGTTCGGCGAGCGTGTCGCCGACGGACCGGTCTACGGCGGCTACGACGCCTACGCCGACGTTCTCCCGGAGCCCGACGTCGTCGTCCGGTTCGGCGCCTCGCCGACCTCGAAACCGCTTCGACGGGCCCTCGAGGCGGCCGACGCCGACCAGTACCTGCTCGATCCCGCCGGGACGTGGCGCGAGGCGACCTTTACCGCGACTGATCTGCTGGCCGCGACGCCGGAGTCGGTTCTCGAGGGCGTTCACGGGCGCCTCGAGGAAGTCGACGAGGACGTCGGCGCGGATACCGATGAGTGGGTCGAGCGATTCGACCGGGCCGAACGCGCCCATCGGGAGGTTCTCGAGGGTGCCCTCGAGGCCGAGGCGCTCGAGCGCGACCCCTTCGAGGGGGCCGTCCTCGCGACGGTCTTCGACGAGGCGCCCAATCCCGCGACGGTTGTCGTCGCCAACAGCATGCCGATCCGGGACGCCGATCGGTTCGCTCGGCCTCGCTCGGCCGACCTCACCGTGCTCGGAAACCGCGGCGCCAGCGGCATCGATGGCACCGCAAGCACGGCACTCGGGGCGGGCAGCGCGACCGACGACCCGCTCGTGCTCGTCACCGGAGACCTCTCCTTTTACCACGATTCGAACGGGCTGCTGGCCGTCGATCGCTGTGGCGTCGATGCGACGATCGTCCTGCTCGACAACGACGGTGGCGGGATCTTCCACAAGCTGCCGATCGCCGACTTCGAGCCGCCGTTTACCGAGCAGTTCGAGACGCCCCACGGCCTCGAGTTCGAGCCCCTCGCGGAGCTGTACGGCCTCGAGTTCGACCGCGTCGAACCCGCGGCGTTCGCGGACGTCTATCGACGGTCGCTCGAGCGCGAGGGAACGCAAGTGCTCGCCCTCGAGTTCGACTCGGAGGCGAACCATCGGCGCCGCGAGGAGTTAGCGGCACGGCTCGAGGCCACACTCGCTGAGGACTGAACGCCGCGAGCCGAGATTGAAACCGAACGGATACACCACGTTCCGATTTACCGAACCGATCGAACTCCATCACCGACACCTGCCGAAGCTCGCGGCGCACTCGCTTGCCGAGTATGACGCGAGAACTCGAACTGTAACCCCGCTATCGAAGGTGGTCAGAAGCGACACCGTCGCCGACGGGTAATCGGCCCGCGAAGCGGTCGGCGACCGAGCTACTCGCCGCGCTCGAGGGTCCCGCCGAGACTGTAGCGGCCGCCCCGTTCTCGGAACGCCGAAGCGGTCGTCGCACCGATCTCCTGGCACCTCGATGATTCCTCGATGCTCGAGTGTACTTCCAGCGAGATTTTCTTCCCGACCTGGAGGTCGTAGTTTCCGAAACGGTTTTGGGTACGACTAGTGAGTGTCCGGATGGCAGTAAAGTCATGCCACGAGATGACACACCACGGAAGGAGGAGGGACAGACGGGAGAATCGGCGACGTTCCGGAGACTCCGGCGTCGGGCCTTTCTCTCGAGCGCGGGGGTCGCCGCGGGGGCGCTGGCGTTCGGGACGCCGACGGTCGCGGCCGACGACTACCAATCGGTTACCGACGTCCCCGGCTTCAGCTGCGATCAGCCGCAGTTCACTTGTGGACGGGAGGTCACCGCCGCGGACGGGATGGTCTCGAGCGTCGACCCCATCGCGTCGGGAGTCGCAGCACAGGTGCTCGAGGACGGGGGGAACGCCATCGATGCGGCCGTCGCGCTCCAGTATGTACTGACCGTGACCCAGCCCCACGGGTCCGGCATCGGTGGCGGCGGATTCATGGTCGTCTACGACGCCGACTCGGATACCGTCGAGTGCGTCAATAGCCGGGAGCGCGCCTCCCAGACCGCGTCGCCGGAACTGTATCACCACGAGGGCGAGTACGATCAGGACATCGAGACCGGCGAGGCAATGGGGACGCCGGGAACGGTCAAGGGAATCGAAACCGCCCGCCAGCGCTACGGGACCTGCTCGCGCCGGCGGCTGATCGATCCGGCGATCCGGCTCGCACGCGAGGGGTTCACGGTCGACTGGTTCCTCGCCGAGCAGATCGCAGAGAACACGGACAAGTTCAACGATGCGGCCATAGAGACCTACAGCGACGACCAGGGGAACCTCTACGAGGAAGGCGATACGATGACGAATCCGGACCTCGCGGATACCCTCGAGTGTATCCGGCGACGGGGCGCCGACGGGTTCTACGACAGCGCCGTTGCGGAGGATCTGGCCGCGACGATCCGAGAGTACGCCCGCGACCCCGACCAGGTCGTCGACGAGGACGACCTGGCGAAGTACGACGTTACGATCGACGATCCGGTTCGCAAGGAGTGGTACGACGTCGAACTCGTCGGCCAGCCGATGCCCAGCTCCGGGCCGACGGTCTGTGCGATGGTCCTGCGGATGCTCGAACTTCTCGAGGTCGAGAACTGCGACATCCGGTCGGCGGAGAAGTACCACCTGATCGCCGAGTCGATCTACTCCGCCTGGGCCGATCGGATGGAGTACATGGGCGACGACGAGTTCGTCGACGTCCCCGTCGACGATCTGCTCGACGACGACTACCTCCGGTCGCGGGCCGACCCCATCGAGTTCGGGGAGACCGTCTTCCCCGACGAGGGGACGATGGGACCGGGCCAGCCCGGGGAGACGACCCACTTCTCGGTCATCGACAAGTGGGGTAACGCCGTCTCCTACACGTCCACGATCGAGCAGTTCATGGGTTCGGGGAAGATGGTTCCCGGACGCGGGTTCCTGATCAACAACGAACTCACCGACTTCGACGACGAGCCGGGCGGCCCGAACGAGCCCGACGCCTGGAAGCGCCCGCTGAGCAGCATGAGTCCGATGATGGTGCTGCGGGACGGGAAACCGGAGTTCACTGCGGGTTCGCCGGGCGGGTGGGCGATCGTCAGCGCGACGTTCCAGTCGATCCTCCACCGTTACGCCTACGGACTGAGCCCGCTCGAGTCGATCACCGAGCCGACCATCTACACCCATCACTTCGGCGGGATCGAGTGGGACGAGGGCGTCCCGGCGGAGGCTCGGGAAACCCTCACGGAGTGGGGCCACGAGGTCGACGACGAACCCGGCGAGATCGGCAACGTTCAGGTCATCGCGAGCGAGGACGGCATGCTGACCGGCGCGGCCGACCCGAACCGGGACGGTCAGGCGGTCGGTTTCGACCGGGATTCCGAGAGGAGCTGTGACGACTGACGGCTCGGGAGCCCTCGGTTGCATAACGCTCGAGTGGATCTAGAAGCGGATTCGAGCTAGAGACTCCTTCTTTCTGGATGTCTGTCGATGAGTCGAATAGCTATCTTTATTCGAATTGCATACATGAGTACCTCGATCCGTCTGTCGGAGGAGGCAAAGTCACGGTTAGATCTATTCAAACGGGAGGACGAGAGCTACAATGACGTAATTATCCGCCTTACCTCGGAAGATAAGTGGGCCGGATTCGGGATTGTGTCGAGCGATCCGGAGCGCTCGAAGGAGGGGATGGCGGAGGTTCGAGAGCAGATGCGAAACCGAATGGATCAGCACGTCGAGGAGATCGATCAGTGACGGTACTCGTTTTCGACAATAATCTCCTCAGTGATTACCTCAACGGCGTAGACGACGCGAGATCGTTCCTCGAAGCACACGAACGAGATCCGTGGGGAGTACCATCGATCGTCCTCTTTGAAGCCCTCATGGGGAGCCTGCACGGATATATCGACGCGACTCCGGAAGCGATCATCCACTCCGTAACAACCTCGATGGAAGTTCTCGAGACCACTCGGCAAACAGCAGTCGAAGGCCACGAGCTGCAGCAAGCGCTCCAGGAACGAGGCGCCTCCGTGGATCAACTCGACGCGTTGATCGCGGCTTCTGCTCGAGAACACGGCGGGCGATTTGCAACGGCTGAAACGCAGTTCTGGACGGACGACGTCCGGGCCGTACTGGACGTCGAAGCCTGCGATCCGCACTGACGAGGGGTGCTGGCTCGAGTCCGCTCCCGATCGGCGACGCGAACCTATTTGACGCGACGGCGACCACACTCGAGCGATGGTTTCGGAACTGTTCGACGAGGAGCGCTGGGAACCGATCGAGGACGTCGATCGCGACTTCCGGGATATCACCTACCACCGGGCGGTCGACTCGGGAACGGTCCGGATCGCCTTCGATCGGCCCGCGGTTCGCAACGCCTTCCGACCGGGCACGGTCGACGAGCTGTACGACGCCTTAGAGCACGCCAAGCGCCAGACCGACGTCGGTTGCATCCTGTTGACCGGAAACGGCCCCTCGCCGAAGGACGGCGGCTGGGCGTTCTGTTCGGGCGGGGATCAGACGATCCGCGGCGAGGACGGGTACCAGTACGAGGGCGACGAGGAGCGAGCGTCGGAGCAGGGGCGGCTCCACATCCTCGAGGTCCAGCGGCTCATCCGCCACGTTCCGAAGGTCGTGGTCTGTGTCGTCCCCGGCTGGGCCGTCGGCGGCGGCCACTCGCTGCACGTCGTCTGTGACCTCACCCTCGCCAGCGAGGAACACGCGAAGTTCCTCCAGACCGACCCCGACGTCGCGAGCTACGACGCCGGCTTCGGCTCCGCGTACCTCGCCAAGCAGATCGGTCAGAAGAAGGCCCGGGAGGTGTTCTTCCTCGGGAAGACCTACAGCGCCGCGGAGGCCGAAGAGATGGGGATGGTCAACGAGGTCGTCCCCCACGAGGATCTAGAGGAGACCGCTCTGGAGTGGGGCGACCGAATCAACTCGAAGAGCCCGACGGCGATGCGGATGCTCAAGTACGCCTTCAACATGACCGACGACGGGATGGTCGGCCAGCAGGTGTTCGCCGGCGAGGCAACCCGCCTGGGCTACATGACCGATGAGGCCCAGGAGGGTCGGGACGCCTTCGTCGAGGGTCGCGAGCCCGAGTTCGACGACTACCCCTGGCACTACTGACTCGCGGCAACCGTTGTTGGCGTCGACGACCGTCCCCGATACCGTCGCCGACGGCGGTCGAAACCGACGGCGTGAAAACCCATATGCCGCTCACGCCCCCACACTGGGGTAGTGTCCCTCCCCGATCGATCCGCGCTCTCCCGCCGCGAATACGTTCGCGCGCTGGTCGCCGCCGGCGGAGCGACGGCGCTGAGCGCCTGCCTCGGCCTGACGGAAGATACCGAGGACGAAGACCCAGTTCCTGCGGGTACCGACGACCCGTCGTCGCTGCCGGAGCGCCAGCACGCGTGGGACGAGTCGCTGCCGGCCGACGGGGACGAGAACGTTCGGCCGGCCGCACACCACGTCCTCGTCGCGCTGTCGCTGGGCGACGATGTCGACAGCGAAGACGGCGTCGACCCCGACGCCCGGGAGACCGTTGAGGACGCTCTGCAAACCCTCGAGCGAGCCTACGGGCGCAGTAACGACGGGCTGCTCTTTACGCTCGGCTACACGCCGGCGTACTTCGAGCGATTCGACGAGCCGCTGCCGGAGTCGGTCGACCTCCCCAAGCCGGAGCCGCTCCGCGAGGGTGAGACGCCCGCGTTCGACGAGTTCGACGCCCTCCTGCACCTTGCGAGCGATCGCCCCGAGGTGGTCCTCGAGGCCGAGGAGGGGTTGTTCGGCGACCGGGAGTCGATCAACGGAATCGAACCCGAGGCGGAGCTTTCGGGGGTTTTCGACCGCGAGGACGACCGCCGTCGGACGGGGTTCGTCGGCGACGGGTTGCCGGCGGACCACGCCGACGTTCCGGGTGTTCCCGAGACCGTCCCCGAGGACGCGCCCTTCTTTATGGGGTTTCGATCGGGGTTCGCCGACAGCCAGGCCAGCGAGGATCGCGTGACGATCGAGTCGGGCCCGTTCGCGGGCGGAACGACCCAGCAGGTGTCCTCGATGGAGATCAACCTCGAGCAGTGGTTCGATCAGGAGAACCACTACCAGCGCGTCTCGAAGCTGTTTAGCCCCGAACACGCCGACGAGGAGGCCGTCGGCGAGGTCGGGGAGGCGCTGGGCGCAACGAACGGACTGACCGACGAGCGAATCGAGGCGACCGAAAGCGATGCGCGGGAGCGCGGCATTGTCGGCCATGCCCAGAAGGCCGCGCGGGCTCGAGAGGACGGTGAGCCCCCGCTCCTGCGGCGGGACTTCAACACCGTCGACGGCGACCGACCGGGATTGCACTTCCTCTCGTTGCAGCGGGAGATCGCCGACTTCGTCAGGGTTCGCGAGGCGATGAACGGAACTGATCTGGACGTAGCGACGGCGAACAACGGCATCCTGCACTACCTCTTCGTCGACCGACGAGGGAACTACCTCGTCCCGCCGCGATCGCTGCGAGCGCTCCCGCCGACCGATCCCAACGGCGATAGCTGATCACGCGCCGTTCCGGCTGCCGTCTTCGGACTCGCGCTCGCGCTCGTCCTCCTCGTCGCTCGATGGCGAGCCTGATACGGACTGCTGTACCGATTTACCGGCGCAACCGCCGCTCGGATCGCGGTTGCGCCAGAAATGACTTACAGCAAACCGTATGAGAGACGAGCCGCCATCGGTCGCGTCGTCGACTCGACCGCGAGCTGAACTCCCGGCCGGCGTCAATGCCAACGTTGACACTTCCTCGAGTCGGAGTACTCGGACAATGAGTACGGCGGAGCTCGATATCTCGCGGACGAAGGCGTGGGTGATGGCCGCGCGCCCGCAGACGTTACCCGCGGCGGCGGCGCCGGTCATCGTCGGGGTCGGGGTCGCGATCCACGAGGGGGTGTTCGCCCCGCTGCCGGCGCTGATGGCTTTCGTCGGCGCGGCGCTGATCCAAATCGGCACCAACTTTGCGAACGACTACTACGACGCGATCAAGGGGGCCGACACGGAGGATCGGGAGGGGTTCACCCGAGTCACCCAGTCGGGACTGATCCCGGCCGAGCGGGTCAAGCTGGCGACGATCATCACCTTCGGGCTGGCGATCGTCTCGGGAACCTACCTCGTCTACGTCGGGGGCGTGCCGATCCTCGTAATCGGCCTCGTCAGCGTCTGCTGTGGGTGGGCCTACACGGGCGGCCCGTATCCGCTGGGATATCACGGCCTCGGGGACCTGTTCGTCTTCGTCTTCTTCGGACTGGTCGCCGTCACCGGAACCTACTACGTCCAGGCCGCGGCCCACCTCGAGCCGTTCATCACGACGCTTCCGGAGGGGACGGTGACGCGCGAGGCGATCCTCGCCAGCCTCCCGATCGCGGGGCTCTCGACGGCCATCATCGTCGTCAACAACGTCCGCGACAGGGAGACCGACGCCGAGACCGGGAAGCGAACCCTCGCCGTTCGGTTGGGGTACCGGTGGAGCCGCGTCGAGTATCTCGCCCTGCTCGGGCTGGCGTATCTCATCCCGCCGTGGTTCTGGTTCGGCGAGGGGTTCGGCCCCGCAGTCCTGGTGCCGCTGGTCACCCTCCCTTACGCTGCGATGGTCGCTCACACGATGCTGACCCGCACCGACGGCGAGGCGCTCAACCCCGCCCTCGAGCAGACCGGAAAACTGCTCGCACTGTACGCGGTCCTGTTCGCCGGAGGGTTGATGTTCGGATGAGCACCGAAGCCGGGTACGACCTCGAGTACCGGTCGTTCTCGCTGTCGTTGGCCGAACCCCTCGAGACCGCCGGCGGGACGATCGACTCCCGTGACGGGTTCCTCGTCCGCGTGAGCCGCGAGGACGGTGCCGTCGGCTACGGCGAGGCGACGCCGCTACCGGGGTGGACCGAGTCGCTCGCGGACTGCGAGGCCGCCCTCGAGCGCGCTCGATCGACACTCGATTCCGGTACCGAGGACGACGTCCTCGAGGCGGTCGACGAGGCCGTCGCCGCGCGCTATGGCGTTTCGCTCGCACTGGCGGATCTCGAGGCCTCGAGCGAGTCGACCCCGCTGTACCGGTACTACAGCCCGGACACGCTGGTCGCCCGGGTGCCGGTGAACGCGACAGTCGGCGACGGGTCGACCGAGGAGACCGTCGCGGCCGCACGCGACGCCGTCGAGCGCGGCTTCAGCTGCTGCAAGCTCAAGGTCGGTCGCCGGAGCGTCGAGGCCGACGTCGAGCGGATGCGACGGGTTCGGGAGGCCGTCGGCCCGGAGATCGAACTCCGTGCCGACGCGAACGGCGCCTGGGACTACGAGGAGGCGCTCGAGGCGGTCGAGGCCTTCGACGATCTCGACGTCTCGCTCGTCGAACAGCCCCTGCCCGCGGGCGCCCTCGAGGGCCACGCCGACCTTCGTGGTCGCGGCGTCGGGATCGGTCTCGACGAGGGACTGCTCGAGCACGGCGTCGACGCGATCTGCGAGGCCCGGGCCGCAGACGTCGTCGTTCTCAAGCCGATGGCGCTCGGCGGGCTCGACATCGCCCAGCAGGTCGCAACGTGGGTCGCCCAGCTCGGCATGACGCCGCTGGTGACGACGACGATCGACGGCGTCGTCGCCCGCGCGGGCGCCGTTCACCTCGCGGCGTCGCTGCCCGATCCGCCCGCCTGCGGCTTGGCGACCGGCGATCTGCTCGCGGAGGACCTCGGCCGGGATCCCGTCCTGTTCGAGAACGGCGCGGCGGTCGTCCCCCAGGCCAAGGGGCTGGGCGTCGAGGGGGTGTGGGAGGCGTGACGCCACTCGAGTGGCCCGCCCGCGACCTTGCGAGCCACCGCGTCGCGTCGACGCCCGATCGGACCGCCGTGATCGACACCGATACCGACGAGTCGTGGACGTTTCGAGAACTCGATCGACGGGTCGGGACTGCCGCACGCGAGCTCCGGGAACTCCTCGAGGACCCCCGCGAGAACCGTCTCGGACTCCTGCTCGATACCCGGCCCGCGTTCGCGACGCTGTTTTTCGCCGCGATGCGACTCGGGACGACAATCGTTCCGCTGAACGTCCGCGAGACGACCGCCGAACTCGCGGGAAAGGGCGAGCGAACCGGCCTCGACGCCGTCGTCTGCGAGGCCGACACGGAAGCCGACGCCCTCGAGCTGGCCGCGGAGCTGGGTGGGGTTTCGGTTCGCTCGGTCGATGATTCGGTCTCCGACCGGGTGCGGACGCTCGCGGTCGGCGAGGAGCCGACACACGGCGAGTCCCGTCCCGCCGTCGAGCCCGCCGAACTCGAGCCCGACGACACCCAGCTGATCCTGTTCACCTCCGGTACCTCCGGCGAGCCGAAAGGGGTCAGACTGACCGTCAGCAACCTCGTCGCTAGCGCGACGGCGTCGGCGTTTCGCCTCGGGGTCACCCGCGAGGACCGGTGGCTGTGCTGTCTCCCGATGTACCACATGGGCGGGCTCGCGCCCGTGGTCCGCTCGGCGCTGTACGGCACCCCCGTCGCGATCCAGCGGGAGTTCGACCCCCGGGAAACGGCTCGAGCCCTCGAGCGCGTCGAGGCCACCGGGATCTCGCTGGTACCGACGATGTGCAAGCGCCTGCTCGAGGCCGACTGGAAGCCAGCCAACTCGCTGCGGTTCGTTCTGCTCGGCGGCGCCCCTGCCTCGAGCGAGCTACTCGAGCGCTGTCACGAGGCCGGCGTTCCGGTCCACCCGACCTACGGGATGACCGAGACGGCCTCACAGATCGCCACCGCGACGCCAGCCGAGACCGCGGCCCACGAGGGAACCGCGGGACAGCCGCTGCTCGGAACCGACGTGACCGTCGTCGACGAGTCGGGGGAGCCGGCTCCCGCGGGCGAGATCGGGGAGTTCGTCGTCTCCGGTCCCACGGTGACGCCGGGCTACCTCGAGCGCGAGCGCACCGAGGCGGCGTTCGGCGACCGCGGGCTCCACACCGGCGACGTCGGCTACGCGGACGCGGACGGCCGTCTGTGGGTGCTCAACCGCCGGAGCGACCGGATCGTCACCGGCGGGGAGAACGTCGATCCGGGCGCGGTCGCCGACGTCCTCCGGGGCCACCCCGCGGTCGCCGACGCGGCGGTCGTCGGCCTCGAGGACCTCGAGTGGGGCGAGCGCGTCGCCGCTCTGCTCGCTGCCGAGGAGGGGTCGGTCGACCTCGAGTCGCTCCTCGCCCGCTGCGACGATCGTCTCGCGGGGTTCAAACGGCCGAAGACGATCGCCGTAACGGCGTCGCTGCCGCGCACCCACTCTGGGACCGTCGATCGTGAGGCGGTGCGAACGCGGCTGCTCGAGGACGGGACGGACGTCTCGACGTGGTCACGCAGAGAGTGAGGCTCCGTCGGACGCGACGTTAAGTCCCCCGCGTTCTTACCCCCGTCCGTGTGTACCCTCACGCTCGCCTGGCAGGTCTTCGACGACGCGCCGGTCGCGGTCGCCGCCAACCGCGACGAATCGCTCGAGCGCGAGTCCGTTCCTCCCGAGCGCTACCGCGAGAACCCGCGAGTCGTCGCACCCCGTGACGCCGAAGCCGGGGGCACCTGGATCGGCTACAACGAACACGGCGTCTTCGCCGGGATCACCAACCGCTGGGGAACGCCCGACCTCGCCGGCGAGCGCTCCCGTGGGCGCCTCGTGGCCGACGCCCTCGAGGCCCGCTCGGCGGCCGAAGCGGCCGCGCTCGTCGAGGACGAGACCACGGCACGGGAGTACGACGGGTTCTACCTCGTCCTTGCCGACAAGCGCGACGCCGTCTGCCTGCAGTGGAACGGCGCCCTCGAGCGAACCGAATTCGAGCCGGGCGTCCACGTCGTCGTCAACGCCGCGGTCGACGACGACGTTCGGCTCCCGCCCGAGCGAACCGAGGTCGCCCGCGAGCAGGCCGCAAACGCCCGCAGAGTGCGTCGGGAGCTGACCGTCGGCCGCGAGGAGACCGTCGACGGGTGGCTCGAGCGAGCGGGCGGCGTCCTCGGCGATCACGACTACGGCGTCTGCGTCCACGGCGACGGCTACGGCACCCGCTCGTCGTCGCTGATCGCCCTCGGCGAGAACTCGCGATACCTGTTCGCGCCCGGACCGCCCTGCGAGGCGGGCTACGAGCCCGTTGCCGTCGCAACCTCCGGCGGTGACCGCGAAGGGCACATTTAAGCGGCTCGCTCCACCTGATACAGGTATGCACGCACTTGCGCCCGTAGCGTCGAGCACGGGGTGGTCGCAGTGAGCGTCTCCGAACTCGAGGCCGAGCTCTCCGCCGACGAGCGCGCCGGACTCGAACTCGTCCGCGAAAGCGGCGGCATCCACCAGAGCGACTTCTGGAAGGAGCTCGACGTCTCCTCGCGAAAGGGGAGCCGGATCGTCGAATCGCTCGTCGAGAAAGGGCTTGTCGACCGTGAGGACACGATCTACAACGGGCACAACACCTACTACATCACGCCGATCGCCCGCGACCTCGATTTCACCCTGTTGATGGCCGGCGACATGCTCTCGCCGTACATCGGCGAGGACGAGGTCGACCCCAACAGCGACGCCTTCTCGCAGTGGATCATGAACCTCGCCTACGAGGAGTGACGCCCCTCGGGATCCCTCTCAGCCGTCCGGTTCGAACCGTTCGATAAGCACGAACGGCTCCGTCTCGGAGCCCGTCGCCGACGGCTCGCCGACGATTGCCTCGAGCAGCCGCCGGTGAACGTCCCGGGCCGCCCGCCGTTCCTCGATCGCGAGGCCGTGGCGCTCCCGAACCCCCATCCAGAACCCCGGCTCGAGCCACAGCACCGTCTCGTCGTTCGACCGGTAGAGAACTTCGCGATCCGGGAGCGTGCCGTCGATCGCGGACTGCCGGCCGCTGAGCTGAACCCGGGCAAGCACGGCGACGAGCTGCGGGCGCGAGACGGGGGCCTCGAGCGCGACGGCATCGACGGTCTCGCCGAAGTACGCCGCGACGAGATCGCAGGCTCGCGCGAACTCGTCGAAGCGGACCGCCTCGTCTGTCGTGAGTTTCATGCGGGAGTGACCGGCGACACGCCGATAGTACGCCGGTTGTCCGCGGATTAGCAAAAAGCTGCGGGCCGAATCCCGATCGCTTACTCGAGTGCGCTCGCGGTCCGAACCAGTCGCTCCTCGCCGAAGGCGGGGCCGACGAGCTGGAGCCCGACGGGGAGGTCGTCGGTCTCGCCGGCGGGGACCGAGACCGCTGGCAGATCCGCGAGGTTGACCGGGACGGTGTTGGCGTCGGCGAGGTACATCTGGAGGGGGTCCTCGAGGCTCTCGCCGCGCTCGAACGGCGGAACGGGCATCGTCGGCGAGGCGAGTACGTCGGCCTCCTCGAGAGCCTCGTCGAAGTCCTGTTTCACCCAGGCGCGGGCGTCCTGGGCCTTCTTGTAGTACTTGTCGTGGTAGCCCGCCGAAAGCGCGTACGTGCCGAGCAGGATCCGGCGTTTGACCTCGTCGCCGAACCCTTCCTTGCGAGCCTGCGCGAACGTCTCGTTCCAGTTACCCTCGGCGTCGGTATCGTGACCGTACCGTACCCCGTCGAAGCGGGCGAGGTTCGAGGACGCCTCCGACATCGCGATCACGTAGTAGGCCTCGACGGCGTGTTCGACCGACGGTAGCGAGACCTCGTGGTACTCCGCTCCCTGGTCCTCGAGGTTGGCGATGGCGTCCCAGAACGTCTCGACGACGCCCTCGTCGGCACCCTCGAGCAGCTCGGTGGGGACGCCGATCGTGAGCCCGTCGACGTCGCCCGTCGCGGCGTCGGCGTAGCTCGCGCCGTTCTCGAGTGGGAGCTCGCGTGTCGTCGCGTCGTGTTCGTCGTCGCCAGCGATGACGTCCAGCAGCGCGGCCGCGTCCTCGACGGAGTTCGCGAACGGGCCGATCTGCTCGAGACTGTTGCCGTAGGCCACCAGTCCGTATCGGGAGACCAGCCCGTAGGTGGGCTTGATCCCGACGACGCCGCAGAAGGCGGCAGGGCAGCGGATCGAGCCGCCGGTATCCGAGCCCAGCGCGAGGTCGGCCTCGCCCGCGGCGACGGCGGCAGCGGAACCGCCCGAGGAGCCGCCGGGAACGTGACCCGGTGCGATCGGATTCTCGGTCGCCCCGAAGTGGGAGGTCTCGGTCGTCGTTCCCATCCCGAACTCGTCCATGTTGGCCTTGCCGACGATCGTCGCACCGGCCTCCTTGAGCCGCGAGACCGCGGTCGCGTCGTATGGCGGGACGTACTCCTCGAGCATCTCCGACCCG
The DNA here is from genome assembly GCA_003559215.1 of Natrialbaceae archaeon. Taxonomy (GTDB): domain Archaea; phylum Halobacteriota; class Halobacteria; order Halobacteriales; family Natrialbaceae; genus Natronococcus. The sequence continues at coordinate 15,159 of PWMF01000142.1, forward strand.
CAGGTCGTCCGCACCCCCGCGGTGGAGATGTTGTCCTTGACGGCGACGGTCTGTCCGGATAGGGGGCCGTCTTCGGCGCCCTCGATCGTCTCCTCGGTGATGAAGACGTTCTCGCTCATGAGACGTTCGGCCCCTTGAAGTAGCCGTCCTCGGTCTCGGGTGCGTTCCGCAATGCTGCCTCCCGGTCGAGGGAGTCTCGTTCCTCGTCGGCTCGCATCACGTTCGTGAGGTCGGCCTCGCGGTCGACCTCCGGCACCTCGTCGAGGCTGTCGAAGTACTCGAGGACGTCCGCGAACTGTCGGGTGAACTGGTCGACCTCCCCGTCGGTCAGGTCGACGCGGGCCAGCTCTGCGACGTGGCGGACCTCCTCGGCACTGACGGCGTCGTCGCTCATACCAGATCCCACCGGCCTCCGGAGAGTAAGGGTTTCGATACCGCCGGAACGGCGGCCGCTGCCACTCGCCGAGCGTAATGGCGCATTACCGATCGAGGCCGTCGAAGACGACCGAAGTATTTAACTTCGTCGGATCCTTGGAACGGGAACAGAACGTTTTCCGGCCGCCACTCCGGCCGGGTTTTCCCACGATGACAGACTCACGCATCCGAACCCGGAGCGACGAGCGACCCTCGAGCGAGCGCGAGGAGCCGACCGAGCAGGCGGAGCGCGAGCGGTGTCCCGAATGCGGCGGACGACTGCGATCCGACAGCGAACACGCCGAGACGGTGTGTCAGGACTGCGGCCTCGTCGTCGACGAGGGCGAGATCGACCGCGGCCCCGAGTGGCGCGCGTTCGACGCGAGCGAGAAAGACGAGAAGTCCCGCGTCGGCGCGCCGACGACGAACATGATGCACGACCAGGGGCTCTCGACGAACATCGGCTGGCAGGACAAAGACGCCTACGGCCGCTCGCTCTCGAGTCGCCAGCGCCAGAAGATGCAG
>PWMF01000136.1 GCA_003559215.1 Natrialbaceae archaeon
CATCGTGTTCAGATAAGCTGATTCCACGCAAAGGCGAACGATCTGAGCCACTCGTCAGCCGTTTCCGCGTCTGCGTTGCTAAAGCAGTTTGAAAACGAAGATGTTCGTCGTTTCACCTCTCGAAAGACACGTTCGACGCTGTTCCGATTTCCGTGGCGTTCGTATCTGAAATCGAGGTCGTGCCGTTGGCAGGCGTAGTTCAGCGCTTTGTCGCCGTCAACGAGAAACACGGCGTCGTCGACGTCGTGTTTCTCACGCAGCTCTGCGAAAAACGAACTGGCGATCACTTTGGTTCTCGTCGGTTCAAGCTCTGTATGGAGCAGCTCATTCGATTCAGGATCGACCGCTGCGTACAGCCAATACTGTTCGTCGTTGAGCCGGATCACGGTTTCATCAACCGCGACGTGATCCGGGTTCTGACCAGATTCTGGCTGTAGATCGGCTTTGTGGACCCAGTTATGCACAGTCGACCGAGCTCGATCAACACCGAACAACTCGAGAATTCGAACAGTATTCGAGAGCGAGAGACCAGCAAGATGGAGCTGAATACTGAGCTTCATCAACAGCCGCGGTGTTGCCTCCCGTTCCACAAAATCCAAGTCGAGCTGGCCGGTACTAGGACTGAGGCGTGCGTTTTCGGGCATAGATCACTTTGAAAACGTCACGCCTCACTCCTTCAACCTTATCTGAACACCACCGTATCAGCCGGAGCAATCGAGCGATCGTCTGCAAACTTGAGTAAAGTTGTAAAGAGTGGTTCAATACTACCCGTCGCTGTCGATAACTGAACGGATTTGGAGGAAAACCCCGCGACAAACAACCAACATTTATAACATATACCCCTATTTGGTAGGGTATGGAGGGTGCTGACAACCTGTATTCCGGTCGGCGATCCGTACTGAAGGCCACCGGAGCAATCGGTGCAACGGCCGGTCTGGGAGCCATCGCGGGCTGTCTCGACGATCCGACCGACGACGGCGACGAGATCGACGAGCTCGTGATCACGCAGGGTGAGTTCATCGAGAACCCGGATCCGAACGACCACATCACGGGACCGTACTTCAACGTTCTCGACCCCGTTTACGAGCCGCTGTTCAACGTGACTCCGGAGTTCGAGTTCGAATCTCGTATCGTCGAGGACTGGGAAGACACCGACGAGGGCGCCGAACTCACGCTCCGCGACGACGTCGTCTTCCACAACGGCGACGAGATGACCGCCGAGGACGTCGCCTACACGTTCAACCGGATGATCGATCCCGACGTCGGTATCGAGAGCGACCAGGCCGCCGGCCTGGGTGCGATCGAGAGCGCCGAAGCGCTCGACGAGACGACCGTACTCTTAGAGCACGAGGTCGCGCCGTCGCTCGCGGAGTTCGAGTACGCGAACTACGGCCGCGTCGTCAACCAAGAGTGGATCGAGGACCAGGAACAACCGGTCGCCGGCGACGACGAGGAGGCGTTCAACGGTACCGGCCCGTACCAGGTCGTCGAGTACGAACCCGACGTCCAACTCGTCCTCGAGCCCTTCGAGGACTACTGGGGCGAGGAAGCGACGTTCGAACGCGTCGTGTTCAACGAGGACGGCGAGTCCAGCGGTCGCGTCAACGCGCTCCAGACCGGCGAGAGCGACATCGTCGACAACGTCATTCCCGAGGACGTCCCCGACGTCGACGACGAGGACGGCATCGAGATCCGCAACGAGACCAGTCTGCGCAACGTTTTCCTCGTGATGAACACCGGCGTCGAGCCGTTCGACAGCATGGAGTTCCGGCAGGCGCTGAACTACGCCGTCGACAACGAGGGGATCGTCAACGACATCCTCGGCGGCTACGGCGAACCGATGACCCAGCCGATTCCGGACGGCGTCTTCGGCCATAACCCGGACCTCGAGCCGTACGAACAGGACATCGAGCAGGCCGAGGAGTTGATCGAAGAGAGCGGCTACGCGGGCGAGGAAATCACCCTCTACGCGCCGGAGGGCCGGTACCTCAACGACGCCGACGTCGCCCAGACCGCTGCCGACCAGATCGATCAGCTCGAGAACGTCGACTGCGAGCTCGACATCGTCCCGTTCCCGGACATCTCCGACGCCAACAGTGCGCCCTACGACGACGACGAGATGCCGTTTTACCTCATTGGATGGGGTGTCATCACGGGCGACTCCGACTACGGTCTCGCGCCGTTTTTCACCGAGGAAGCACCTCAGGAAACCTACCGCAACGAGGAGATCTCGGATATGATCTTCGAGAGCCAGACGATCGAGGACGAGGACGAGCGCGAGGAGATGCTCCAGGAGATCAACGAACAGCTCCGCGACGACGCCGCCTGGGTGTACCTTCACTCACAGGACAGCGTCTACGGCGTCCGCGATGATCTCGAGTGGGAGCCGCGAACGGACGAGGACATCCACCTCTGGGAGATCGATAGCTGAGGTCACCTCCGGCCGAGAGTAGGGGAGGAAGGAACCGGTTCGATCGGCGTTTCGGAAGAACCACGTACTTCCGGCAAAAATTCGGATACCGATACCGCTGTGGTACACGATTGAGAGACAATGGCTTTCGGAAAATTCTTGTTCAAGCGCTCCTTGCAGGGTGTTCTCGTCGTCTGGGGGGTCGTGACGGTTCTGTTCGGGCTCCGGGCGGTCACACCCGGTGATCCGGTCAACCTGATCGTCGACCCGGCTGTCGATCACGAGACCCGCGAACGGATTCGACAGGAGCTCGGCCTCGACCAACCGATATACGTACAGTACTTCGAGTATTTACAGGATCTCCTCGTCGGCGATCTGGGCTACTCCTATCAGTCGAGTCGGCCGGTTACGACGATGGTCATAGAGCGCGTCCCCGCGACGCTGGAGTTGGCGATCGCGGCGACGGTCGTCGCGCTCGTGATCGCGATCCCGCTTGGCGTCATCAGCGGAACGCGACGCAACGAACCCGCTGATTACGGCGCGACGTCGTTCTCGCTTGTGGGGATCAGCACGCCGAACTTCTGGCTCGGGATCATGCTCATCCTGTTGCTGGCCGTCCAGCTCGACGTCTTCCCGACGGGACGACGTCCCGTCGCGTTCCACGACGCGCTGTGGATGTTCCTGACGACGTTTTACGTCGGCGACCTGCTCACCTGGCTCCATCACATCATCCTGCCCGCGGTCACGCTCGGGACGTACTTTACGGCCCTGATCACCCGGCTGACCAGGAGCGGGATGCTCGACGAGTACGGGAAACCCTACGTGACCGCGACCGAGGCGAAGGGGATTCCCGAGACGCTGATCCGATACAAACACGTCCTTCGGAACACGATGATCCCGATCATCACCGTCCTGGGACTGCAGCTCGGGACGTTGATCGGGGGTGCGGTCGTCACGGAGACGGTCTTCTCCTGGCCCGGACTCGGGCTCCGGCTCATCGCCGCGATCCACAACCTGGACTGGCCGCTGATCCAGGGAATTATCATCTTCGTCGGTATCAGCTACGTGATCATCAACATCGCAGTCGACGCGATCTACGCGAAACTCAACCCGCGGGTGTTAGACGAATGATCTCCGATCGAATCAAGTCCAATCTCAGACAGGAGTTCAAAACGAGCCTGCTGCCAAAAGTCGGACTCGTGATCCTGATCGCCATCGTGTTCATGGCGCTGTTCGCACCTGTCCTCGCGACGCACAATCCGAACACGACGGGCCACTTTGACGACGGTAACGCCTACCCACCGATAGGGGTTAGCTACGACTCCTACGAGGTCGTCGACGGCGAACGGGAGACCTATCCCGTCGAGTTCTCGAGCGACCACTACCTCGGCACGAACAACGTCGGGCAGGACGTCTTCTCGAGACTGCTGTACGGCGCCCGTACCTCGCTTCTTGTGGGCGTGCTCGGCACGGGGCTGGCGGTGCTGATGGGGGTTCCCTTCGGTCTGGTGTCTGGCTACTACGGCGGCCGGATCGACGACGCGATGATGCGGGTCGCGGACGTCATGCTCGCGTTTCCGTCGCTCGTGCTGGCGCTCGCGCTGATCGGGGTCTTCGGCTCGATGTCGATACCCGTCCCCGACCCGATCGTCGCGGCCGGTTTCGCCGAGGGGATGCCCGCCGCGACCACCCTCCCCGGAACCGTGACGCTCGTCGTCGGGCTCGTCACGTGGGTGTGGTTCGCCCGGGTCGCCCGCGGCGAGGCGATGGCGATCCGCAACGAGGAGTACGTCAAGGCCGCTCGAAGCCTCGGCGCGAGCAACGCGACAATCCTGCTCAAACACGTACTACCCAACAGCCTGACGCCGGTGATCGTGCTCGCGACGATCCAGGTCGCCGCGATCATCCTCCTCGAGAGCTCGCTGTCGTACCTGGGCTTCTCGGGGACGACCCTCTCGTGGGGGTACGAGATCCAGCAGGGCCAGGACTACCTCCGGACGGCCTGGTGGGTCTCGACGGTTCCCGGGATCGGGATCGTGCTGTCGGTAATCAGTATCAACCTCCTCGGTGACTGGCTCCGGGACTCGCTGGATCCGAACATCGAGGGCGAAGGAGGGGGTGCCTAACGATGACAGAGGATATTCTCCGCGTAAACGGACTGTCGACGCGATTCTTCACGGAACAGGGACAAGTGAACGCGGTCTCGGATCTCGACTTGCGGATCGAGCGCGGCGAGGTGTTCGGGATCGTCGGCGAGAGCGGCAGCGGCAAGAGCGTGACCGCCCGATCGGTGATCGATCTCATCGAGTCACCGGGCGAGATCACCGACGGTGAGATCTGGTTCAACGAACCCGACCTCGCCGACGCGGTCGCCGACGACCACCCCGAGGCTGTCGACGGCTCGTTCGTGAACCTGCTCGAGGTGCCCAAACGGGTTCGGCGGTCGCTTCGGGGCTCGTCGTTCAGTATGATTTTCCAGGATCCCGAGAGCAGCTTCAACCCGAGCCTGACGGTCGGCGAGCAGATCGCCGAGGCCGTCGAGGTTCAACAGCGAGCGAGTGCGAACCCCCGGTCGACGCGGGCAAAGACCCAGGAGTACTCGCTCGGGTCGCTCATGCTCTCGTCGGTGCTGCCCTCGAAGAAGTACGTCAGCGAGGCCAGCCGCGAGCGGGCGATCGAGCTGCTCGAGCTGGTCGGCATCCCCGACCCCGTCGAGCGGGCCGACGAGTACCCCCACGAGTACTCCGGGGGGATGCTCCAGCGGGCGATGATCGCCCAGGCGCTGGCCGGCGAGCCCGATATCCTGGTTGCCGACGAGCCGACGACGGCGCTCGACGTGACGATCCAGGCCCAGGTGCTCGATCTGCTCGACGACCTGCAGGAAGAGACCGGCATGACGATCCTGCTGATCACGCACAACCTGGGGGTCGTCGCCCGAATGTGCGACCGCGTCGGCGTCATGTACGCCGGCGAGATCGTCGAGCGGGGTACCCTCGAGGACGTCTTCGACGGCCACGTCCACCCCTACACCGAGGGACTGCTAGGGTCGATTCCCGACCTCGAGGGAGCGGGAGGCCGCCTCGAGCCGATTCCGGGCAACGTGCCGAGCCTGCTCGACCACGAGATGCCGGATCGGTGTTACTTCGCGGATCGCTGTCCGAAGGCGATGGAGGACTGCCTCACCCATCCCCCGGAGTACGAGGGAACGGGTAGCGAGGAACACGAGGTGCGCTGTGTCCTCGCCACACAGGAGTACACGGAGGCACGCGCGTTGCCGGCCGACCACTTCGGGAAGGACGATCGGACGGCGGTCGACAAACACGCCGACCCCGACGGGTTCGAGGACGACGTCCAGCCCGAGCGGGCCGAGTCGACCGTCGAGGGATCGGGAGGTGAGCGCCGATGAGCGCCGACGACCCCCTCGTTCGAGTCGACGGGCTCCAGAAGTACTTCTGGGAAAACGACTCGGTCCTCGACCGGCTGCTCGGCGACGACCCGGTTCCGGTTCGGGCCGTCGACGGCGTGAGCTTCGATATCCGTCCCGGCGAAACGCTCGGGCTCGTCGGCGAGTCCGGTTGTGGGAAATCGACCACGGGCGAGACCGTCCTTCGCCTCCAGGAGCCGACCGACGGCGACGTCGCCTTCGCCGGCGAGAGCGTCTATGACCTCGAGGGCAAGTCGCTGACCGAGTTCCGACGGAACGCCCAGGTCGTCTTCCAGGACCCGTTCTCGAGTCTCGATCCCCGGATGACGATCGGCGGGATCGTCACCCAGCCACTCGAGATCCACGACTGGCCCTGGACCGATGCCGACGTCGAGAGCCGCGCCGAGTTGCGAACCGACGGCATCTCCGCGGACATCGTCTCGGTGACGGTCGACGACGACGTCGATAAGCTCGTCGCGCCGATCGACGGGGTCGCGACGGTCCACGTCATCGTACGATCGAGCGACGTCGCCGGCGACGTCGATCCCGACAAACGGGGCGTCGCCGAGGCCGAGGGCGTCGTCGCGGAGGTCGCCGAGGACCTCTCGATCGCGGTCGAGCGCGGGGACGGAATCGAGGTCCACGTTTCAGTCGATCGCTCGACGAAACAGCTCCGGCTCGACCGCGCGCGGGATCTCCTCGAGCGGGTCGGTCTCTCGGTCGACCAGCTCGATCGGTACCCCCACGAGTTCTCCGGCGGCCAGCGCCAGCGCATCGGGATCGCCCGGGCGCTCGCGCTCGAGCCGGAGTTCATGGTACTCGACGAGCCGACCTCGGCGCTGGACGTCTCGGTCCAGGCGCAGGTGCTGAACCTGCTCGACGACCTCCAGACGGAGTTCGATCTCACCTACCTTCTGATCAGCCACGACCTCTCGGTGATCCGCCACGTCTGCGACCGGGTCGCCGTGATGTATCTCGGCGAGATCGTCGAGGTCGGCCCCGTCGACGAACTGTTCGAGGACCCGAAACACCCCTACACACAGGCGTTGCTCGACAGCGTGCCGCGGGCCTCGACCGACGAGCGCGACCGCGAGCGTGAGACCCTCTCGGGGGACGTCCCCTCACCGCGGGATCCACCAAGCGGCTGTCGGTTCCGGACCCGATGTCCGAAGGTGATCCCGCCAGCCGACCTCGAGATCGAACAGGGGACCTACCGCGAGCTCATGACGCTTCGCGAGCGCGTGGAGGATCGTGACGTCTCTCTCGAGACCGTCGGCGACGAGGACGAGTTCGACCTCGAGGACGAGGGCGACGTCGACGCGTTCGTCGCGGCGCTGAAGGATCGGCTTCTCGAGACGACGCTGCCGCCGAGACACGACGAGATCGTCGAGGACGCGCTGGCGTCGGTCGCGGCGGGCGAGTGGGACGCGGCTGCCGAGACGCTCCGTGAGGAGTATGAGAGCGTCTGCGAGCAGCGGAATCCGGAGCTGGACGCCGACGCCCATCCCGTCGCCTGTCACCTCTACGACGAACCGATCGATCGACCCGAGAGCGGAACTCCGAACCGGTAACCGAAACCGGGGTCGATCTCCCTGAAACGAACGGTTCTTGCGAGGGAACCCCATACACGAGCCAAACCGTTTTGGCAGCAGGTGTAATTACAGACGGCGGCTTCTCTCAACTATGACTCAGACGACGCCGTCCCGTATGGAAGCTGCCTGTTCGCTGTTAGCCGAGTCCGAGCGGCGGTATCTCCTCTACCAGCTTGCCGAGACGCGCCGGGGCAACCTCGAGGACGTTATTTCGGAGATCGCGGCCTGGGAGCGCGGCGAGAGCGGCTCGGTCGACTCGGAGTACAGACAGCAGGTGTACGTCTCGCTGATCCACAACCATCTGCCGCGGCTCGCGGACTACGATATCATCGACTACGATCTGCGCAGCGGTGACATCGTCCTGGCAGAGGGGTTCGACGAGATCCGACCGCTGCTCGAGCAGTTCAAACAGACCGAGTCGGAGTCGGAGATCCGCGAGACGCCCCTCCCCTAATTCGAAACGCATAGCACGTCGCCCGCGAAACGGCGACCGTGAGCCGCTATCGAAACCTCGCTCTCTTCCTGGTTCTTGCCGCCGCCTGGGGTAGTTCGTTCGTCGCGATCAGCGCGGGGCTCGATCACTTTCCACCAGTGTTGTTCGCGGCGCTTCGCTACGACATCGCGGGCGCAGTGATGCTCGGGTACGCGATCTACGCCGTCGATCGCTGGCGACCCGTCGGGCGCGAGGAGTGGGCGACGGTCGCCGTCGGTGCAGCGCTGTTGATCGGCGCCTACCACGTCTTCCTGTTCGTCGGCCAGCAGCACACGACCGCCGCGGCCGCGGCCGTACTGGTGAGTCTCTCTCCGGTGTTGACGACCGGGTTCGCGCGGGCCCTCGTTCCATCGGACGCGCTGTCGGCCGTCGGCGTCGTCGGCGTCTGTGTCGGCCTCGTGGGTGTCGGCGTCGTCGTCCAGCCCGACCCATCGAACCTGTTCGCGACCGACGCGGTCGCGAAGCTGCTGGTCTTCTGTGCGGCCGCGGCGTTCGCGCTCGGCAGCGTTCTCACGAGGCGGCTCGACGCCGACCTGCCGATCGAGACGATGGAGGCCTGGTCGATGCTCGGCGGCGCCGCTCTGATGCACGTCGTGAGCCTCGGCCTCCGCGAACCGATCGAGCCGACCTCTTGGATCGGCCCCGAGGCGATCGGCGCGCTCGCGTACCTCTCGCTCGTCGCGAGCGCGCTCGGCTTTCTGCTGTACTTCGATCTGCTCGAGCGGCTCGGCGCCGTCGAGATCAACATGGTCTCCTACGTCGCTCCCGTGTTCACGGCGATCGTCGGCTGGCTGTATCTGGGCGAAGTGATCGATGCAGCGACCGTCGCCGGGTTCGTCCTGATCGCCTGCGGGTTCGTCATCGTGAAACGTCGCGCGATCGGTCAGGAGGTCGCCGCGGTCAGGCGGTGGGGATCGAGCTGAGGGCGCACCCTATCGGCCGTACGCGTGACCGACGTAGAGCGCGGCGAGGTTGAGTCCGAGCAGAGCCAGAAACGTGGCGGTCTCGGTCGCCGTCGACAGGCCGGTCGCCAGCAGCGGCACGTACAGAAAGGGGAGCACGATCGCCGTCCAGAAGCTTCCCTTCCGGATCGAGTCGGCGACGTGAGGGAAGAATCGCTCGAGGGGCCGATCGCCGTCCCGTCCTTCGGTACTCTCGGCGCGGGAGTCGTGGGTCGTTGGGGAGTTAGCCATCGAAACACCTGACCACGCCTCGTGCTCCGACTCGGCGCCACATATATCGGCGCGACCGTTTCGACCGGTTGTGTACAGTTCATCCGAATAAGGGTCGAACTGAATCGAACCGATCGGAACCGAACGCGGGCTTGCGGCCGGCTCCGCCGGTCGCGCCCGCGATGCGTCACGGACCCGCGGCTCGAGAACCGGTCGGTGTAGCTAGAGATTCCGACCGTTCGGCCGAGCGAACGAACGGTTCGAACCGTCCGTACCGACCGACGGCGTGGGCTCGTCGTGGGAGCGAAATCGTCCGGAAACCGGGACGGTAGTCGGTCGAACGAAACGGAAACCGCGCCCTATCGCCGACAAAAACGGAAGCCGAGCCGCTACTGGAATCCGATCCGACTGCCGCGGCGACCGGTCGGATCCGGACCGCTCGAGCCGCCCTGGAACTCCTCTTCGATCCGCTCGTAGTAGTCGAGGATGTCGTCGGTAATCTTCGGCCGGACGTTCTCCATGGCCTGGCGGAAGTGACGCATCTCGACGGTGTCGGCCTCGTGGTCCTCCCGGAGCGCCTCGATGGCGGCCTCGCGGGCGATCGACTCGAGGTCGCTGCCGACGTAGCCGTCGGTGATCTCGGCGATCTCCTGGAGGTTGACGTCCGCGGCCAGCGGCGTCCCCTCGGTGTGGATGTCGAGGATCCGCTCGCGGCCCTCCATGTCGGGTTCGCCGATCATCACCAGCCGATCGAACCGCCCCGAGCGCAGCAAGGCGGGGTCGATCATGTCCGGTCGGTTCGTCGCACCGATGACCATCACGTTCCCCATCTCCTCGAGGCCGTCGAGTTCGGTCAGCAGCTGGTTGACGACCCGTTCGGAGACGTTCGAACCGGTCTCGCCGCCCCGGCCGGGCGCCAGCGCGTCGAGCTCGTCGAAGAAAATCACCGTCGGCGAGACCTGCCGCGCTTTGCGGAAGGTCTGACGGATCGCCTTCTCGGACTCGCCGACCCACTTGCTGAGCAGCTGCGGACCCCGCACCGAAATGAAGTTGGCGTTGGTCTCGTTGGCGACGGCTTTCGCCATTAGCGTCTTCCCGGTGCCGGGCGGCCCGTAGAGCAGGACGCCCGCCGGCGGATCGATCCCCAGCCGGTCGAACCGGTCGGGGTTGTTTAGCGGCCACTCGACCGACTCCTGGACCTGTTCCTTTGCGGTGTGGAGCCCGCCGACGTCGTCCCAGGAGATCTTCGGCAACTCGACGAGTACCTCCCGCATCGCCGAGGGCTCGACTTCATTTAAGGCGCCCCGGAAGTCCTGGCGCTTGACGATCATCCGGTCGATCAGGCTCGGCGGGATATCCTCCTCGTCGAGGTCGATCTCCGGCAGGTATCGGCGCAGGGCCTTCATCGCGGCCTCCTTGGTCAGGCTCTCGATATCGGCGCCGACGAAGCCGTGGGTCTCGTCGGCCATGTGTGCCAGATCAACGTCGTCGCTGAGTGGCATCCCGCGGGTGTGGATCTGGAGGATCTCCTCGCGGCCCACCTCGTCGGGGACGCCGATCTCGATCTCGCGGTCGAACCGGCCCGGCCGGCGAAGCGCGGGGTCGACGCTGTCGACCCGGTTGGTCGCCGCGATGACGATGACCTGGCCTCGGGCCTCGAGGCCGTCCATCATCGTCAGCAGCTGGGCGACGACCCGGCGCTCGACCTCCCCGGTGACGTCCTCCCGTTTCGGCGCGATAGAGTCGAGTTCGTCGATGAAGATGATCGCGGGCGACTCCTCGCTCGCGTCCTCGAAGATCTCCCTGAGCTGTTGCTCGGACTCCCCGTAGTACTTCGAGATGATCTCGGGACCGGCGATCGAGAAGAAACTCGCCGAGGTCTCGTTCGCCACCGCCTTGGCGAGCAGCGTCTTCCCGGTGCCGGGCGGCCCGTGCAATAGGACGCCCTGTGGCGGCTCGATGCCCAGTTTCTTGAAGATCTGGGGGTGTTTCATCGGCAACTCGACCATCTCGCGGACTCGCTGGATCTCGTCCTGTAGGCCGCCGATATCTTCGTAGGTGATCCCGCCGCCGGTCTTCTCGAAGCCGGAGATTGGCTCCTCGCGGAGTTCGACGTCGGTGTCTTCGGTGATGAGAACAACCCCCTCGGGCTCGGTCTCGACGGCGATCAGCGGGATCGCTTGTCCCGGCGAGCGCATGAAGGGGTGGTTCGTCGAACTCATCACGGGGACGATATCGCGGCCGACGACCGGGCGCTTGAGGATCTGGCGTTTGACCATGCCCGCAGCGTCGGAGCCGAACTGAACCGACGCTTCCTCCGGCGGCGCGAGGACGAGTTCGTCGGCCTTCGTCGCCTCAGCCTTCCGGATCGTTACTCGCTCACCGATACCGACGTCGGCGTTCTGTCGGGTGAAGCCGTCGATCCGGACGGTGTCCGTGTTCCAGTCCTGTCGATCCGCACGCCACACCTTCGCGGCGGTCGTATCCGCGCCTTCGATCTCGATGATGTCGCCCGGACTTAGCTTGAGATGTAACAGCGTGTCCGGATCGAGTCGGGCGATACCGCGACCCGAGTCGTTCGGGTACGCTTTCGCAACCTCCAGTTGGACTTCGTTCATGATTCGGGATGGACGGCGATGTCAGTGATTCCGATTCGGTACCGGATAGGCTTTTTGCTACCGTGAACCCACACCGTGCTAGTTGTCACCACATCTAACTGAGGTGCCAAGACACATAGAGGTACCGCCTTCGGTCGCGCGCGATCGTCCTGCCCTCGAGAAGGTGCCTTTTTGCCCGCGCCAGCCACCTCTACGAGTATGCACACGCTCGCGTTCGACGGCCGACTGGGCGCAAGCGGCGATATGATCCTCGCCGCGCTGCTCGACGCCGGCGCCGACCCAGCCGCCCTCGAGCCCGTTACGGCGGCGCTCGACCTCGATTACCGGATCGACGACACCGTCAAGTGCGGAATCGCGGCGACGACCGTCGACGTCGTGTTGACCGACGCCGGCGACAACCGCGACTCGAGTTCACACGACGGCGGCCACGGCCACGTCCACGATCACGACCACGGCGACTCGGAGTCGCACGATCACGGTCATGTCCACGACCACGACCGTGGCGATTCGAGTCAGCACGACCACGGCCACGTTCACGACCACGGCGACTCGAGCGACGCGGTCCCCGCCGAGGGTCACGGACCCCACCGAAGCTACCTCGAGGTTTGCGAGATCGTCGAGGGGATGGCTCTCGACGAGGCGATCGAACGCGACGCCCTCGCGATCTTCGAGCTGCTGGGCGAGGCCGAGGCCAGCGTCCACGGTGAATCCCTCGAGGACATCCACTTTCACGAGGTCGGCGCCGACGACGCCATCGCTGACGTGGTCGGTGCGGTCGTGCTCGTTCACGACCTCGATCCCGAACGAATCGTCACGACACCGCTTTCGACCGGCGGCGGCAGCGTTGGCATGAGCCACGGCGAGTACCCGGTTCCGACCCCTGCAGTCGTCGAGATCGCCGAGCGTGCCGACTGGTCGCTGCGGGGCGGTCCCGTCGACGCCGAACTGCTGACGCCGACCGGGGCGGCGATCCTGGGTCACCTCGCCGACGGCGTGGAGTCCCTGCCCGCCCTCGAGCTCGAGGCTTCGGGCTACGGCGCGGGCGGCTACGACCTCGATCCCCACCCCAACGTGCTCCGGGTGCTGGTAGGTGACGGCGGCCGCAAACTCCACAGGGACGACATCGCCGTCCTCGAGACGAACCTCGACGACGCGACCCCGGAGGTGCTCGGCAGCCTCCAGGAGACCCTTGCCGACGCTGGCGCGCGCGACGTTTCGATCGTCCCAGTGACGATGAAGAAGTCCCGTCCCGGTCACCTCGTGAAGGTGATCTGCAAACCGGAGGATCGCAAGCGCGTTGCCCGCGCGCTCGCCGAAGAGACAGGGACGCTCGGCGTCAGGGAGGCCGGCGCGACCCACCGCTGGATCGCCGACCGAGAGTTCGAGAGCGTCGAACTCGAACTCGAGGGCGAAACCTACGAGGTGACGGTGAAGATCGCCAGCGACGCCGACGGCGAGGTGTACGACGTCAGCGCGGAGTACGACGATGCGGCGGCCGTCGCGGCCGAAACCAAGTTAGCCATCAGGGAAGTGCTCCGACTCGCCGAGAGGGCGTTCGGGTCAATGAACTGAATCGAATCAGCAGAGACTGACGTCCTCCCACGACCTCAACTTCCGTCGTGGGCGTTCCGCTGCATCCGTGTAACCACGATGGTCGGGCAGGCCTGGTCGGCGTTACCTCTTCGGCCCGAAGTCCTGCTTCGACTTTTTGTAGGCGCGTTGCTTCTTCTTGTACGTCTTCTTGTTTACGCGGCCGTTCTCACAGTTCTCGTACTCGTCTTTCTTGCGCTTGTACGCGAGTTTCTTCCGCTTGTAGCTCCGGTATTTCTTGCGGTATCTCTCGTATTTGCGCTTGGCATCCTCGTGGTCGGCTTTTTTCTTCTCCAGAGTGTTTTTGTCGATCTGGCATTTCTCGTACTTCTTTTTGTACTTCTTGTACTCCCGCTTCTTGCACTCGTAGGCACGTTTCTTCTTTTCGAGTTTCTTCTTCTTCCGGCGCTCCTTCTTGTCCCGCTTCTTTGTGAACCGTTGGATCGGCCCGGCGACGATCACGCCGTTTGCCGCAGCGATCGCCCGGAACTCGTACTCGACGCCCGTGAGAAGTCCCGAGATCTCGTCGCTAAACGGCCCCGGCTCCGTGAGTGTCTGTGTATCAGTCACCAGCCACTCGTCCGCGCCGACGATCCGGTACTCAAAGAAGACGTCGACTTCGTCGAAGTCTCCAAGCGTGATCAGGTGCCCATTGAGAGTTGCCGTCTTCTTGTTGACGTCGGTCGCGGGCTTGGTTGCGACTTCGGGTAGGTCCTTGTCCGGATCCAGCTTCTCCTTTCGGAACGTCAGAGTCTCGCCCGTCGCCCGCGTGTCGTTCGCGACAGCGACCGCGCGATACTCGTACTCGACGCCCTGTTCGACGTCGATCTCCGCGCTGAACGGGCCGGGTTCGGCGAGCGTCTCGGGCTCCGTCGCGAACCACTCGTCGGTACTGACGGGTCGATACTCGAAGAAGACGTCGACTTCGTCGAAGTCTCCGAGTTCTTCTAGATCACCATTCAGGGTCGCCGTCGATTCGTTGATGTCGGTCGCGGGGCCGGTGACCACCGTCGGCTTCGTGATGTCAGGCACGTCTTCCTTGGTGAACGTGAGGATAGCGCCCCGCACCGTCGTGTTGTCAGGGGCGACGACGACCGCGCGGAACTCGTAGTCGGTCCCCGGTTCGACGTCGATCTCCGTGTCGAACGGGCCGGGTTCGGTGAGCGTCTGGGTCGCGGTCGTTTCCCAGTCGATCGCCCCCTGTACCCGGTATTCGAAGAAGACGTCGACGGACTCGAAGCCGCCGAGGTCCTCCAGGAACCCGTTGAGGGTCGCCGTCGAGTCGTTGATCTCGGTCGCCGGCTCCGTGGTGACCGTCACGTCCGGAATGTCGTCCGGGTCC
Source organism: Natrialbaceae archaeon (assembly GCA_003559215.1). Taxonomy (GTDB): domain Archaea; phylum Halobacteriota; class Halobacteria; order Halobacteriales; family Natrialbaceae; genus Natronococcus. The sequence continues at coordinate 14,642 of PWMF01000136.1, forward strand.
TCCACGCAGCCACCCTCGCTGATCGTCAGGCGCGGGTTGGCGCCGCCACCGTTGAACCGCACGACCGCGCTCTCGACGGTGCCGCCGCCTTCTTTGAAGACCTCGAACTGCAGTGCTCCACGACCGCCACCCGGGAAGAACCCCTCTACGGTTTGCTCTGTCCCGTCCGCGAACTGGACCGTGAGCTCCGCAGGCAACTCGAGGGGCTGTGGCCCGCCGGGCGTGAGTACCCACTTCCAATACCCGAATTCTCCGGGGCACTCTTGCGTCGCGTTTTCACTCCCGAGATTGCCCCACTGGATCTCACGGGCAAACTCGTCGTTGTCGGGGTTGTCATTCGGCCCACCGTCGAAGTCGGTTCTCGTCTGCTCTTCTTGCTGTGCAGTTGCAGAGCTCGTGGACAGTCCACCCAATCCGACCGCACTGGCCGCACCGGTCGTGGCGATCCCTTGCAAGTATGTTCGTCGTTTGAATTTCTTGTCGCTGTTATCTTCATCGTTTAGCATACAATCTTCTGGACCGATCTTTCCGGCCATTGTTAGTCGCGTCCTGAAATCGACTGGTGAAGCAACGTTCGACATCGGGTTAGTTTCACTAAATCAACACCCTCGGGCTCGCCTCGAGCAGTAGGTGGAGAGAGGGACCGCCTGCTCTCGATTACGGCCAGCATACTGTGGCGATCTACCGGCTGAACGGTGGCACCCGATCCCATGGATCGTCGACCGTCCGTTTCGAGACGCCGATATGTGATCGGACGGCGTTCGACGAACCAGTCGTGACCGACGTGCTGAACGTCCGCGTCGATTGAGGCCGCTGCTGCCGCTGAGCGCGTTTATCCCGAGGAGCCCGTCGCCATCGGGAGTCGAGAGACCGGTGTGACTCACCGCTGGATCACCGATCGCAAACTCCAGACGGCCGTCCTCGGGCTCGCGGGCGACTCCTACGAGGTGACGGTCAAAATCGCGAGCGACGACGGTGACAGGTACGACGTTCGCTCTCCGGGGAACAACGAGAAGGAGTCGGCCAAAAAATCGAATCCGTCGTTAGCTGCCAGCCGTTAGTACTGGGAGCTGTTAGGCGTTGATAGCGGTGCTAGCGCCGACCTGGGCGTTAGCGTTACTCTGGGCTGCGAAGTTGCCGGCGTTCGCCGTGCCCTTGTAGGCGACAGCGTAGTTGTCACCCTGCTTCAGGTAGTTCGACTGATCGATCTTCTGGTACTGGTTCGTTTCCGCGTGCGCGAACTGGTCAGCTATGTGGTCCTTCGGAACGTCGTGCTTGTCCTTCGGTTCGTCGTTCTTGTCCTTCGGTTCGTCGTTCTTGTCCTTCGGCTCGTCGTTCTTGTCCTTCGGCTCGTCGTTCTTGTCCTTCGGCTCGTCGTTCTTGTCCTTCGGCTC
>PWMF01000146.1 GCA_003559215.1 Natrialbaceae archaeon
GGAAATGGTGGGTAAATGAAAGAGAAATAGATGAAGACGCTTGTCGAGAGGAGTTAATAGACTTGTTGCACTTTGTAATTCAAGGTTTAATAGTTTTAGGATGTAATGCAGCAGATATTTGCGATTTGTATCTTAAAAAGAATAGAGAAAATCATGCGAGGCAGGATGGAAAAACTGATAGACAAGGTTATAATGTTAATAGTGATGAGCCTTATAAAAACGTAGACTGACGAGGGGGCTGTTATGAAAGATAGTTTAAATAAGCATTGTTATAACTGCAATGATAGATTAACACGTTTTAATATTGCAAGGAAAAGAGTTCCTCCTAATAAAGGAAAGATTCTTTTAGATAGTAAGGGAAACAGATGGTGCAAACATTGTGTTGAATATTATGAAAGTGCTGATTGGGGTGTATAAAAAGTGAAGAAATATCCTAGTAGAAATGATTTACAAAATGCTTATTTAGCTTTGAGGAACGGAGAAAGTGTTGATTATGTTATTAAAGTGCTTAATGTTTCTCGTTCACAATACAATTATTGGCTTAAACAAGGAAAAAGATTTGAGAGAAAGAAAAATAGAGGTGAAAAACTTACTAGAGAAGAGTTTAGATGTTACAAACTTAAATCTCTTAGTAAAGTTGCCTATATAAGAAAGAAGGGATGGGAATGAGATATGAGATAAGTTCAGCTTTTGAAAACTTATCCTATGAAGAAAAAATGTGGTTTTTAGATTTTATTAAAAATAGAGTCGAAGAATTGAAGAAATCGTTAATTAAAGAACGTTTTGAAGCTGGTCATTGTGCTCATAATAATGTACTAAATACTACAACTTTTGCAGATGATTACAATATAAAAAGGTTTGTCTGTATGGATTGTAGAAAAGAATTCATAAAAAAGGATGGTGTTTTATTGAATGAAAGTGAAGCTGAAAGACATAATAGTAGAGGATAGATTTAGAGAAGACTATGGAGAAATTGAAGTTCTTGCAGAGTCTATAGAAAAGTATGGCTTATTACATCCTCCTGTTATAGATAAGAATTACAATTTAATTGCAGGAGGTCGGCGATATCAGGCCTGTGAATTTTTAGGCTGGGAAGAAATAGATGTTAATATGTTAGAGGAATTGGATGAATTAACTAGGAAAGAAATAGAATTAGAGGAAAATTTAAAACGAAAAGACTTTACATGGGTAGAAGAAGTAAGAGCGAAAGAAAGCTTGGACTTGATTAAGAAAATTCAAAAAGGAGAAAAAGTTAAAGGTCATGCAAGTGATGGATGGGGCGTTGAAGATACTGCAAATCTTTTACATGAATCACCTGCGACTGTGTCAATAGATATTAACCTTTCTAAAGCACTCGATAAATATGAGGAATTAAAAAAGTGTAAAACTAAAAGTGATGCAATTAGAGAATTAAAGAAAATTGAAGAAAGCGAAAAGATGGCTAAAGCAGGAGAAATGTTAAAAGATATTCAATACGATGAATTTTATACGCTTATTAAAGATGATTGTCTTGCTTGGATGAAAAAACAGGAGTCTGAAAGTTTTGATTTAATTCTTGCTGATCCCCCTTGGGGAATAGATATGGATACAAAAAGTAAGATGTCTAGAGAAAGAGATGTTGAGTATTCTGACGGACTAGAAGAAACATTAATTCTTGTAGAGAAAGCTTTTAAAGAATTTTACAGGCTTTTGAAAGACAATAGACATCTTTATGTTTACTTTGGAATTAGTAAGTATCAATTCTTTAAGTCCTTAATTCAAAATGCAGGATTTAAAGTGAGTGCTATTCCTTTGATATATAATAAAAATCATGGAGGAGCAGCTGCAAAAGGAAAAACTTTTCCTAATGCGTATGAAACTATTTTTCATTGTTGGAAAGGTTCTCGGAAATTAAATATCACGGATCATAATGTGTTTACTATTAAAAGACCCTCAGGAAAAGACAGGGTTCATTCGGCTCAGAAACCTATTGAGATGAATGAAAAACTGGTAAAAGCTTCTACTATGCCAGGAGAAAAAATTCTTGTGCCTTTTATGGGTTCAGGAAGTTCTGTAGTAGCTGCTGCAAAAAACAAAAGAAAGGTTACTGGAGTTGAAATAAATTCTACTTCTTATGCTAGTGCTTTAGAATTTATACAACGAAAATTGTCTGAGGAGGTATAAAATGCCAAGGCTTCAATTCGATAGTTTAAAGAAGAAAGAGTGTGAAGTACCTGCTTCTGGAAATAAAGATTCTAAAATTATGATTGTAGGAGATTATCCAGGAATAGATGATGTAAAGAAAGAAGCTCCTTTAAAAGGTACACATGGGAGATTATTAAATGATTTACTGAATAAAGCAGGTATTAAACGTTATAAATGTTATTTAACTCTGTTAGAAAAGAACAAGGAAAAAGGTATTTTTGCAAGAAGGAATTATAAGAAAGCAGGAAATCCTCGTGATTGTCTGTATGAAAAAAGAGAGGTTGTATTAAAGGAAGTTGAAGAAGTTAAACCTAATGTAATTATTCCTTTAGGAGCTGAAGCATTAAAAATCTTTCTAAATGATGAAAGTATTTCCATTGACAAGTGGAGAGGCTCTATTCTTGATACTAAATATGGAAAAGTTGTTCCCACGTATCATCCGAGATATATTTTAAAACACTGGGAGGAAAATCCTATAGTTATTTTTGATTTAAAAAAAGCAAGAAATGAGTCTTTTTCTCCTGAATATGTAACTCCAGAGAGGACTCTTTTAACAGCTCCTTCTAAAGCTGAAGTGTTAAGTTTTTTAAAAGAATGTAAGAAAGCTGAATACCTGAGTTTTGATATTGAGACTTTAAAATTGCCTGATGATGAATGGTTTATAGATTGTTTAGGTCTTGCACCAGCAGAAGACTTTGGAATGTGTATTCCTTTAACAAAAGGTAATGGAGAATCTTACTGGAGTTTGCTTGACGAGATAGAAATTTTACATGCTATCTCAGACGTACTCGGAGATTTTAAAATAAAAAAGATTGCTCAAAATGCACAATATGATATAATCTTTCTTGAACGCTTGGGAATTCCTGTTAACAATCTTTGGTTTGATACTATGAATGCATCTAAAGTCATGTATCCAGAGTTCAGTAAAAGTTTAGCTTTCTTAGTATCTATTTATACCAAAGAGCCCTATTATAAAGATACTTCTACAGAAGAACGCTGGATATATAATGCAAAGGATGCAACGTGTACGTATCAGGTAGCTTTTGGACTTTTGCGTGATATGAAAGAAACTAATATTGCAGACTTTTATTTTGACCATGTACATCCTTTATTAATTATGTATATTGATATTCAGCAGTTTGGCGTAAAAGTAGATTCTAGCAAAAGAAAAGAAGTTGAGATAGACTTAAAAAAGAGAATAAAAAATTTAAGAGCTCAACTGAAAGAAATTACGGGGGAAGACATCAATGTTTATTCTGTGGTCGACATGAGAAATTACATTTATAAGAAACTAGAAATGCCTAAGAGAAAAAATAAAGAGGGCAATCTAGATACGAGTAAAGATACCTTGAATGAATTTTACAGAAAAACTAAAAGACCTGAATTTCAAGTCATGCTCAAATTAAGAAAGTTAAGGTCAAATAAATCAACTTATGTAGATTCAAAAATTCATGATGATGGTCGTGCTCGTTGTTCTTATGATGTATCTGGTACAGAAACAGGAAGACTGGCATCAAAGAAAACGCCAGATAATAAAGGTTTGAATTTACAAAATGTAGACAAAGACTACAGAAATATGTTCGTGCCTGATGATGGTTGTGTATTTTTAGGGGCTGACCTTTCACAAGCTGAGAACAGGGTTGTGGCTTATTTATGCGAAGATGAAAATATGTTATCTATTGTTAATAGTGGAGGAGATATTCATACTAATAATGCAGCTTTAATTTTTGGAAAGACTCCTGATAATGTAACTCATGAGGAAAGACAAATGGGAAAACGTATTACGCATGCTAGTAACTATCTAATGGGTCCAGTTACAGCAGCGAAGTTTTTACAGGTTACTACTGCAGAGGCGAAAAAATTTCTGCAAAATTATTATAATACTTTTCCTAAATTAAGAGTCTGGCATAAAGAAATAGAAAGAGAAATACGTGCTACAAGGGTATTAAAGAATCCCTTTGGAAGAAAAAGATACTTTAATGGCAGGATAAATA
>PWMF01000066.1 GCA_003559215.1 Natrialbaceae archaeon
AGCGGCGAGTGACCGCAGCCCTCGAGTTCGACGAACGTCGCCGTCTCGCCGAGATCCGCGAGCGTCTCCTCGATCATCTCCTCGGTGATAACCAGGTCCTTTTCGCCCCGCAGAACGAGCGTTTCGGCCTCGACGTCGGAGGCTCGTCCGGAACCTTCCGTGAGGCCGTTGTGCTCGTCGCTGATGTTGAACCGAGTCAGCGCGTAGTCGACGTCGACGAGGTTTCGCTGGCTGAACATGTCCGCGACGTACTCGTCGTAGCGCTCGGGGTCGGGCCGCTCGTCGACGTAGATCAGCTGGTTCCAGATTCCCTTCATCGTCGCCGCGTCCTCCTGGTCGTAGGCCTCGAGGACGGGCGCGACCTGGACGGGGTCCGCTGCGATCTCCTCGCGGGTCGTGAGCACCTCGTCGGTCGGATTCCCGTCCTCGTCCTTTCGGTAGATCGGATAGCCGCGCGTGCTGGCGGGTGCGAGGAGAACGAGCTTGCGAACGCGATCGGGGTGGGTTGCGGCGTACTCCATCGCGACGCCGCCCCCGGTCGACCAGCCCCAGAGGTGGAACCGTTCGAGGCCGAGTTCGTCGACGAACAGCGCCAGGTCCTCGGCGAAGTCCGCGAGCGAGTCGATCCGCTCCTCGTAGCTCGATTCGCCGAACCCGCGCATGTCCATCGCGTACAGCGCGTAGCGGTCGTCCATCGCCTCGAGGACGACGTCCCAGTGTTTCGAGGAGGTCATGTTCCCGTGAAGCAGGACGACCGGAACCGATCCGCCGTCGCGTTCCCGGTAGCCGATCGTTTCGCCGTTCGGAAGGTCGACGGTCTCGAGGGTGACTGTCATACGACACTGCTGTACGATCGGTACCATAAGCACACCGCAGGACGATGCGAGACGCGAGCCGACGACTACGAGCCGCGGGCTCCGCAGCGAGCCCCCTAGTACTCCGTTCCCTGCCGCGCGCGCTGGCCGTCCTCGATCGGGTGTTTCACCTTTCGGACGTTCGTGATCAGGTCCGCGCGATCCTCGAGGTAGCTCGGCTCGTCGTGGCTTCCCGACAGCACCAACTCGAGGTCGTCGGGTTTGGCGTCGAGCAGCCCGAGGACGTCGTCCTCACCGATCAGTCCTCGATCGGCGGCGTACAGCACCTCGTCGAGGATCAGCATGTGGACCCCTGCCTCGGGCTCGGCCGCGAGGTCGAGGGGCGCCGAGAGGTCGGTGTCGTCGGCCGCCGCGAGCAGTTCGCGGGCGCGCTCGAGACCCGCCTCGGCCTCCGCCTGGTGGTCGGCCTCGTCGCTGCCGTCGGCCATCCCGTGCCAGCCGTAGTGGCCGAGGTTCTCGTAGCTCATCCCCGGCAGCGCTTCGATCGCGTTGTACTCGCCGCGGACGGCGTCGACGCTCGAGGCGCCCCCCTTCATGAACTGGAGCAGGTGGACGCGGTAGCCGTGGCCGGCCGCGCGCATCCCCATGCCAAGCGTGGCGGTCGTCTTCCCCTTGCCGTCGCCCCACCAGACCTGCACGAGTCCGAACGCCTCGGGCGCCGCGGGTTCGATCCGCTCGGCTTCGGGAGTCCGACCGGCTCCCGGCGTGTTCTCGAGGGTCGTGGATCGATCGTCGCTCATACCCGAGGACTCGGCCGCCGCCCACATGTAGGTACGCCATTCGGGGGGCCGACCAAACGTGTCTTTAGGCTTCACTCCTAACCCGCGTGTACCCGTATGTCACTCGAGTTCTCCTCGTCGGACGACGCCCCCTCGAGCGAGCACGTCTTCGGCGCGCTGACCGACGACGACTGTCGGGCGATCATCGCGGTCCTCGAGGAGCCACGGACGGTCGCGGAGACGGCGGACGAGATCGACCGTCCCCTCTCGACGACCTACCGGAAGCTCGATCAACTGACGGAGGCCGGACTGGTCAGGGAGACGGTCGGCGTCGGCCGGAGTCGAAGCCGAAAATCCCGGTACGTCGCGGACTTCGATCGGGTCGCGATCGGGCTCGACGACGACCGATCGCTCCGCGTCGACGTCGAGAACTCGAGCGACCCGTTAGTCGGTCTCTGGACCCCGGATTCGTGACCCAATCGGCGTATCGCTTCGAACACTCTACCGAGGAGACTCATCGCTCGCCCGAGACCACCTGCCCGTCGCGGAGCGTGACCACCCGATCAGCTACGGCGAGCGTCTCGGCGTCGTGCGAGGCGACTAGCATCGCCCGGTCGCGTCCGATATCGGTCAGCGCCTCGAGCACCGTCTCGCCGGTCGCGGTATCTAACTCGCCGGTCGGCTCGTCGGCGACGATCACGTCGGGATCGGTCGCCAGCGCCCGCGCGATCGCGACCCGCTGTCGCTCACCCCCGCTCAGTTCGCCCGGCAGGTGCGTCACCCGATTTTCGAGGCCAACCTGCTCGAGCAGCCGGTTCGCCCGCTCGCGTCGTCGTCCCTTCGGGACGCCGGCCTGCACCAGCGGCAGCGCGACGTTCGCCCGCGCGGACAGCGCGGGAAGGAGGTGAAACCGCTGGAAGACGATTCCGACGCGTTCGCGCCGGAGCCGGGTCCGCTGGCGGTTCGACAGCGTCGTCACGTCGGTCCCGTGTAGCGCGACCGTCCCCGCTGTCGGCACCAGCAGCCCGGCGACGGCGTGGAGGATCGTCGACTTCCCGCTCCCACTCGGTCCCTCGAGGCCGACGATCTCGCCGGCCTCGACCGTCAGCGAGACGTCCTCGAGGGCCGTCACCGTTCGATCCGCTCGAGAACGAAACCCGCCGCCGGTACCGTACTCGTGGTTCACGCCGGCGAGCCGGACGGCCGCCGTCGATTCGCGGTCGTCGGTGCGGCTCGGTGTCGGTGACGTCCCCTCTCGAAGCGCTCGGTTGCTGATCGTCACGGAGTCTCGCACGGCTCGACGGCGCGGTAGCCCATTGTTCAGGTGCGGTTTCTGTATCGCAGATGCCGGTTTATCCACCGTCTCCGTCCGATCCTCTCGGAGGAGTATCGAACGGAGCGAGCCGCGCTATCCGGTGTTTTCTACCGAAGCAGCCGCTGGATCGGACCGAAGGGACTCCCTACTCGGCAAAACGGGTGGGGGTCGAGACCGGAGTCGGTTCCGCGTCGACGCTACGGGCTGTAGCCCGGCGACTGGACCTCGATCGTTTCGGAGACGTTCTCGAGCTGTTCGCCGATCGTCGCCACGAGGTCGTCGAGCGTGACGATCCCCGTCGGCGTCCCGTCGTCGTCGACGACCGGGAACCGACGGGCGTTGTGTTCCTCGATCGCCCGCGAGATCTCGATCGCCTCGTCGTCCTCGTGCAGCGTCGCGGGGTCGGCGGTCATCGCGTCCTCGACTGAGACGGAGCCCACGTCGTCGTGGTTAGGAATCGCGAGGGCGACGTCGCGGTCGGTGACGATCCCGGCCGGTTCGTCGCCTTCGGTGACGACGACGGCGCCGACGTTCTCCTCGGCGAAACGCTCGGCGACGGTCTCGAGGTCGTCGTCTGGCTGTGCGGTCACGACGTCGTCCGGACCGAGTTTGCCAACTGGCATACGGATCGGTCGACGCCGCGAACCCCTGTGACGGCACGGCCTTCGCGTGAGTGCACGGCCGGCTCGGTACGAAACCGGACGATGAGTCTCCATTTCCGCCGGTTGGCGGCCGCAACGCATCGAGCTGGCCGGCCGGATGCTGCGGGGGTGGTGCTTACGGTCGGTGGGCACCTAGCCGGACCATGCGAGTCCCAAAACAGCTCCGAGACGGTCACACCGACGACGCGGTCGTCCGCGAAATGGAGGACGAAGACGGTAGCGTGATCACCGTCGACTTCGGCTCCGACGCCGCCGACATGTCCGTCGACGTCGTCGACGAGACGGTGATCGTCGTCATGGACGATCGGCAGTTCCAGTTCGATCTGCCTGCGGGCGCAAGCGAGGTTACGGCTAACAACGGGATCCTGACGATCTCCGAGTGACGGACTCCGCGAGCGGCTGGCGTTCCCTCAAGCGACCGCGTCGCTCGAGTCTCAGTTCTCGGACGTCGCCTTCGCGGTGAACTTCTCGCGGACCTTCTCGACCTTCGGCGCCGCGTGCATCGAGCAGTAGGCGTCGTTGGGATTCTTCTCGAAGTAGTTCTGGTGGTGCTCCTCGGCCTCGTAGAAGGTGTCGAGCGGCTCGATTTCGGTGACGATCCCCTCGTAGAGCCCCTCGTTCTCGAGCTCCTCGGCGAAGGCTCGGGCGGTCTCGAGCTGGTCGTCGTCGTGGGCGTAGATCGCCGAGCGGTACTGGCTGCCGACGTCAGGACCCTCCCGATCCTTCGTGGTCGGATCGTGGATCGTAAAGAAGACCTCGAGCAGGTCCTCGTAGGCGACCGTCTCGGGATCGTACTCGAGCTGGACGACCTCCGCGTGGCCCGTGCTTCCCGAGCAGACCGCCCTGTAGGTGGGGTTCTCGGTGTGGCCGCCCGCGTACCCGGAGGTGACCGATTCGACGCGCTCGAGTTGTTCGAAGGCCGCCTCGACACACCAGAAACAGCCGCCGCCGAACGTGGCTCGTTCCATGTCCGGTCGTAGGGAACGAGCGCGCAAATGTGTGACGGGAGGACTCGAGTGTCCTCGAGGCTACCGATCGGCCGTCCGCCAGGTCAACAGCGCCCCCTCGCCGACGCGCTCGAGCCCCTCGAGCTCGAGGGTGGGAAACTCCGCGACGAACCCCTCGCCGTCGGCGAGCGTCGGGGCGTCCCGCCCGCCGATGACTTTCGGGCCGACGAACACCCGCAGCTCGTCGACCAGCCCGGCCTCGAACAACGAAAAGATGAGTTCGCCCCCGCCCTCGACCATGATTCGCTCGAGGCCCTGGCTCTGCAGCGTTGCGAACGCCCGCAGGAGGTCGACCCGGTCGTCGCCGGCCGTGATCAGCTCCGCCTGATTCGAGAGGTCCATTCGGTCGTCGATCGTCGCCCGCTCGCTCGTACAGACGTAGGTCGTCGCCGCCTCGTCGAGGACGGCCGCGTCCAGCGGGGTCCGTCCCGTCGAGTCGACGACCACGCGGGCGGGGTGGGCCGGGTCGCCCCGTTCGCGTCGGTCGGCGATCAGCGACTCGTCCTTGACGGTGAGGTGGGGGTCGTCCGCGAGGACGGTGCCGACGCCGACGACGACGGCGTCGCTGTCGGCCCGCAGGCGATCGACCCGCGCGAAGTCCTCGTCGCCGCTGATCGCGAGCTGTTCGCGGCGTCTCGAGGAGAGCTTCCCGTCCGCGCTCATGGCGGCGTTGACGACGACGTGCATACCTCTGCTGGGAGACGGCTCCTAAAGAAGGCGTGGGCTGCGGGCGGACGACCGCTCGAGTCGGGGCAGTAGCGACGGCCGACAGGATATAATAGGTGCCTGAGTCAGCTACTCCACCTGGCTCACAAGTAATAGGCACGATAGGTGAGTTAGATATCGGCTCGGACGAGGTCTGACTCGGGAGAGCGCGGACCGCCACCGCCGGGGTCGTCTCCGTCATCTATTTGTGGATGTCACGACTGGTTTCATCTATCCAACATGAGCCAGGCGACGTGCTCGGAACGCTTCTACACGAACTCGAATCTCTTCTCGGGACACTATCTCGACGACCGGGTGCAGCAGCGAGACGAGTGGGACTGCGACGACGAGGCCCGCGCCGTCTTCGAGGAGCTACAGGCGCTGTACCGCGACGAGCGGGAGCTGGTTGCGGGGTAATCTCATCGAACCGGTGCTTCACGGACTCGGCTACTGGAATCCGATTTCGGACCGCTACTCCGGAACTGGCCCGCACTTCGTCCGCCGCCCGAGCACCTATCGAAACGTCGAGATCAAGCGCCCCGACTACTTGCTCAAGAACGTCTCCCCGGGGCTCGTTTGCCTTCTCGAGGCGAAAGCAGCAAACGAAGAGCAAGCGACGGGGCGCAAACACCGTGCAACCGACGATGTACGGGACTACGTAGAGTCGGATACGTTCGTGAAATATCTCGAGACGCTCGAGAAACGCTATCTCGTTGCGATCGGCACGGACGGTCTTCGCTGGGTTCTCTGGGCGAAAGACGTCCGCACCGGAGAAACGAAACGGGATCTCGCTACTGTCGATCTCTCGGACGCGATCAAATCCGTGGCAAAGCGAAACGACGTCATCGAAGGTGAGCCAGCGCAATCTACGAGTGAGATACGGCAGTTCGCTGCCGAGGAATTCCTTCCGAGCTTCGCTGCACATTCCGCCGACGAGTTCATTTCAAATTCGTTCAACGATTGAGGAATTGCAACCAAAGACAGTCGAACTCTCTGCTCCCCTGGGCCCGCTGTCCCAGTCCGACGCCGAAACGTTTACTCTCGTTCCCACTCTTTGTGGGACCATGCCGACGGTAGACTCGAAGGGACGGATCGTCCTTCCGAAGGAGGTCCGAGAGCGGTTCGACATCGAGCCCGGAACCGAGGTGGAGGTTCACACCGAGGACGGGAAAGTGGTCGTCGAACCCGAGAGCGATCCGGAGGCCGTCCTCGAGCGACTGGATGCGCTCGTCGAGGAGGCCGCAGCCGACCGGACCCGACGCGACTACGAGGATCTCGACGCCCTCGCCAGGGATCACGCGGACACGATTCGCCGGCAGGCTCGGCGGACGGACGACGATGGAGAGTGACGGGCCGTACCTCTTCGACGTCGGCGTCGTCGCCCTTGCCCACGCTGGAACGCCAGTCAGTGAACCCGCCCTCTCGCCGCTCCGAGACGCGATAACGGGCGAAATCGACGGCGTCGTTCCGTATGCCGCGATCGTCGGCGCACACCACGTGCTCTCGTCGTACTACGGGTTTTCGAACGAACGGGCGTCGGAACTCATGCGAAACCTGATGGATGCGAGACGTATCCACTGGTACGACGAGCTGCCGGAAGACGTCGTCCGCTCGGGGTTCTCGCTCGCCGGTGCGCTGAATATCGAGGGGTGGGACGGCTACTACGCGGAGGTCGCTCGCTCCGAGGGAATCAACACGATTCTGACGCTCGACGACGACTTCGATGCGGTCGAGGCCGTGACGGCGGAGGTCGTCCTCACCCCCGAGGAGTTTGCCACGCTCAACGAGTATCTCGGATACTGAACCGAGCGCAGCAGGCGAGAAGCATCGCGATCACCGCGTCCGTCGCGGATCGTCGGTCGAGCCGAGCAGAATCCGATACACGATATATCCCACCAGCAGCGCGAACCCGAACGTCGCGACCGTTTCGGCGAACCAGATGGCGGCGTACAGCGCCCGCGTGAGGATCCGCACGGCGACGAGGCCGCCGAAGATCAGGGCGACGAAGGCGAGTCCGCCCAGCGCCGCGCCGATGCGTTCCATACCCGACGTTCACGAAGCGCCGGGATGAACGTACCGCTTGCTCGCCGTCTCGAGGGGCGCCCGCCGGAATTACACTTCCGCCGTGTTCCGGGAACGCTTTTCAGGCCCGCACGCGAAAAGCCGGTGATGGAACTCGACGATCATGCCGAGGAGCTCGCCTCCGACCTCGGTGTTGACAAAGAGGAGGTCAAATCCGACCTGCAGAACTTGGTAGAGTACAGCGTCCCGGTCGACGAGGCCAAACAGAGCCTCCGACGGAAGTACGGCGACGGCTCGAGCAGCGGGGGCGGAACCCCCTCGGCGAAAAACGTCGCCGACATCACCCCCGAGGACGGCTCGGTCACCGTCACGGGAACTGTCCTCACGGCGGGCGAGCGCTCGATCCGTTATCAGGGGAGCGACCACGTTATCGTAGAGGGCCAGCTCGCCGACGAGACCGGACGGATCGACTACACCGCCTGGGAGGACTTCGGTCTCGAGCCGGGCGATACGATCACCGCGGGTAACGCGGGCGTCCGCGAGTGGGATGGCGAGCCCGAACTCAACGTGGGCGAGAGCACCGCGCTCTCCTTCGAGAGCGACTCCCTCGAGGTACCGTACGGGATCGGCGGCGAGGCCGAACTCGCCGACCTCGAGGCGGGCGACCGCGCGCGCACACTCGAGGTCGCGGTCCTCGACTGCGAGCGCCGGACGATCGACGGCCGCGACGGCGAGACGGAAATCCTGAGCGGCGTGCTCGGCGACGAGAGCGGCCGACTCCCGTTCACGAACTGGGATCCGGTCCCCGAAATCGAGGAGGGCGCGTCGGTCCGCATCGAGAACGCCTACGTCCAGGAGTTCCGCGGCGTCCCCGAGGTCAACGTCTCGGAGTTCTCGCGGGTCACCCACCTCGACCGGGAGATCGATGTCGGCAGCGACGCGACGACGATGGACGTCGGCGAGGCCGTCCGTACGGGCGGGATCTACGACGTCGAACTCGTCGGCAACGCGATCGCGATCCGGGACGGCTCGGGGCTCATCCAGCGCTGTCCGGAGTGTTACCGCGTGATCCAGAAGGGCCAGTGTCGGACCCACGGCGACGTCGACGGGATCGACGACCTGCGGGTGAAGGCGATCCTCGACGACGGCACCGGGACCGTCACGGCCGTCCTCGGCGACGAACTGACCGAGGACGTCTACGGCGGCGACCTGGAGGACGCCCTCGAGGCCGCCCGCGAGGCGATGGACCAGGAGGTCGTCGCCGACGAGATTCGCGAGAACGTCGTCGGCCGCGAGTACCGCGTGCGAGGTCACCTCTCGGTCGACGAGTACGGCGCCAATCTCGACGCCGAGACCTTCGAGGAGAGCGACGACGACCCGGCCGCGCGTGCGACGGCCTTCCTCGAGGAGGTGGACGCATGAGCGCGAACGGCGACGAGAACGGCGAGGAGATTCCCGGCCGGGAGATCGCCTACCGCCTGTTCGCTGCCGAGTACGACGACGCTTCGCTCTCGTACGCCGAAAGCGACGAGGAGCGCGCGCCCAACTACGTGATCACGCCGACCGGCGCGCGGCTCAACCGCGTCTTCGTCGCCGGCACGCTCACCGAGGTCACGTCGGTCAACGACGAGATGGTACGGGCCCGCGTCGTCGACCCGACGGGCGCGTTCGTCGTCTACGCCGGCCAGTACCAGCCCGACGAGCTGGCGACGCTCGAGTCGATCGAGCCGCCCGCGTTCGTCGCGGTGACGGGCAAGGCCCGCACCTTCCAGCCCGACGACGCAGACCGGGTCTACACCTCGATCCGACCCGAGTCGATCGCGACGGTCGACGCCGACACCCGCGACCGCTGGGTCGTCAGCGCCGCCGAACAGACCCTCGAGCGGATCGGCGCCTACGCGGCCGCGACGACCCTCGATGCGGACGGCGACGCCCTCGCCGACGCGCTGGTCGAGAACGGCGTCGAATCCGGCCTCGCCGACGGTATTCCGCTGGCGATAGACCACTACGGGACGACGCCGGACTACCTCGCCGCGCTCCGTGACTGCGCACTCGAGGCCTGCGAAGTCGTCGCGGGCGAGCGCGATCAGGTGAGCGGGCTCGCGCTCGAACCCGACGGCTCGAGCCCGGAGCACGGAGCGACGTTCGACTCGCTCGCCGAGCTGGCTTCGGTCGAGACCGACGAATCCGCCGTCGCGACCTCGTCCGAGGACGACGCTCCCGACCCCGCCGAGGTAACTGCGGGCGAGGACGAGCCGGAGTCGATGACGACGGCGACGGCCGACGAATTCGCCGCGAGCGATGAGGTCCCGACCGACGCCACCGGCGAGGACCCGGCGTTCGATGCCGACGAGTCCGACGCTCCCGACCCCGCCGAGGTAACTGCCGGTGAGGACGAACCGGAGCCGGTGACGACGGCGACGGCCGACGAGTTCGCCGCCAGCGAGGAGGTCCCGGCCGACGCGGAGACGAGCGTCGAGAGCGAGATCGGTAGCGACGACCCGTCCGCGGAAACCGAAATCGCGACCGAGACCGACGAAACCGAGTTCGGCGACGTCGAAGCCGACGAGTTCGGAGCCGATCACACCCCCGAAGCGACGGCCACGGCCGATGAGAGCGACGACGAGGAACTCGGGGACTTCGACGGCGGCGGAATGTACGAGATGGACGACGACGAGCGCGAACAGCTCGAGGAGGAGTTCGGCGCGGAGTTCGCGACCGGAACGGAGGTCGACGACCCCGGCGAGAACGATATCGACGTCCCGGAGCCTGACGCTGACCCCGATGTCGGGACCGACGAGGAACTCGGGGAGGCCTCGGCCCTCGAGTCGGAGGCCGAACCGGATCCCAAGCCGGAGGCGGACGCCCCGTCGAGCGCCGACGAGCCGGACACCGACGACGAGAGCGATGCGGACGACGAGTCCGAACCCGCGGCGGTCGACCTCGAGGCGGCGGTCGTCGAGACGATGTCCGAACTGGACGACGGCGACGGCGCGGACCGATCTACGGTCGTCGAAACCGTCGCGTCCGAGACCGGCGTCGACGAGGCCGCCGTCGAGGACGCCATCGAGGAGGCCTTGATGGGCGGGCAGTGTTACGAGCCCGCAGATGGAACGCTGAAGGCGATCTGACCGGACGATGGGTGACGACCCGAGCCAACCCGAGCCGACCGTCGAACCCGTTCCCGGCGAGCCGGCCGCCGTCGCGACGGTCGGCGACGAGCGCGCGCTGTTGCTCGCGGATTACCATGCCGGCTACGAGGCCGGCCTGCGCGTCGAGCGCGGCATCGACGTTCCCAGCCAGGCGCCGGACCGCCGCGAGCGATTGCTCGAACTGGTCGAGCGATCCGGCGTCGACCGACTGATCGTTCTCGGCGATCTAATGCACTCGATCGGCGACCCGGGCGGCGCCGAGCGCGGAGAGCTCGAGGTGCTGTTCGAGTCGCTCCCGTCGACGGTCGAGGCGACTGTCGTGAAGGGCAACCACGACGGCGGGATCGAGGACTGGCTCGGGGACGCAACGGTGGTTCCGGGCGCTGGGACGGCGATCGGATCGATCGGTGTCTGTCACGGCCACACCTGGCCCGCACCCGCGGCTCTCGAGACCGACGTACTCTGTCTGGGTCACGAACACCCGTGCGTGCGCCTCGAGGACGAGGTCGGCGGTAGCCGGGTCGAACCGGTGTGGCTCCGCGGTCGGCTCGATCCCGAGCCGTTTCGCGACCGAGCGGAGTACGCGACCCTCTCCTGGCTCGACGGGGGGACGCCTCCGCGAGCGGTCGTGCTGCCAGCGTTCAACGACCTCGTCGGCGGCACGTGGGTGAACGTTCCGGGTCAGTCGTTCCTGTCACCGTTTCTCCCGGACGGGCTCGCGGCAGGCGAGGCATACCTGCTTGACGGCACCCGACTCGGTCCCTACTGCGACCTCTGAGGGACCCGATCCCAGCGACTGGGAACGCCCGGAACGGGTAGTACCGATCCGCGTTAAACGACAGCTATGAGCGACGCTGCTACCCGACCGCTCGAGCGACCGATCCGTCTCGTCGGGACCCGAGCGACGACCCTCGACGGGACCGACCTCGCCGCGCTCGAGCACCGGAGCCGCGAGATCGAGATCGTCTGTGCGACCGGCGACCGGTTCACCGAGCGCTGGCGGGGCGTGCCGATTCCGGTCCTGCTCGAGTCGGTGTCGGCGCCGCCAGAGACGACTCACCTTCTCGTCGACTCCCTGGACGGGCTCCGGGCCTGCGTCGCCGTCGAGGACGCTCTGGAGGGGCTGATCGCCGTTGCGAAAGGGGGACGTCACCTCTCGTCGGTCGGCGACCACGCGACGCGGTTCGTCGCGCCCGGCGTCGACGGCGTCCGGACGGTCAAGGGCGTCTCGCGTATCGAGGCGACGACGCTCGCTCCCGGCGAGGATCCCGAATCCTACGAGCGGTGGTGACCGCTCGACCGATCGGGACCCGGGCGGCCAGCGCATGTAAGCCGAATCGCCATCCTTCGGAGGCCAAAACGGAGGCGTATGTCGCTCGAAACGTACCGACTCGAGGTTCGGGAGTCAGACGCCGGTCTCGACGCCGACGTCTACGATAGCGAGGGAATGATCGAGGAGTCGACCCACGTCTCCTACGGCGACTTCGACGTCGAGGCGCCGAATCGCGACGGAGACGTCTCCCGGAGCGAGGAGGTGACGGCCGACGTCATCGAACTCGACCTCCAGGTCCAGCGCGACGGCGCCGGCTTCGCGTTCGAACTGCTCGGCGACCGGGAGACGCTGACGATGGTCCGGATCGACGACGAGGAGTAGCCCCGTTCACGCGCGTTCTGTTTTCGATCTGATCTCGTCCCCCTCTCGCCACTGATAGTAGCGATACTCCTGTCCGTCGACGGCCATCGTGGACACCGTCGCCCGTTCGGGGATGCCATCTGGGTACGCGTCGTCGGCCCCGTCGGACGGGCGGGACTCCGCCCAGGTCGCCAGCGCGTCGGCGTGATCGGCGACGGTCCGGATCGTCTCGGCCTCGCAGTCGGCGAGGGCGTCGAGCACCGCGCGGAGCTCCGGCTCGAGATCGTCGGGCGGCGTCGGTTTGTCGGACGACTCCATCGTCGGACCCGTTCGGTCGCGAACGTAAAAAACGCGGAGAATCGGTCGTCGGCGGTTCGCCGTGGCGGTTCAGTACTTCTCGAGGTAGCGGTCGAGCTCCCAGTCGGAGACGTCGATGAGGTACTCCTCGAACTCCTGGCGCTTGGCTTCGACGAACTTCTCGGCGATGTGTTCTCCCAGCGCGTCGTGGACGACCTCGTCCTCCTCGAGGGCGTCGACGGCTGCACCGAGGTTCGACGGCAGCGTTTCGATGCCGTACTCCTCGCGTTTCTGCTCGTCGAAGTCGTAGATGTTCTCCCGAACCGGGTCGGGGCAGTCGAGATCGTTCTCGATTCCGTCGAGACCCGCGTGGATCATGGTCGCGATCGCGAGGTAGGGGTTACACGAGGGGTCGGGCGAGCGGAGTTCGATGCGCGAGGCGGCGGGGACACGAGCGGCGGGCTTGCGGATCAGCGCCGAGCGGTTGCGGTCCGACCAGGCGACGTAGACGGGTGCCTCGTAGCCCGGCACCAGACGCTTGTAGCTGTTGACCGTGGGGTTCGCGACGGCCGTGATCGCCGGCGCGTGCTCGAGTACGCCGGCCGTGAACGCGTGGGCTTCCTCGCTCAGGTTGAACTCGTCGTCGTCGTCGTGGAAGGCGTTCTCGCCGTCCTCGGTGAACAGCGAGATGTGCGTGTGCATCCCCGATCCGTTGACCTTCGGGATCGGTTTGGGCATGAACGTCGCGTGGTAGCCATGCTGGGCGGCGATGGCACGGACGACGGTCCGGAACGTCCCGACGTTGTCGGCCGTCGTCAGCGCGTCGTCGTACTCGAAGTTGATCTCGTGTTGACCCTGCGCGACCTCGTGGTGGCTGGCCTCGACCTCGAAGCCCATGTCCTCGAGCCCGTAGATGATATCCCGGCGAACGTCGCTGGCGAGGTCCTTGGGCGCGAGGTCGAAGTAGCCGCCGTGGTCGTTGGTCTCGGTCGTCGCGTGGCCGTCCTCGCTCTCCTCGAACAGGAAGAACTCCGGTTCGGGGGCGGCGTTGACGGTGTATCCCATCTCATTGGCGCGGTCGAGCGCCTGCTTGAGGACGTAGCGCGGATCGCCCTCGAACGGCTCGCCCGTCGAGGTGTCGATCACGTCACAGATCATCCGCGCGGCGGCGCTGTCCTCCTTGTCCCTCCAGGGGAGGACGGCGAACGTCTCGGGGTCGGGCTTGAGGCGCATGTCCGACTCCTGAATGCGGACGAAGCCCTCGATCGAGGAGCCGTCGAAGTAGATCCCTTCGGTGAACGCCTTCTCGGCCTGGCGGGCCGGAACGGAGACGTTCTTTACCGTGCCGAGGATGTCCGTAAACTGCAGCCGAAGGAAGTCGACGTCCTTCGATTCGATCTGATCCAGTACGTCCTGCTCTGCTGTGGTCAGGTTCCCATCTGACATCTTCTACTCGACTTATCCAACGGATCCCACTATTAAAGCTCTACTGTTGTGGGCGAATATACTCGAGTGGGGCGAGAGTTGGACAATCGTAAATTCCATATGCCGTTACGAGAGGATCGGATCGAAAGACGGCGGGGAATCGGGGAGAAAAGCTTCGAACGTCGAACCGATACTGATGATCACTGGTCGTCACGGCGATCCAAAGGGGCCGCCGAGGCGCGCGCTCCGACGCCGACGCTCGCTCGCCAGACCGAGACCGATGTCCTAACGACCCGACTCCACGCTTCGACGGGGCTGGGACCGGTGTTCTTGCGGGGTCGCTCGTCGAGAACCGTTCCGCAGTCGGGACAGACGAGCGCGACCTCATCGCCTTGCGGTTCGCGAGCCCAGTCACCACCGACGAGGCTCGCGTGGTCACACCCCCAGCAGTACAGCGTTGCCTTCCGCCCCTCGGGGGGCTCGCGGTCGTGACTGATACTCATCGGGAATCGGTAGGGGATCGACGCGTAAATCCCCTTTTCTCAATGATCGTTCCTTTCACTGATGCGGGTGAATTTCTCACACTAACACGACTCTAACCCGGATTCCGAGTGACGATCGGTCACACATCATCGCCTCTTCTGCCAGAACGGTCAGCGAACTGTTCACTCCGAGCACAAGCCGACCGTCGCGCGTCGGCGCTACCGGTTTCAGTCGCGAGACCGTACCCGGAGTATGGACGAGTCAGCGAAACCGGCGGGCATCGAGGACGGGGAGGCCCTCGACGCGTTCGTCGACGAGCACGACGTCGCCCTCGTGGAGTTTTACACGAAGGGCTGCGAGCGGTGTAACGCGATGGTGCCGGTGCTCGGGAACGTCGCTCGCGTCACCGACGTTTCCATCGCCTTGCTCAACCCGGGCAACGACATCACGCTCGTCGATCGGTTCGACATTCGATCGGTGCCGACGCTCGTGCTGTTCAAGGACGGCGAGGAGGTCGGTCGACTCGCCGAGGGATTCATGCAAACCGAGGCCGTCGTCGCTTTTCTCGAGGATCACGTCCCCGAGGCCGCCGCGGCGTGACGGCAGGCGGCTACGAGTCGTCTTCGGGTTCGAGGTCGTTCGGATCGATCTCGCCGGCGAGATACCGCTCGCCCAGCTCGCTGATATCGTACATCCCCATGGCGTGTTTCGTTACGAGGCCGTACTTCGTGAGCTCTCGACAGCGGTAGGCGACCTGGGGAGCGCGGGGCTCGACCGCCTCGGCGAGCTGGTCGGGGGTGAAGATCTCCTCGTCCCGGAGCAGTCGGAGGAGGTCCTCGTCGATCGAAGCCATCCATTCGGCGCTGTCGTCGGTCATCGGTACCTCGAGGTCGGTCGCCGAAGGCAGTAAATGGTACGGAGCACTCGCCATCGGCCTGTTGGGCTCGAGGCGGACCGCGTGGGTGGCCGCCCGAGCGAGGTTACGGGCGTCGACCTCGAGAGACCGCGACGGCGACCGCAGCCAGCGCGGCCACGGCGACGCCGACGCCGAAGCCGGGTAGTCCGTCGGCATCGTCGCTCCCGTCGTCGCCGGTGCCGCCGTCGCTCGAGTCGTCGTCTCCGTCGGCACCGCTGGCGTCGTCGGCGACGCCGGTATCCTCGTCGGACGACTCGTTCGACTCGGTGCTGTTCTCGGTGGTCGATTCGGTCCGCTCCGCCGGTTCGTCGGTCGCGTCGTCGATCTCGCCTTCCAGCTGGAGCACGACGACAGCCTGTCCGTGCGAGCCGTCGGTCTTGTACGTCCAGCCGCCGCCCGCTTCCTCGTAGGACTCGGCGTCCTCGATCGGATCGACGTCGCTGTCCCAGGCCTCGTGTGCCTGCTGGATGTAGCCGACGACCTCGATGTCGTCAGCGTGTTCGCCCTCGATCTCGACCTCGCCATACTCGATGGTTCCGTCCTCGGGCTGGCCGTGCATCTCGATACAGTGAGAGTCCATGTAGCCGTCGCCCTGCGGGAGCTCCGCGCTCGTCCCGAACTGGTCGGCATCGAGCGGTCGGTCGTAGTTGTCGGTCAGCGAGTACTCGACGACCATCGGGTCCGCGCCCGTGTGCCACTCGAGTTCCTCGCCGGTCGGTACGGTCGCGGTCGTGTTCGGGACGCTCTCGCCGACGATCGGTTCGCCCGCCTCGTTGAGCAGGGTCACGCAGATTTTCCCCGAGCCGTCGCCGAGGTACGGACTCCGGTACTCGTCTCGAGGGTTAATGTAGCTGATCCAGCTTCCATCGGGTGCGGCCGCCTCGTAGTACTCGTCACCCGGTTCCGGGACCGGCATCTCGGCGGCGGGCTCGGAGACGGTCGTCGTCTCGGACTGCACCGCGTTCGTCTCGAGGTCGTCCCCGCTCGAGGCGTCGTCGGAGCCGACTGCGGCGGTCCCGCCGACGAGAAACGCCATTGCGAGGACGCCCGCGAGCACCGCGAGGACGCCGAGGACGACGACGGTTCGGCCGTCGCGACTCATCGGGCCCTCCGTCCTCGCCGTCGGTTCGATCCCGCTTCTGGAGCGTCCGCCAAGCGGAAATCTCTCTGCCACAGAGACTGTATCGATTTACTGAATTTCATCTAATCAGATGGAACCGGAGATCCCTGTATACTATTCGGTTACTAAATCGGCCTTAAGGGCCTGATACACCGGATTAGCGGGCTGCTAGCGGGCTTGCTCTCGCGGGCCGAACCGACTTGCCGATACCGCCGATAGGACGGTCAATGAGTCTTCGAACCCTACGCAGGGAGCAGTCGGACCGGCGGTCGGACGCGCTCGCGGCGGACCGATCGCTCGGCACTCGAGTCGTTGGACTGGCGATCGTCGGCGTCGGAGCCGTCTTGGCCGCCGATGCGATCGCCCGGCGCCTCGAGTCGAGCGGGCCATCCACGGTCGCCGACGGTGTGCGCCAACGCCGGGGGCGGTCGACACCGCGAGGGGGGTCCCCGTCGGAGCCGATCGACGAAGGGGTCGAGCCGATCGACGACGATCGGCTGAACGTCGACGTCACCGACGACCGACGGACGACCGAGGCGATCGACGAGCGGGCGACCGAGGACGTCCAGGAGGAGCCGGCGACACCCGGGGAGCTCTCCATCGACGAGGATCTCGCCGAGGAGCTCCGGGACGATGACCGGGAGAAGTGAGGGAGATCGCCGGCCGTCCGATCGCCAGCGAAGACGAAGAACGTGGCGCTTATCCGCCCTACGTCCGTAGACGCGCCGATGACTGAGGGAGACGTCGCCGCCTTCACGCACCTCGGCTCGACGGTCCGCGGGGCGCTTTCCGAGCGCGGGTTCTCGACGCCGACGGCCCCCCAGCGGCTGGCGATTCCGCCGCTGTCGGCCGGCGAGAACACGCTCGTGATCGCGCCGACCGGGAGCGGCAAGACCGAGACGGCGATGTTACCCGTCTTCGACCACCTCGTTGCGGACCGTCCCGACGGGTTCGGCGCGCTCTACGTCACGCCGCTGCGGGCGCTCAACCGAGACATGCGCGAACGCCTCGAGTGGTGGGGCGAGTACCTGGATCTCGAGGTCGCGGTCCGTCACGGCGACACCACCCAGTACCAGCGGAGCAAGCAGGCCGAGGATCCGCCCGACATCCTTGTGACGACGCCCGAGACCGTCCAGGCGATGCTCACGGGCGAGCGCCTCCGGGAGGCGCTCGAGGACGTCTCCCACGTCGTAATCGACGAGGTCCACGAGCTCGCGGCCTCGAAACGGGGCGCACAGCTGTCGATCGCGCTCGAGCGGCTGCACGACCTCGCCGGCAACATGCAACGGATCGGGCTCTCGGCGACCGTCGGCGATCCCGAATCGGTCGGTCGGTTCCTGACAGGGGGACGCGCCTGCGAGATTCGGGAGATCGACGTCGGGAATAACGTCGACGTTACGGTCCGTAACCCCGAAATCACCGAGGAGGACGAGGATCTGTCCGGCAAGCTCGTTACCGACGCCTCGACGGCGAGCCACGTCCGGCTGATCCGGGATCTCGTAGACGAGCACGAGTCGACGCTGATCTTCGTCAACACGCGACAGACGGCCGAGGCGCTGGGCTCGCGCTTTACCGAACTCGAGCTGCCGATCGGGATCCATCACGGCTCGCTCTCGAAGGAGGCTCGGATCGACGTCGAGGACCGGTTCAAGGCCGGCGAGCTCGACGGGCTGCTCTGTACCTCCTCGATGGAGCTGGGGATCGACGTCGGCCGAGTCGACCACGTGATCCAGTACCAGAGCCCTCGGCAGGTCGCCCGCCTGCTCCAGCGGATCGGCCGCGCAGGTCACCGCCAGGACGAGGTCTCGAGCGGAACTATCGTAACGACCCGTCCCGACGACACGTTCGAGGCGCTGTCGATCGCCCGCCGGGCCCGCGACGGCGAAGTCGAACCCGCCGCGATCCACGAGGGAAGTCTCGACGTGGTCGCGAACCAGCTGCCGGCGTTCGTCCAGAGCCGCGGCGACACCCGCCTCGAGGAGGCCGTCGAGACGATCACGCGGGCGTACCCGTTCCGAGACGTCACGGAGGAGACGATCCGCGAGATCCTCGGCGAACTCCACCGCAACCGGATCCTCTGGTTCGACGAGAGCGAGGACCGCCTCGAAACCACCGGCGGCACCTGGCAGTACGTCTACGCGAACCTCTCGATGATTCCCGACGAGGAGACCTACGAAGTCCACGACATCGCCTCCGGAGGCCAGATCGGGACCCTGGACGAGCAGTTCGTCGTCAACTTCGCCCAGCCCGGCGAGGTGTTCATTCAACGGGGAGAGATGTGGCGTATCGCCGAGATCGACGACGAGGAGGGGCGGGTGAAGGTGAGTCCGATCGAGGACCCCGCTGGCGAAGTCCCCTCCTGGATCGGCCAGGAGATCCCCGTTCCCGCGGCGGTCGCCGGCGAGGTCGGCGAGATGCGTGGCGTGGCCGAGCCGCAACTCCAGCAGGGCGCGGACGCCGAGGCAGTCGCTCGCGAGTTCGCGGGCCGGTACCCCGCCGACGAGCACACGCTTATCGAGGCCTGCTCACAGCTCGCGGACCACGTCGAGAGCGACGCGCCGATGCCGACGGCCGACCGGCTCGTCTTAGAGCGCCAGGGGCGGACGATCGTACTCAACGCCCCGTTCGGCCACAAGACGAACGAAACGCTCGGGCGCGTCCTCTCGTCGCTGCTCGGCCAGCGGGCCGGCTCCTCTGTCGGTCTCGAGACCGACCCCTACCGGATCGAACTCGAGGTGCCGACGTCGATCGCGACGAGCGACGTGCTGGCGGTGCTCCAGGACACCGACCCCGACCACGTCGGAACGATCGTCGAACTCGGACTGAAGGGGTCGGACGCGCTTGCCTTCCGGCTCGCACAAGTTTCGGCGAAGTTCGGCGCGCTCAAGCGCTGGCAGGGGTCGGGCCGAATGTCGAACGAGCGGCTCCTGAAAGC
Source organism: Natrialbaceae archaeon (assembly GCA_003559215.1). Classification (GTDB taxonomy): domain Archaea; phylum Halobacteriota; class Halobacteria; order Halobacteriales; family Natrialbaceae; genus Natronococcus. The sequence goes on from PWMF01000066.1 coordinate 19,267, forward strand.
CCTCGAGGACACCCCGATGTACGACGAGTCGATCCGCGAGGTGTTCCACGAGGACCTGGACGTCGCGCACGCGGGTCGCGTGCTCGAGGCGATCCAGTCGGGCGAACTCGAACTGGTCACCCATCGCGGCCGCACCGCCATCGGGATGGGTGGTCGCTCGTCCGGCAAGGAGCTGCTGGCACCCGAGAACGCCGACGCCAGCGTCATCGAGACGGTCAAGGAACGCATCCGCGACGATCGCGTTATTCTGCTGTGTACGCACTGCCACGAGTGGAAGGTAAAGACGAAGGTCGGCCGTGTCGCCGACCAGCCCGAGTGTCCCGAGTGTGGTTCGACCCGGATCGCGTCACTGAACCCGTGGGCCGACGAGGTCGTGCAGGCGGTTCGGGCCGAGAAGAAGGACGAAGAACAGGAGGAGATGACCGAACGGGCGTTCCACAGCGCTAGTCTGGTCCAGAGTCACGGCAAGCAGGCCGTGATCGCGATGGCCGCCCGCGGGGTCGGTCCGCACAACGCGGCCCGGATCATCAGCAAGCTCCGGGAGAACGAGGCCGACTTCTATCGCGACATCCTCTCGAAGGAACGCGAGTACGCTCGCACGCAATCGTTCTGGGACTGAGCGACCGGAGCCGCAGTCGCCAAACCGGTCGTCCGTCTCCGGCAACGGTCTTATCCGCGAACCGGGTTGATTCCACGTCTATGGATTCGGGGTCGCCTGACGAGTCCGTCGAGAACGGGACGCAGCCGACGCGGTCGGCCGGTACCCGACTCTCGCTGCTCGAGGCCGCGGACGTTCCGAGCGTCCGGCTGACGCCGGCGGGGACGATCGACGACGTCACCGCCACGTTTGCCGCTCTGTCGGGCTACGACCGTCCGGAACTGGTCGGGCGGCAGTTCTCGGCGGTTCTGTGGGACGGAGGGCGCGTCGCTCGAGACGGTGCTGGCGGGGCCGAGTGGAACGTCCCTGTCGACGACGGGTTCGGTGCGAACCCGATCGGATACCGTCGTCGACGCCGAGATTCATCTCGCGGGACTGCCGACGGAGGATCCCGAGAGAGATCGCGGTTCGCGAGAGGGGATCGGGATCGACTCCGACGAGCAGGAGCGCGTCTTCGAGGTGTTCCAGCGACTGCACGGCCTCGAGGGAACGGAGATTGGGCTCGCGATCTGTCGTCGGATCGTCGAGCGCCGTGGCGGGCGGACCCGCGTCGACTCCGAGTTCGACGAGGGCGCGACGTTCGCTTTCACGCTTCCCGCGACGGAATCGTGACCGCGTCGATCGTCCGAACTGTCCGTAACGATCATACGACTTGCTCGCATGGCTCGAGGTATGAACTTCGCTCCTGGGGCCTGGAAATACGCGCTTCCGCCCCTGCTCGCCGCACCGTTCGCGTTACTGTTCAGCGTCGCGGCCAGCCTCGCCGCCCTCCTCGTGGGGATCGCGACGCTCGCCTTCTTCCGCGATCCGGACCGGAACCCGCCGCCGACGGGGGTCGTCGCGCCAGCCGACGGAACCGTCTCGGTGCTTCGCGAGGAGAACGAGCGTGTTCGCCTGGGGATCTTCATGAACGTCTGGCATGTTCACGTCGTCCGTGCGCCCTTCGAGGGACGAGTGACCGACGTCGAGCACGTCTCCGGCGCACACCGCCCGGCATTCTCCAAGGAATCCGAGCGCAACGAGCGGGTCCACGTCGAGTTCGAGGCCGACTCGCCCCACCTCCCCGATCTCGAGGTCGCCAACGACCCCGACTCGAGCGCCGACCGAAACGCGGCCGCGTCGACGGTCACGTTCGTCGCCGGCGCGTTCGCCCGTCGGATCTTCCCCTACGTCGAACCCGACGACGACCTCGAGCGCGGGCAGCGTCTGGGTCACATCGCCTTCGGCAGCCGCGTCGATCTCGTCTTCCCCCCGAGCGTCGACCGCGAGGACATCACCGTCGAGCCGGGCGACTCGACGACGGCCGGCGAGACGGTCGTCGTCGAACCTGACGAGGACGCGCTGCTCGGGGCGGGGCTCGAGGACTCGGAGTACGAATCCGACAACGGTGACGCCGCGGCGGCTCCCCCGTAGCGAAACGGTCACTCCGAACGATCGGTCGACCGCGAATCTTCCAGAACCTCCGTCGCGTCGTTCATGGCGCGCAGATCGGGTTCCGCGCAGGAACAGCACTCACCCTTTTCGCTTCCGATCGGCCGCATCTCTCCGTTCGCGTTGATCCGGACCGCGATAGCGTCCCCGCAGCGCTCACAGATCGCCGCTGCCCGTTCGACTCCGTTCCCCGAGTCATTCATCGCGATCACCCTTTGAACCGTCCATCACGATCATTGTGATTCGACGCGGAGTGAGATAACGCTCCTTTCGGCTATTCCATGCGATATAAATAGGGGCGACTAACCCTCGGTCACGTTGGGGCGGCGACGAGTGTCAGCGTACCGTCGGCGGATCGAAAACGGCCTCAGCCGGAGGCGGTCGTCTCTTCCCGTGCCGCCTCGAGGTGGCGACGCTCGATCAGGACCTCGCCGGCCCGTTCGTTGGCTTCCTCGGGGTCGTAGGCCGTCGCGACCTCGCGGATCGCCTTCATCGACGCCGTCCGAACCAGCGCCTCGAGGTCGGCGCCGGTGTACCCCTCAAGGTCGGCCGCGAGATCGGCAAGATCGACGTCGTCGGCCAGCGGCTTGTCGCCGGCGTGGACCGCGAGGATCTTTTCGCGGGCCTCGAGATCGGGTTCGCCGACGAGCACGTGCGTGTCGAGGCGACCTGGTCGGAGCAGGGCGGGATCGATCTGGTCCTTGCGGTTCGTCGCCGCAAGCACGACGAGGTTCGGGTTCTCGCGCATCCCGTCGAGCTCCGTGAGCAGTTGGGAGACGACCCGTTCCGTGACCTCGTTCTGGCCCGCACCCCGAGCCGCGGTGATGGCGTCGATCTCGTCGAAGAAGACGATCGACGGCGCGGCCTGGCGAGCCCGCTCGAACACCTTGCGGATCGCCTTCTCCGACTCACCGACGTAGCGGTCGACGATCTCGGGACCGTCGACGCGCACGAAATTGACGTCGGTCTCGACGGCGAGCGCCCTGGCGAGCAGCGTCTTCCCAGTCCCCGGCGGCCCGTGTAGCAACACCCCGGAGGGGGGTTCGGTGTTGGTCGCTTCGAACAGTCGGTCGTATGTGAGGGGCCACTCGACGGACTCCCGGAGGGTCTCCTTTGCGTTCTCGAGCCCGCCCACGTCCTCGAAGTCGGTCTCGGGGGACTCGGCGACGTACTCGCGCATCGCGGAGGGCTCGACAGAGGCGAGGGCGGTGTCGAAGTGGGCCCTCGTCACTTTCGGATCCCGGTTCCACTCCTCGCGGTCGTCGGCCTCGGCCGGACGCTCCCGGATCGCGGCCATCGCGGCCTCGCTGGCGACCGCATCCAGGTCGGCGCCGACGAAACCGTGGGTTCGCCGGGCAACGGTTTCGACGCTGACGTCGTCGTCGAGGGGCATCCCGCGGGTGTGTACTTCGAGGATCTCCCTCCGGCCCGTCTCGTCGGGGACGCCGAACTGGATCTCGCGGTCGAACCGGCCCCCGCGGCGCAGCGCGGGGTCGATCGCGTCGACGCGGTTCGTCGCGCCGATGACGATTACCTCGCCGCGGGCGTCGAGGCCGTCCATCAGCGTCAGCAGCTGGCCGACGATGCGGTTCTCGGCGCCCTCGTCATCGCCGCGAGCGCCCGCGATGGAGTCGATCTCGTCGAAGAAGATGATGGTCGGCGCGTTCTCGCGGGCGCGTTCGAACACCTCTCGGAGCTGTTCCTCGCTCTCACCCTTGTACTTCGACATGATCTCGGGTCCCGAGATCGTCTCGAAGGCAGCGTCGACCTCGTTGGCGACCGCACGGGCGATCAGCGTCTTCCCCGTTCCGGGTGGCCCGTACAGCAACACCCCGGAGGGCGGCTCGACCCCCAACCGCCGGAACAGTTCGGGTTCCGACAGCGGGAGTTCGATCATCTCCCGGACCTGTTCGAGTTCCTCGTCTAACCCGCCGATGTCCTCGTAGGTCGGCCCCGTCGTTCCCTCCGTCGAGACCGAACCGCCCTCTGCGCTCTCGCTCGAGGCGCCCGAGCTCGCGTTCCGAGAACTGTCGCCGGCTGCGCTCGCTCGAGCGTCGGGGGCGGCGATCCGAACGGTGGTCGTACTCGAGATCCGGACGTCACCCGCGGGCGTCGTGTCGACGACGGTAAACGGGTTCTGGCTGACGCCCTCGATCCGGATCTGCTCGCCGGCTCGGACGGGCCGGTTCCGGAGCTTCTTGGCAGCGTCGCGCTCGGCGACCTGCCGTTCGCCGTCGGTGATCGACGGCGGGGGCGACAGCGTAACCCGCGTTGCCTCCTGAATCGTCGAGGTGTCCTTCGGACGAACTGTGACCGTGTCGCCGACGTGGACGCCGGCGTTCGCGCGCGTGTCGCCGTCGATCTGGATCGCGGTTTCGGGGACCGACGGATCGGCGGGCCACATCTTCGCGACCGTGGTCTTCTCGCCCTCGATCACGACCGTATCGCCGCTGAGAACCCCCAGCTCCCGGCGCGCACGTTCGGGGATCCGTGCGACGCCGCGACCGGCGTCGCGTTTCTCGGCCGCCCGAACCGATAGCCCCACTCCGTCAGCGTCGGACCCGCTCATGGAGGGTGGTTCCGCGCCCGTGGTCTTGAGAATTGTCCTCGAGCCGACGCGACCGTTGGCCGCTGCCGGAGAAACGCCTTTGGGGGTCCGTGTCACATCTTCGGGCATGGTGGTCCAGACCGAACGGGACGACGCCACCTGGTTCGAGTGTGAAACCTGCGGGCTGCTGTTCGACGAGCAGTCCGACGCCACGGAACACGAGAAACACTGCGACGGCAGCGATCCGTCGTACATCCAGTGAGACGGACTGCCGTCCGTCCGAGCGGCCGGAAACGGCCGTCTACTGCTCGAGGCGTTCGCGGTGGTCGGCCGCGAGCTCTCGAGCCTGCTCCAAGGTGTGCGTCTCCGTCCAGCGGACGCGGTCGCCGTCTCCGTAGGTGAGCGCCGTCTTGAGTTCGTCTCGCAACACGCCGTGGTCGACCGACAGGACGGTCCCGGAGCCGTCGCCGAGTTCGTAGACGCCGGGCCGGTCGGGCGCCCGGGCGACGGCGTCCCGATCCAGTTCCCGCCAGGATTTCTGTAAGGGCATCAGTCGACCGCCTCGACGAGTTCGTAGGCGTGTTCGCTCATTTCGTCTTCGGCGAAGACGAAGACGCGGCCGTCGACCGTCGACGGCTCCGCCTCGACCTGGATCGAGTAGGCCGTCGTCGACACCGTCACTCCCGGGAACAGTACCTCCTCGTCGTCCCCCTCGAGCATCACCCGGCCGACGCCGGTCGACTCGAGGATCTCCGCCTGGGTGTTGCGGTCGTTGACGTAGGTCATGACGCCCTCGACGCCGTCGGGATCCGTGACCAGGACGTGGACCTCCTTGCCGGGCGGGGTCTTCACCGCCCGCTCGACGGGTTTCGGCGGCCCGTGGTAGAAGACGTCCCGCCCGTCGAGGTACTCGACGACGACGCCACCCTCGACGAAGTCGACGCCGATCGTACTGGGTGCAACGTTGCTGCGCTGGCTCATACGTCCGATTCGGCCGGGCCGGAGAAAAACGATGCGTTCGCGGTTCCGGTCGCCTACCGGAGGGGCCGAACCGGAACCACTACTCGCCGTGATCGCCAGTCTAAATACGGCCCGGGCGAGAGGGGTCGGTATGGATGGCCGGGCTGTTGCGCCGGCGGCCGGAACCGTGCTGAACGCGCTCGCGACCGGTCGCGGGTCGGCGTTCGCGATCGACCTCGAGACGACCGCGACGGTCGAGCTGACGACCGACGGCGAGGTCGTCGGCACCGTCGCCGAGCGGCCGGACGCCGACACCGAGCTCGTCGAGCGCTGCTCCGAGCTCGCCCTCGAGGAGTACGCCGACGCAGCGGGGCTCACCGGTGACGTCGGGGCCCGGATCCGAACGGACAGCGAGATACCGATGGCCGCCGGGCTCAAGAGCTCCAGTGCCGCGGCCAACGCGACGGTGCTCGCCGCCCTCGACGCCCTCGAGATCACCGACGCCGTCGACCGGATCGACGCCTGCCGGCTCGGCGTGCGGGCGGCCCGCGATGCCGGCGTCACGGCGACGGGCGCGTTCGACGACGCCAGCGCGAGCATGCTCGGCGGGATCACGATCACCGACAACTCCAACGACGAACTGCTCGCCCGCGAAACCGTCGACTGGGACGCGCTGGTCTACACGCCCCCTGAACAGGCCTACAGCGCCGACGCCGACGTCTCGGCCTGCGAGCGGATCGCGCCGATGGCCGCACTCGTCGAGGAACTGGCCCTCGAGGGACGCTACGGCGAGGCGATGACGGTCAACGGCTTCGCGTTCTGCGGCGCCCTCGAGTTCCCGACGGGACCGATGCTCGAGGCGATGCCCGACGCCGCCGGCGTCTCGCTGTCGGGGACGGGCCCGAGCTACGTGGCGGTCGGCGACCGGGAGACGCTCGAGGGGGTGCGAGAGCGGTGGGACGAGCGGGACGGAACGACGCGGCTACTGACGACGCGAACCGACGGGACACGAACGATATGACACCGAACGAGACCGATGCGAACGAACCCGAGACGACGGACCGAACGCCCGAAGAGATGGATCTCGACGAGCTCCGCGAGGAGATCCAGACGATCGACCGCGAGATCGTCGAGCTGATCGCCCAGCGGACCTACGTCGCGGACACGATCGCGGCGGTCAAAGACGAGAAGGGGCTGCCGACGACCGACGAGAAACAGGAAGAGCAGGTGATGGAGCGGGCGGGCCACAACGCCGAGCAGTTCGACGTCGACGCGAACCTCGTGAAGGCAATTTTCCGGCTGCTGATCGAGCTGAACAAAGTTGAGCAGCGTGAGAACCGGTAGCAAGAAACACGCATTTCACGTACCTACTATCGTTTCTCTTCGTCAGTAGCTTCAGCGTTTGAACGGCGAAACAACTACAGTAACACGCGGGTAATACAACTGTATGTCCGAAGCGGCCACAAACAACGGCGACGACGAGATCGTGACGGTGAACTTCAAAGTCAAACGGTCATTTCTCGACGAAATCGAAGACACGTGGCAAGGACGAGGATTCAACAGCCGGAGCGAATTTATTCGGTACACCTTGCGTGATGCCGTTGAACATCCCACGTTCGACCGCGACGAACTCGTTGCACTCCTCCAAGCCGAAGAGGACGTTCGTGAACAACGGACGATGAGTTCCCAAGAGGCACGCGAACAATTCGGCACTGACAACGCGAATGAGTGAGGACGGCTGGACGTGGGAGCTCGCATCGAAAGCACAGGATGATCTCGATGCACTCAACTCGACTGAGCAGCAGCGCATCATCGACAAACTTGACGAAATCGTCGATTCGCCGTGGCGAGACCCGCCAGAGTATGGCGAGCCGCTCCAGAATAGCTCACGCCGGAAGGTACGTATCGGCGAGTTCCGTATTGCGGTCACGTTCCGCCGAGACGATCACCGAATGGTCGTTGCTCGAATCAAACGTCGTGGAGGCGCGTATACAGCTGACGACGACTGAGTAGCTGTACTGGAAGCCGGCAAATTATACGAACTCTGTAACATCAGTCCGAGACCTGAACAAGGTTGAGCAGCGGGAGAGTCGGTAACACTTCACCCAAGGCGTTAGTAAGACCGTATTTCGAGGCCGTCGATACGTCCGAAGTGTTTCGTGTTTCTCGTGATAATCGGTTCGTCGTTGAGAAGCGCAGTCGCAGCGATAATACAGTCTTCTCGCTCAATCCGTTCACCGTCGTTGATTAGCTCACCGGAGAGTTTTCCGGCTTTCCGCATCACGGTCTGATCGGCACTCACGACGTGCTTCGTTTCCAGTATCTCGAGAATTCTCTCTCGCTTCGTATTCGGTGTTTGAGACCGAGCAACGCCCTCGTAGAGTTCCAAAACTGTCACGGAGGACACTTTTTGTGGTCGCGCTTCTTTTTCGACGATGTTGAGAAGTCGTTTTGCGTTTTCGTCGCCCCGAAGTAAGTCGATAATGAACGATGTGTCCTGAATCATTTCGACGTCTCGTCGCCTACGGCTTCGTCTAACGCTGCTTTGAGGCGGTCACTCCGTTCTCTGGACTTCGTTCGTCTCTCCTCGATAGTGGCCTCGAGGTCCGCCGCTTCTTCCTCGGAAAGAATTCCCGTGACCTCGTTCCACGACCGTTCTCCCGCAAGGCGCTTGACGGTTTCACTGAAGCTTTCCCCCTCTTTTTTTCGGGCTTTCAGCCGCTCGTAGGCTTCCTCGTCGAGTGAAATCGTCTTCGTCGCCATTGTAGTACACAGTACTACATGCACGCTTAAAAATACTGGTCCGAAGCCCGTTCGCTCGACGGAAAGGTGTGCTAACGTAGCGAGAAACCGGCATAGTACACGAAACAGTGTAACATGAGTTATAGACCTGAACAAAGTAGAGCAGTGCGAGAATCGGTAATGTACCACCTGATTGTTGCTACGTCATTCATCAGCAGGTTCAAGCGGGATTCGTTCCACCTCGATGTCTTCGTAGTCTTTCTCCGATGAGAGCACGCTCAGCGTCCGTGTTTCTACAGTCCCACGGTGAAACCCATCGAAATTCGAGCTCGTTGCGTTTTTCCCGGGCGGACTCAGCGAGTCCCGCCGGACCGTTGGTCCCCGATCTCCGCCTCAATCGGGGTCGACTCGTCTCGCACCTCCCGGACGGACGCTTCGTCGGTCTCGATCACCCTGTCGGTCTCCTCGTATGACGGTGCGCTCTCGAGGGTGGCGCAGTTGCTGTATCTCGTCGCCGTCGTCGCTTCGAACGCGTCGGCCTCGAAGGCGGCTCGGAGTTCGAGACAGTGGTCGCGGATCGTTCGAGTGGGCTCGAATCCGAGCCTCGAGCGGAGCTTCTCGAACTCGACGCGGTAGCTGCGCTCGTCGGTTCGATCGTCGTGGTACTCGATGCTGGCGTCGGGGAACGCGTCGGCGACGACGGTCGCGAGCTCGTCGATCCGGTAGTTCTGTTCGTTCGAGCCGACGTTGAACGTCTCTCCGGCGACGTCCTCGAAGGAGGCGGTCAAGCAGTCCCGGTAGGCTCGCGCGACATCCTCGACGTGGACGTTCGGACGGTACTGGTCGCCGCCGAAGACGGGAACGACGCCTTTCTCGTGGGCCTTCGCGGGCAACACGTTCCCGACGAGGTCGAAGCGCATCCGCGGCGAGTGGCCGTACACCGTCGCCATCCTGAGAATCGTCGGGGCGAACCGCTCGTCGGCGAGATCACGTAGGACTCGCTCCGACTGGATCTTCGCCCGCGCGTACAGCGAGACTGGGTTGAGTGGGCCGTCCTCCGCGCATCGACCGGTCTCGTTGTCGGTTCGCCCGTAGACGCTACAGGTCGAAGCGAACAGGAACCGGTTGAGCCCGTGGTACTTGCAGATCGACGCCAGCAGCTGCGTCGAGTGGAGGTTGTACTCGAGGGTCTTTCGCGGATCGAGCGCGGTGGCGGGATCGCCGACGATCCCGCCGAGGTGGACGACGGCGTCGACCCCCTCGATCGCCTCGAGGACGTCGCCGACCGAACGGGCGTCGCCGCGGTATAGCGTGAACCGATCGCGACCCTCGAGCGCGGCGATACCGCTGTTCCCGTACATGAGCGGATCGAGGACGCGGACGGCGAAGCCGTCCTCGAGCAGCCGCCGACACAGCACCGAGCCGATGTAGCCGGCGCCGCCGACCACGAGCACGGTTTCGACGGCGCGGGCGTTCGATTCGGACGCGCGTTCGGTCCCGGCCGCTCCCGGTCTCTCGCTCGTCGTCCCGTCGGTGAGCCCCTCGAGTCCGGCGTCGGTATTCGACTCCGATTCGACGCCCGACTCCGCCGTTCCGTCGACGACCGACGAAACAGGCGCGTCCGGCGTCGCTCCCTCGAATATCGCGGTCCTGAGTCGTTCGCTCAGTACAGCTCGCGCGGGCCGATCCTGGCCGTCGACGACGACGCCACGTCCACCGGTGCGATCGATCCGAGCGATCGTCTCCCGGATCGACGTTTCGCCGCCCGTGATTGGTACCCATCTCATGGTTGTGCGCGTACGTCTAGTGCCGATCTCAGCCGGCTCGACGCACTATATTCGCAGAATCAGAACGACACCCTTTGTTATGCATCGACTGGCACGACGGTCAGCCGTCCGTTACTGTCTCGATCTCCGTTCGCCGCTGCCGGACGGCGACTCGATCCCGTGGGCGACGCCGTCTCCCGTCCGTGTCTCGAGTGCAGCCCTGAGACCGGCGACGACGCGGTCGACGGCGTCGTTGTCGAGGACGGGAGAGATCGGCAGGGAGAGAACGCGTCCGCTAACGGCCTCCGTCACGGGCAACGAGCCGGGCTCGTGTCGGTCCCGGTAGGCGTCGGTCAGGTGGACCGGCGGATCCCAGTAGATCTTCGAGGCGATCCCGCGCTCGGACAGCGTCTCGATTACGGCCCCCCGGTCGACGCCCGGAGCCAGCGTCACGGTGTAGAGTTGGCGGACGTGGCGCGCGTCGGCCGGCTCGGGGTGGGGTTCGACGCCGTCGATCCCGGACAGACCAGTGGCGTACCGTCCGGCAACCCGTCGACGCTCGTCGATCAGTTCGTCGACCTTCTCGAGTTGGGCGCAGCCGACGGCCGCGACGAGGTCGGACATCCGGATGTTGGTCCCGAGTCCGACGTAGTCGCCGCTCGCGGCTGAGTCGAAGTACTCTGCGGAGGCCCGCCCGTGGGAGCGAAACCGTTCGAGCCGGCGGGCGAGGTCGTCGTCGTCGGTGACGACGGCGCCCCCTTCCCCGGTCGGCAGGATCTTGTTCTGACAGAAGCTCAGTGCCGCGGTCTCGCCGATCGTCCCGACCGTCTGTCCCCGGTAGGTGCTCCCGAACGCCTCGGCGGCGTCCTCGATCAGCGGAACGTCCGCCTCGGCCGCGACCGCCGCGAGGTCGTCGATCCGGCAGGGTGCGCCGTAGGGATGGACCGGCACGATCGCGGCCGTCCGCTCGGTGACCGCGTCGGCGACCGCCGCCGGATCGAGTCCGTAGGTGTCGGGTTCGATGTCGGCGAACGTCGGTTCGGCGCCGACGAGACGGACGGCGTTGGCCGTCGCGATGAAGGTAAACGCCGGGACGACGACCTCGTCGCCCTCGCCGACCCCGTGGGCCTCGAGGGCCGCGACCAGCGCCGTCGTCCCCGAGTTAACGGTCACCGCGTGCTGGACGCCGAGGTAGCGCTCGAGACCGTACTCGAACGCCTCGACGTAGGGACCGTTAGCCCAGTACGAGCCCCGCGTGATGGAATCGACCGCGTTCCGTACGTCGCGTTCGTCCCAGGCGATCTCGAACAGCGGAATATCGTCGCTCATCGACGTCGGGTTCGCGGATCCGAAATGTAAGTAGCCGTTCGCTACCCGGTCGACCGGATCGTTTCGTTCAACGAACGTCGTTCTTCCGGTGGGGTTCGATGCCCGAGCCGACCGACCGTTTTTGGTCGTCCTGACCGAACCGTCGCCCATGTACGATTCGATACTGCTTCCCACGGATGGCCGAGAGAACACCGATCGGGCGATCGACGAGGCACTCGACCTCGCACGGATCCACGACTCGACCGTTCACGCGCTGTACGTCGTCAATTCGGCCGCGATCGCACCGGGGATGGACTTCGAGGATCTGGAGCTCGCCGGCGAGGAGGCCGTCGACTACGTCGCCGCGCGGGCCGCCGACGCGGGTCTCGAGGACGTCCGGACGACGGTGACACACGGCCTGCGACACAAGGCGATCCTTCAGTACGCCGACGATCACGACGTGGATCTCATCGTCATGGGCCGCAACCGCGGACTGGATCGGTTCCTCCGCAAGAGCGTCTCCGACCGGGTCGCGACCGACTCCTCGAGACCGGTGCTCGTCGTCGAGTGAGCGTCACTCCCTCGCATTCGAAAGCGGTGCCCTCTGCCGCGGCGGGAAAGCACTTTTACCGCAGTCGGCTACGGACGATAGATTCTCGTGGACCGGTTTCCGAACCCGATCCGACTGGTAATCCTCTGGATCGGGCTGGCGCTCGCCCGGTTCGGTTTCATTAGCTCCGAGCGAGCGCGCCGAACGACGAACCTCGCCTGGCCCCGCGTCCTCACTGGGCTGGCGCGAATGTCGAAAAACGCGGTCGACGTCGCGATGGTCGGCGTCGCCGTCGGCTCGACGGCGATCGCCGGTGTCGGCTTCGCCGCCCCGTTCTGGGGACTCGCCTTCGCTATCGGCGGCGGTGTTGCCGGCGGGACGATCGCGCTCGTCTCCCAGCGCTACGGCGCCGAGGCGTTCGACTCGCTCGGTCAGGCCGTTCGCTCGAGCGCCGTACTGGTCCTGATACTTACCCTCCCGGTGACGGCGCTGTTCTGGACGTACCCGACCGAGCTGATCTCGATCATCGGCAACGATCCCGAGACGATCTCGCAGGGTGCAACCTACCTCCAGATCGTCGGTCTCGGGGTTCCCTTCGCGGGGCTGAACCTCATCGGGAGTCGCACGTTCGTCGGGATGGACGACGCCTGGACGCCGATGGTCGTCCGTGCCGGCGGTGCGGTCGCGAACATCGGACTCAACGCCATCCTCATCTTCGGGCTCGGGCTCGGCGTCGCGGGCGCTGCCCTCGGGACCGTCCTGGCGAACGTCGTCGTCACCGCAACCTTCGCGGTCGGGCTCGTCGCGGGGTGGCTTCCGGGAATCGGAACCTTCCCGTTCAGCGTCGATCCGTTCGGAGGCTACTTCGACGGCGAGACCATTCGGGACTTGACCTCGATCGGCCTCCCCGTCATGGGAACCAAATCCGTCTGGACGGTCGCCGAGTTCCCCATGCTCGCGATCGTCGCGCTGTTCGGCCCGCAGGTCGTCGCCGCCTACGTCATCGCCCGGCGCATCTGGGGACTGATGAACACGCCCGGCTGGGGCTTCGGACTCGCCGCCTCGAGCCTCGTCGGCCAGGAGCTGGGCAACGATCGCGAGGGGACCGCCGAACGCTACGGTCGTGAGATCGTCCTCTTTGCGGTCGCCGTCTACGTCGTCGCGGCGGCGATCGTCTTCGCGTTCGCGGAGCCGATCGTCCTCCTGTTCACCGACGATCCGGCCGAACTCTCGGTCTCGACCGCCGTCGCCCTGATCTACGCGGCCTGTCTGGCGATCGTCCTCAAGGGCGTCTCGACGGGTGCCGAGGGCGCGCTCAAGGCCAGCGGCGACACCCGATGGCCGTTCTACAGCCAGCTCGTTGGCATGTTCGGGCTCGCGATCCCGCTCGCCTACCTCGGCGCGGCGGGGCTGACGATCCCCTCGGCGACGGTCCCGGTCCTGGGGCTTTCGACTCCCGGCGTCTCGATTCCCGCACTCGGACTGACGGGGCTGTACCTCGCCTTTATCGCCGAAACCGCTGCGCCTGCGGTCATCAACTACTACCGGTTCTCGACTGGGCGCTGGAAGGCTATCAGTCGCGGCTACCGGCCCGGGGCGACGCCCAGCGACGACTGACTCACTCGAGGGCGGGCACCGGAACGACGACGACCGGACGGGTGGCTCGCTCGAGCAGCGTTCGCGTCGTCGACCCGACCGCCGCGTCCGAATCCGCACTGCCGGCGCCGACGACGATCTCATCCGCGTCGACGGCCGCGGCGGCCTCGAGCAGCTCCGGAACGAGTTCCCCCTCGCGGAACTCGGTCTCGACGCGTCCGGCAGCGGCTAACCGAACCGAGGCGACGTTCAGGGCCTCCCTACCGTCGCGTTCGGCGGTCCCGTCGCCGGGTTCGGCCGTCGCGACGACCCGAACGTCGTCCGAACTCGTCAGTCTGTTCTCGAGGTAGTCACAGATCGCCGCGGTCGCGTGCACGGAGTCGGTACCGACGAGCAGCTGCATACCGGTTCTGGGCGATCCCGGACAAAGAAGTTACGTGCGGCGGTCGTAGCGTCCTCGTCTCTACGTGGGATCGAACTACGCGCGCCGTCGAGTGCTCCAGGTCGCCGGGGTCGGTGTCGTCAGCGTGGCCGGCTGTGCGAGCTTCGAGTTCGGCGACGACAAGACGCCGACGAGCGAGCGGTCCACGTTGATCGCGACGTGGCGCGGACGCGATCCGAGCGACGCGACCTCGACCTCGCGCCAGAGACGGTCCGGTAGCGCGCTCCTCGAGGCGCTCGTCGGTCCGGTTCGTCATTGCAGCCTCTCCCTTTCGATCGACGACCGATCGATCGTCGTCAGACGTATACGATATTCCGGTATACGGAACCCTCTCGAGCTGATGAGAGCGACTACTGCGGTTCGACGATCCCACGCTGGCTGTCCTCGTTCCGTGCGATCGCGGCGAAGCGCTAGAGGAACATGAACCGAACGCGCCGCACGCCGTCGAAGTCCTTCAGCCGGTAGATGAGCCCTCTGATCCGCTCGGCCTCGCCCCTGACGAACACCGTCTCGAGACACCAGTCGCCCTGGTGGGCGTGACTGGTCGAGATGATCGCGTCCTGGTAGTCGTGCTGGGCGTCGTGGAGTCGCTCGATCACGCTCTCGTGTTCGTAGTCGAAGACGACGGCGCCCGTTACGGTCCCCGTCGCCGTCTCGAGGGTCCGGTGGCGCTCGACGTACTCGGCCATCGCCTCGCGAACGGCCCGCGACCGCGAGTCGAGCCCCTCGGCCTGCCACGTCGCGTCGAACTCCTCGAGGATCTCGTCCGGAACGGCGAGACTGGTGCGCATGGTCGCTCCACGGTCGCCGGGGCCATTACCGCTTCTCTTCGAAGCGACCGCCCCGGACGTCTCGCGACTCGGCCGGTTCGCCGTCGTCTCCCCTACAGTTATTTTCGTCACCGACCTAGTTCGGGTATGGGCAGCGACGGCGGCTACAGTCTCACCGAGATCTTCGCCATCAAGTTCGTGCTGGCCGACATCGTCATCATCGCCGCGCTGCTGTTCGCCGGGCCGATCTACGCCGTCGCGATCACCGCCCTGCTGGTCGTCAGCGTCTTTCTCGTCTGGTACCTGACCCAACGGGTCGGAAGCGACGGCGACAACGAGTCCGAACCCGTCCGCGAACCGGCCGACCCCGTCACCGAGCTACAGAACCGCTACGCCGCCGGCGAGCTCTCGGAGGCGGAGTTCGAGGCGAAGCTCGAGCACCTGCTCGACGCCAACGAACGAGCCGAGCGCGCGGGCGTCGAAACCAGGGAGCTCTCCCTCGAGCGCGAGCGATCGTAGGAGGCCAGATTTAGGAGACTCCGGCGATACTGTTTCGAACGAGATGTACGTCGGCGACGATCGCACGAACGGGGTGGGGACCGCGTGACCGATGTCGCGATCGCCGACGCGGTCGATACCTACCTCCAGCGGAAGGCACTCGGCGATCCAGACGGCTCCGGTGCCGGGACGTACGCGGCCAACGCCGAGTCGGTTCTCCGTCGGTGGGTCGAGTGGCTCGACGAGGAACGGGGGGTTCGGTCGGTGTTCGATCTGGAGTCCGATCACATGCGAGCGTACGCCCAGGAACTCCGCGATCGAACCGAAAGCGGCGCGTACGCGCCCTCGACCGCGGGAACCTACTACGCGGTCGTTCGCGCCTTCCTCTCGTGGTGCGTTCGCGGGGGTATTCTCGAGTCGAACCCCGCGGTCGACGAGACCGCGACGGCTGCGTTGCCGGTGACGATCGAGGGCGATGCCGGGAGCGGATGGTGTGCGAATCGCAGACGGACCCTCGAGCGCCACGTCCGTGAGCGCGCGATCGAGGCCTCGAGCGAGAGGGTCGACCGCGAGGACCGACGCGGCCGGCTTCGGGAGTACGCGCTGGTCGCGCTGCTGGTATACTCGGACGTTCGGGGTAGCGAGCTGTTCCGGGTCCCCCAGGACGATCGCCGAACGGGTGCGGTCTGGGATGACGTCGACTTCTACACCGGAACGATTCGGGTCCTCGGGCGCTCGCAGCGCCTCGAGGAGGTGCCGCTGCCGGCCGCGGTCCGGACCCCGCTGCGGCGGTACCGGGTCGCGCTCGATCCGCCATCGAACGACTGGCCGCTGTTCCCGACCCGCCACGCCCCCTCGATCGCCCGTCGGGTCCGGGACGTGCTCGCCGAACGGGGCCACGAGGAGTCCGATATCGAGTCCCTGATGCGCGAGTCGACGGCGACCGAGCTCGCCCGAGAGCGCGCGATCGCGCCCCCGGCGATCACGACCGAGGGCGCCCGGTCGGTGTTGCGGCGGCTCTGCGAGGACGCCGGGGTCGCCGGCGAGGAGTCGCCGACCCCGCGGGACGTCCGCGGCGATCGGACGGTCGGCTACCGGCGCGAGGCGTCGGGCTCGAGTCCCGCACTCCGGGCGACGGTGCTCGAGCAGGCGATCGCCGTTCCGCAGCGGCGACCGGTGATCGATGTCATCGACGTAAACGAACGCGAACGCGAGGATAGCGACCCGAACTGAAAACGAGCAGCAGAGCCGTTCTCGAGGGTGCGAAGACTCGAGCAGTCAGATTAGCAGCCAGAGGACGATCGTCAACACGAGCGTCAGCACGAGGACTGTCAGACCGACGCTGGCCCGGAGGTGGATCGTCGACGGGCGGCCGCCGTCGGCGGGGCGCCGTTCCTCGACGTCGACGATCCAGTTCGGTAGCCGGCGAGCTCCCGCGTCGACCGCCAGCACCGGATTGTTTCCGATCCAGTAACAGCTCGTGACGAAAGTGACGGCCACACGGTCGACCGCCGCGTACAGCTCGGTGACCGCAAGCATCGAGACGCGACCGAGGTGGTAGCCCGTCGGGTTGACGATCAGCGCGGGGTCGGAGTAGTCCATCTTCGAGAGGGGTTTGCGGATGAGCTTGAACCCGACCGCGGAGATGGCGATCAGGATCGCCGCGTCGGTAAGGTGGCCGACGCTGTAGGGCGTGAGCGGCTGTTCCTCGCCGCCCGGTCCGAGGAACTGCGTGCCGTCGATCAGTGGCAGCAGATCGGTGAACACGGGCCAGCCGACCGCCGGCAGTCCGAGCACGACGCAGGCCCCGCCGACCGACAGCATCGCGGCCGTCTGTCCGAACTTGGAGTCACGGACCGATCGATCGCTCTCGCCGTGGAAGAAGACGTAGAAGCCGAGCTTGATGAACGAGAGGAAGGTCCCGATCGCGCCGATAAACAGCAGCCAGTACAGCGCCTCGTACTCGGGTGCGCCGTAGTAGCTCGGATCGGCGGCGTCTAACACCATTCCCTTGCTGATGAAGCCGCTGAAGCCGGGAACGGCGGTAATCGACAGCGCGCCGATGAAGAAAGCGATCGCGGTCAGGGGCATCTCGCGCCAGAGCCCGCCGAGCTTGTAGAGGTCGTTCTCGTTCGTCCGGTAGATGACGACCCCGACGGCCATGAACAGCAGGCTCTTGTACAACACGTTGTTGAACAGGTGGCCCATCGCGCCGGCGGCACCGATCGTCGTTCCGATCCCGATCCCGGCGACCATGTAGCCCAGCTGGGCCTGGATGTGATACGACAGCAGCGCGCGCATGTCGTGCTGGAGCAGGGCGAAGACGACGCCGTAGACGGCCATCAGCCCACCCATGTACGCGAGGTAGACGTTCCCCTCGGGGACCGCCCGCAGGAGGATGTAGGCGCTGGTCTTCGTCGTAAAGGCCGCGAGGAACACCGAGGCCGCGAAGTGCGGGCGCGGGTAGGTGTCGGGCAGCCAGGTGTGGAAGCCGACGAACGCGACGTTGACGCCGATGCCGACGATCGCGAGCAACATCGGGAGCCCGTCGGCCATCCCGCCGGCCAGCAGCGCGTCGGTGTACTCGACGCCCTCGCCGAAGACGAACGAGCCGACCTGCGCGTAGTGGGCCGTCACCGCGAACAGTACCAGGCTCCCGCCGATCCCGTGTGCCAGCGCGTAGCGGTACCCCGCGCGAACGGCGTCGCCGCCGTAGTTCCAGACGAGCAGCGTGCTCGTCAGCGCCATGATCTCCCACATGAAGACCAGCGAGAGCCAGTCGCCGGCGAACGCCGCCCCGAGCGCGCTGGCGACGTAGGTCAGCGCGATGGCAGTAATCCGCTTCGAGGCCTCGCTCGAGTAGGCGTAGATCACGGCGAACGTGCCGAGGAACCCGAGCGCGACGCCCATCATCCGGGTAAACTCGTCGATGTAGAACGGCTGGACGTCGGCGAAGCCGAGGAAGGTGCCCGACAACAGGGCGCCGTCGGGGGCGAACAGCGCGACTGCGACCACGGACGCGAGGCTCAGCGCGCCGACGGCGAAGCCGAGCATCCGCGGGAGGACGAGCGCGAGCAACGCCGCCGCAAAAACGATGAGCGGCGGGTAAGCAACCGTCAGCAGGTCGGATTCGATCATTCTTCCATCACCTCGAGGGCTTCCGGCCAGCCCATCTCACGCAGCTCCGCGAACTCTACGCCGAAGACCGTCTCGACGATGTAGGTCGCGAGATCCAGGAAGATCGCGTAGTCCGGAATCACGCCGAGCGTGACCGCACCGACGGCGATGACGGTGATCGGGAACATCATGAGCCAGGTGCTCTCGACGAACGGTTTGTGGCGTTCCCAGCCGCCCGGCGGCGCGCCGCCGTGGTGGTGGTCTCCGTGATCGTGGTGGTCGTCGGCGTGGTCATCGTGGGTTCCCGGGGTGCCGGGAATGTCGGCGTCGCTCGGGTACTGATCGACGGCGTACTCGAACTTGCCGTCGTCAGACTCACCGTTCGTCTCCGGCTCGCCGCGTTCGTCGGCGTCCTCGGGTTCCGCGGGCGTGCCGGCACCCTTCGCTTCGGATTCGTCGTCTCGATCGGCCGGCTGCGGCTGTCCCTCGTCGTGTGGTCGGTCCCCGGACGGGCTCCCACCATCCGTCGCAACGTCCTCCTCGTCGGCGAAGTAGGATTCGCGCTTGCCGCCCGGCGGGAACTCGAGCAGCGGCTTCGCGTCGTGGCGATCCTCGCTCTCGAAGAAGGCGGTGTAGACGACGGGCCAGAGGTAGGCGATGTTCAGGATCCCCGAGACGATCAGCGCGCTCGCGAAGATCCAGTAGCCGCCGCCGACCGAGCCGGAGCCGATCAGCATGTAGAACTTGCTGACGAAGCCGGCGATCAGCGGCATGCCGGCCATTCCGGCTGCGCCGATGGCGAAGGCGGACATCGTCAGCGGCATCCGTTTGCCGATGCCGGCCATCTCGCTGACGTAGTCGGTGTGGGTCTCGACGTGGACCGCCCCCGCACAGAAGAACAGGGTGAGCTTCCCGAACGCGTGGGCGGGGATGTGGAACAGCGCTCCCAGGATCGCGTAGGGATGGAGCATCGAGAGCCCGAGCACGATGTAGGAGAGCTGGGCCGTCGTCGAGAACGCCAGCCGGCGCTTGAGGTGGTCTTTCCGCATCGCGATGATACTCGCCGCGGTCAGGGTGAACGCGGCCAGAATCGCGACGGGAACGTTCAGTCCGACCTCGCCGATGCCGGGAACCGACAGCGGGAGGTCGTGGATGAGTCCGGGTCCGAACACCTCGAGAATAACTCTCGCCACCCCGAAGGCGCCGGACTTGACGACCGCGACCGCGTGGAGCAGTCCGGAAACCGGGGTCGGCGCGACCATCGCGTCGGCAAGCCAGGAGTGAAGCGGCATCACGGCGGCTTTGACCCCGAAGCCGGCGATCAGCAGGTAGAACGCGGCCTGGGCGATCGCGGGGTCGGCCTGAGCGGCCGTCGCGAGGGCCTCGATACCGCCGGCTTCGAACGCGACGGTCGGGTCGCCGGCCTGCTGGGTGAGCCAGTAGGTCATGACGGTGCCGGCCAGCAGGAAGACCCCGCCGCCGAAGAACGTGTAGGTGAGGTACTTCCGACCAGCGATCCGGGCCTCGTCATCCTCGTTGTGGGCGACCAGCGGGTAGGTGACCAGCGAGAGCAGTTCGTAGAAGAGGAAGATCGTCACCAGGTTCCCCGCGAAGGCGATCCCGATCGCCGTCGACAGGCTGGCCGCGAAGGAGGCGAAAAAGCGGGTCTGGGCGTGCTCGTCGAGCCCGCGCATATACCCCGCCGCGTAGAAGGAGGTAAAGATCCACAGGAAGCTGTCGAGCATCGCGAACAGCATCCCCAGCGGGTCGGCCCGCAGGACGAAGTCGATTCCCGCGAGGAACTCGACGCCGAGCGACTCGCTGAGACTCCAGTAGTAGACGGTGCCGTCCATCACGCCGGGAAGCATGCTCAGCACGATGCCGAACTTCGCCAGCGCGGCCAGCACGGACCAGCCCTCTCGGACGTTCGGGTAGCGATACGACGCGATAATCAGAACCATCGCGACCGCCGAGACGAGAACGGCGGCGAGCGGCAGTACGGATGCTTCAGTCATTTAGTTAAACACCTCCGAGGTGAACGGCTCGAGCCACTCGAAGAGCGCGCCACCGGCGAAGCCGAGCAGCACGGCCGAAATCGCGATGGCGACGAGCAAGCCGAGCATCCCGAGCGAGACGTCCTCGGGCGAGCCGCGGGTGAATCGGCCGGAATCCATGAGGATTCCGGAACCGCCGCCGTCGGAGCGCAGCTCCGACGAGGATCGCCTCTCGTCGTTCGGCTCACCCCCATCCGTCGCGACGCCCGTACCGTGTGGCGACTCGACGGGTGCGGCGGGTGTGAAGTACATCTTCTCGAGCAGCCTGGCCGAGTACGCGAGCGTCAGCATCGTGCTGAGGAAGACGACCGCTGCGATCGACCACAGCTCGGCCTCGACCGCGCCGACGGCGATGTACCACTTGCCGATGAAGCCGGCCGACGGCGGAATTCCGATCAGCGCGATAAGCAGGATCGCCGTCGAACCGGCGGCGAACGGCCTGTTGTCCGCGAGGCCGGCGTACTCGTCGACGGTTCGGGCGCCGTAGCTGATCGCGATGACCCCCGCGGCGACGAACAGCCCGGCTTTCATGACGCCGTGGCCGATCAGGTGGATGATCGCGCCGACCAATGCCGTCTCGGTGAGCGCGCCGTAGGCCGCGACGACCAGTCCGAACTGCGAGACCGACGAGTAGGCGAACATCCGCTTGACGTCCCGCTGGATCACCGCGAGGGTGCTGCCCGCGATCACGCTGACGGCACAGACGGTGACGACGACCTCCTGGGCGTACGGCGTCGTCGCGAGGAACTCGACGCCGAAGACGTTGAACATCACGCGACCGAGCGCGTACGCCGAGACCGTCGAGACGAGCGCCGCGATCAGCGGCGTCACGCCGTCGGGGGCGTGCTGGTAGGCGTCGGGTTGCCACGTATGGAGGGGCCACTGGGCGACCTTGATCGCGAAGCCGACGAAGATGAAGGCGAAGCCGGCCCGCAGCAGCGTCAGGTCGCTGCCACCCTCGGCGGCGACCTGGGGGATCGCCTCGCCGAGAACCTCCATGTTCAGGGCGCCGGTCGCCATAAAGAGGAAGCCGACGCCGATCAGGTACAGTGAGGCGCCGACGGTTCCCAGAATGAGGTACTTCAGGGCCGCGACGGCCGACTCGGGACCGTCGCCGCTCGAGATCATCGCGTAGGTGCCCAGCCCGACGATCTCGAGGAAGACGAACATGTTGAAGACGTCGCCGGTCAGCGAGAGGCCGATCAGGCCCCCGACGAGCAGCAGGTAGCCGGCGTAGAACGTGTTCCCGCGCGGGCCGCCCACGCGCGTGTACGCGAGGAGGCCGGCCGAGGTGACGGTCACGAGCGCGATGATCAGCGTCGAGAACGGGTCGGCGATGAGCTCGATGCCGATCCCTTGGGGGGTGTCCCAGCCGCCCAGCACGTGGACGACCCGGTCCTGTGCGTACACCGCGTTCGCGAGGTAGGCCGTTCCCGCGACCAGGCCGACCGTGGTCAGCGCCGTGACCGACCAGCCGGTTCGGTCGAACCACAGCCCGAGCGCGATCGGGACGGCGGCCATCAGGATCGGTACCGCGATCAGCAGGGCCGGAAGGAGCTCCGCGCTACTCATCGGCACGCACCTCCCGGAGGGTGTCCTCGCGGAGCGTACCGTACTCCGCGTGGATGCGGACGATCAGCGCGAGACCGACCGCCGTCAGCGCGATGCCGACGACGATGGCGGTCAGCACGATCACGTGTGGGAGCGGGCTCGCCATCAGTCCCGGATCGCTCCCGTCGGCGGGGACGACCGGCGCCCGGCCGCCTTCGACGTAGGCGACCGCGACGAAGAACAGGAAGATCGCGGTCTGGAACAGGTTGACCCCGATCAGCTTCTTTACGAGGTTCTGGTTGGCGATCATCATGTACATGCCGACGCCCATCAGGACGAACATCAGGGCGTAGGCGTACCGCGTCGCCAGCACCTCGAGTGCGCCCTCAATCATCGTCGCGCACCTCCGTTCGGTGGTAGTCGGACTCGTGGCTGACCGGCGTAAACCCCGAGGCCGTCGCGAAGAACAGCGTCATGATGACGCCGGCGACGATCAGGGCGACGCCGCCGACCTCGATCGCCTCCATCCCCCAGTAGTGGGCGATGCCGAAGGTGTCGACGAAGGCGTTGTACTCGAGGAAGTTGTACCCGAGTGCCATCGTCGCGAACCCGGTGCCGATGAAGATGGCGACGCCGCCGGTGACGAGGCCGACGACGAAGGAGTTCTTCAGCCATCGGCGTGTCGACTCGATTCCGAACGCGAAGGCGAGCATGAGCACGGTGACGCCGATGATGGTGCCACCCTGGAAGCTCCCGCCCGGGGTATCGGCTCCGTGCAGGGAAAGGAACATGCCGTAGGTCAAGGTAAACGGTGCGATGATCTTGACCGAGGTCATGATCACCTGACTTTCCGTGTAGGTATCGCCGTAGTCGGAGTCAGACATTATGTGAACACCTCCCGTTTCAGCACGAGCAGAACCGCGATTCCGGCCGCGAAGACGACGACCGCCTCGCCGAACGTGTCGAATCCACGGTAGGAGGCGAGTACCGCGCTCACGGCGTTCTGAGCGCCCGTGTCGGCGTAGGTCTCCTGGACGTAGTAGAGCGAGGGCGTCTCGGTGAGCACCCCGCCGCCCCAGACCGGCGCGTCGGGGTCGCCGACAGCGTACATGTCCGGGAGCAGCGTCATGAGGACGACGACGAAGCCGCCGGCGACGATCACTGCCGGCACGTTGATCTGTTCGAACAGTTCGTCCGTCGACGGTCGGGTCGTTCGCGCGATCGTCAACAACAGCAGGATCGTCGTCACGCCGGCGCCGATCGCGGCCTCGGTCATCGCGACGTCGGGCGCCAGCAGGAACGTGTAGAGAATCGCCATCCCCAGGCTGTAGGCGCCGAAGACGACGATCGCCGACAGTACGTCCCGGAACAGCGCGGTCGTGACCGCGGCCAGGAGGATGAAGACCACGAGCGTGTACGCGACGGCGGTCTCAATCATCGCCGGTCACCTCCTCGTCGGTCTCCTTCTCCCAGGGCGTGATCCCCGATTCCGCGGCCGACCGGGCGATCGCGTGGGCTGCCGTCGGGTTCGTGATGAACACGAAAAACAGCAACAGGACGGTGTAGATCGACGCGTTCTGCCAGCCCAGTGCCAGCGCGACGGCGGCCAGTGCGAGCCCCGCGCCGAGGGTGTCGGTCTGGGAGGCCGTGTGGGCCCGGGCATAGACGTCCGGCAGGCGGATGACGCCCACCGCGGAGACGAACGTGAAGAACAGCCCGAAGACGACGAGGACGACGATCGCCCAGAAGCTAAGCTCCTCGAAGAAGGGGATCGCCTCGACGAGTCCTTCGATCACAGCACACCACCTCGCTCGACGGTGAACTTCGAGATGGCGATCGCCATCAGGAAGTTAAGCAGGGCGTAGATCAGGGCGATGTCGAGGAACCACGGCTCGTCGAGCCCCGCGGCGAGCAGGGCGAGGATGACGACCGTGTTCGTTCCCAGGACGTTCACCGCCAGCAGCCGGTCCTGGGTGGTCGGGCCGGCGACGACTCGGTAGAACATCATGATCGCCAGGACGACGAACAGCGCTGCGGCGCCGAGGAAGATCTCGTTGATCAGCTCGGCGGTCACAGTTCGTCACCTCCGATGACTTCGGCGTCGCCCCGCTCGCGCGGCGAGGCGATCGCCGCCGACTCCCGGCCGTGGAAAACGAAGCGGACCGCACGCTCGAGCGAGCCGTCGAACAGGCCCTCGCGGGCGTCCGGGATCAGCGCGTGGACGATCAGGCGCTGGTCGTCGGCTCGAACCACGAGCGTCCCTGGGGTCAGCGTGATGCTGTTCGCCAGTGCCAGAAGCGGCAGTCCGCTCCTGACGTGGGCGTTGACCCGGGTTAGCTTCGGATCGATCGGCATCGACGGACGCAGGATGACGACCGAGATGGCCAGGTTGGACTTGACGATCTCGAACAGCAGGTACGGGACGTACAGCGCGAACCGAAACGTCCGAACCGGAGACCGGACGCGACCGAGCGGGAACGTAAAGGTCACGTTCGCCAGCGAGACGGCAACGATGCCGGCGACGGCTGCGCCCGTAACTAGATCGAACCAGTAGGTCGGATCGCCGAGCACGAGGTAAAATCCGTAGGAGATCGCGAACATCGCGAGCAGGCGGTCGAACTGCTGGGTCCCGTCCCCGATCAGTTGTTCGTGGCGGGCGGGGCGCTCGACCGGCGCCTCCTCGTATGGCAGTCCGGCAGCATCGAGTTCGCGCTCGATGGGCTGGAGCATTCCGGCCGTCGCGCCGGGTTCGTACTCCGGATCGAGGACGACGCGGTCGATGTCGTGATCGTCGGCGTACTCGTCGAACGTCCCGACGAAGTCCCTGGGACCGAAGAGATACTCTTCGTCGCCGAGCACGGCCGTCTCGACGGTGACCGATGAGCTGTCGGCGTCCTCTCGTACCCAGCTCTCGGCCCGCGAGAGGAGAGATCTCGCCGCCTCTATCTCGGTTTGTCCCTCCGGCATCTCCTTGTCGCTTGGCAGCGCGACGACCAGGTGACACTCGAGTTTGTCCGCGCGCTCGAGCCCGGTTCGGACGGCGTACCCGACCGTCTGCCGGACGGTGACCGTCTCCGACAGCGGGACGAGGATTCGTTCAGCCGCCACGGTACCTCCCTCCGCGCGACCGTCGTTGTACACTCATGGCTCTCGTTGTTAGTCGATTCAAGCGGTAGCCGTAGGAAAACGATTTCGTTATCCGCCAGTCGGGCCGACCGTTGCGTCCTCCGTACGACACTGGATCATTTCGAATCGTTCGTCTCGAGGAGGGGAGATAATCGCTACATCCGTTCGATTCCACGGATCCCGTGACTGGTTACGGAGTGTTCTCGGATCGGAACCGGCGTCGGCTCCGGCTCGAGCGCGTTCGGTCGTCCGCGAACGATCACGTACATTCTTTCGCAATCACCCCGAGGTCACGGCTATGTCAGCCGACAGCAACGTGGTCGTCGTCGACGGCGCGCGAACGCCCCACGGCACGCTGCTTGGAGCGCTCGCCGACGTCGAGGCGGTCGAACTGGGACGAACGGCGCTGGACGGCCTGCTCGAGCGAACTGCCGTTTCCGGAGAAGAGATCGACTGGGTAGCGCTGGGGAACGCGATCCAGGCCGGGATCGGACAGGTGCCGGGTCGCCAGGCCGTCGTCGAGTCCGACCTGCCAAACGAGACGCCGACGACGACGGTCAACGAGGCTTCGGGCTCTGGACTGCGGGCGATCGCGCTGGCGGTCGACCGGATCGCGGCCGGCCGGGCCGAGTTCGCCGTTGCAGGCGGCTTCGAGTCGATGACGAACGCGCCCTGGATCCTGCCTGACTACCGTACGGGACGGCGTCACGGCGACGCGACGCTGAAGGATTCGATGATCATGGACTCGCTGTGGGACGTCAACCTCGACGTCCACATGGGCGAGATCACCGAACGTCTCGTCGACCGCGAGG
This sequence comes from Natrialbaceae archaeon, assembly GCA_003559215.1. Lineage (GTDB taxonomy): Archaea > Halobacteriota > Halobacteria > Halobacteriales > Natrialbaceae > Natronococcus. Next base: position 45,196 of record PWMF01000066.1, read on the forward strand.
GCGTCTCTCGGGAAGCGCAGGACGAGTACGCACTCGAGAGCCACCGCCTGGCTGCGGAGGCGATCGAGTCGGGCGTGTTCGACGGCGAGATCGTCCCCGTAGAGACGGGAGGAGAGACGATCGACACCGACGAGGGACCGCGTCCCGACTCGACGCTGGCGGATCTCGCCGAGCTTCCACCTTCCTTCCGCGACGATGGGACGATCACGCCGGGCAACGCCTCGAAGCTCAGCGATGGCGCGGGCGCGGTGTTGCTCGCGGACGCAGACGCCGCGGCA
>PWMF01000077.1 GCA_003559215.1 Natrialbaceae archaeon
CGAACGTCTTCGACGCACCCCTCGCAGTCGGGGTGGCCCGCCTCGTAGCAGGCCGGACGGTACTCCTCGTCGAGCAACGCGGCCCGTCGCTCGGCGTAGCGCCGGCAGACGATCTTCGCGCGGTCTCGCTCGTCGGTCGGCAGCCCGCGGGCGTTTCTGGCCGACTGGTAGGCCTCGCGGGCCTCCCCGAGCTGGCCGTCCGTCGAATCCCGTAGCTCCTCGTACTGCTCGCCCGCCTCCCGGAGCTTCGTCCGGAGGAACCGCTCGAGCCGACGACGGTCCGACATCGTCGTTCGGTTAGGCGGGCGGACACATAGTCCCGTCGCCGGACCGGACTACAGCTCCTGGCGGGTCGGCCGGATCAACAGCTCGTTGATGTCGACGTGCGTCGGCTGGCTCACCGCGAAGCGGATCAACCGGGCGACGTCCTCGGGCTCGAGCGGAGTTATCCCTTCGAGCATCTCGTCGACCATCTCCCGCTGGTCCTCGTCGGGGATGTGTTCGGGAAGTTCGGTGTCGACGAAGCCGGGCTCGATGCTCGTCACTCGAACGTCCGAATCGGCGACCTCCTCGCGAAGCGACTCCGAGAAGGCCGTCACGCCGAACTTCGAGGCGTTGTACCCGCTCGAGCCGGCGTAGGCCTTCCGGCCCGCGACCGACGAGAGGTTGACGATATCCCCCTCGCCTCGCTCCTGCATAACGTCGAGGGCAGCCTGGGAGGCGACCATCACCGCCTGAACGTTCAGATCGAGCATCTGCTGCCAGTCGTCGGGATCCGCCGTCGCGACCGGCTCGAGCAGCATGACCCCGGCGTTGTTGACGAGCACGTCGAGTCCGCCCAGCTCCGAGACGGTGGTATCGACCATCTCCCGGACCTGGGTCTCCTCGGTGACGTCGGTCGGGACGACGAGGGCCTCGCCACCCTCCGTTTCGATCTCGTCGGCGAGAGACTCGAGGCGGTCCTCGCGGCGGGCAGCGAGCGCGACCGACGCGCCCGCATCGGCGAGTTCGCGGGCCGTCGCCGCGCCGATTCCGGACGATGCGCCGGTTACGAGTGCGACCTGGTCGTCGAGTGGATCAGTCGTCATCACCTCCGTCGAGGGACGTCCCACGGAAAGGCCGCCGGGAGCCAGCAATCGGCCCGGGATCCGGCAGACGGATCAGTGCGCGCACGGAGCGGGAAGGCGGATCGGTACGCACGGATCGGGAGGACGGAGCAGTATGTACCGAGCGGGAGATCGGGGGATTCCGTCGCGAAACCGGGATCGACTCATGGAGAAACGTTTTTTCGATCCGTGTTGCACGAACGCTATGGGCACTGAAGAGCGCCGAGCGAGCCGCCACGACGAGATCGAAGCCATTCTCGAGCGGAAGGGCGGCGCCGAAGAAGCCAGAGACGACGCCGACAAGTACACCGTCGTCGGGGCAGCGGAGCGGAAGACGTACGCGAACTGGCTGACGCCGATCGAGGAACACTTCGTCTGCCACCGCAACGACATGCCGGAGGGCGACGGAGACGGCGAGTGGGCGGTCTCGCTGACGGGCTATCTCGAGGACGCGTACTCGGTCGCCGAGATCCGGGAGGAGCTCCCGACGGTCGCGGTCGCACACACGATGGAGTGTGCGGGCAACGGTCGCGGTCAACACCGCCCGGAGACCGGCAGCGTCCAGTGGGGGTACGAGGCCGCCGGCACCGCGGTCTGGTCGGGAACACCGGTGAGCTCCGTGCTTCGCGGGGAGCTCGAGGACGTCCCCGACGACGCGTGGCTCACGGCCGTCGGCGGCGATCCCTCCGACGGCGAGGACGTCTTCGCTCGCTCGATCCCGCTCTCGAAGGCGGTCGACGACTGCATTCTCGCCTACGAGATGAACGGACAGGTGCTGCCCCGCGAACACGGCTTTCCGATTCGACTCATCGTCCCGGGCTGGTACGGCGTCAACAGCGTCAAGTGGCTCGACGAGCTCCGCGTGATGGACGGGATGGTCACCGAGAACTCCCTTGATCGACCCGGCGACCACGCCTACTGGCAGCAGGAGGCCTACCGGATCCACCCGGCGGACACCGAACCCGAGAGCAACGCGACGATCGAAACCGTCGACACCTGGGACCAGCTCGAGAGCGGCGATCCAGCCCACCCCTACACCTTCGACCAGACGGTGATGTCGGTCATCGGCGAGCCCGACGGCGAGTCGGTCGTTACCGTCCCCGAGAACGGGACGATCGAGGCCACGGGCGTCGCCTGGGCCGGCGACGACGACGTCGCGAGCGTCGAGGTGTCGACCGATGGCGGCGACAGCTGGGCGGAGGCGGAGCTGTTCGGCCCCGACTACGCGGGCGCCTGGCGGCTGTTCCGGTACGACTGGGAAGCGACGCCCGGCGAGTACGTGCTGGCCTCCCGCGCGACCGACGAACGGGGTCGGCGCCAGCCGATGCGGATCTCGAACCCCGACACGTGGCGCGACGCCCTCGCGGAGGACGAGTTCCCCTGGAACGAGGGCGGGTACGCCGCCAACGCCGTGTTGCCGAACGCCCTCGAGCTCGAGGTCCGATCGCCGTAATCGCCCGACAGGAACACTTTCGCTCCGGTGCCGGCAGTTTAAATACGATCGGGAGCGAACGTCGGTATGCCTCCCAGTGAAACCAAAGAGGAGGCGTGACACAATGAGCGACGTACGACAGCACGCGGACGACATACACGACCAGTTTTCGGACCACATCGACGTCTCGGTCGACGACGTCGAGGATCGACTGACGACGCTCGTCGACGAGTACAAGGTACCCATCGACGAGGCGCGCCGGAGCGTCACCAACCACTACCTCGAGGAGGCCGGCCTCGACCGCGAGGACCTCGCGGGCGGCTCGAGTGAGGCGGCCGAGATCGAGGACGTCGACGAACCGGAACAGTGGATCGACATCACGGCCAAGGTTATCGAGCTGTGGGAGCCCCGCAGCGACTCGGTCGCGCAGGTCGGCCTGCTCGGCGACCCGACGGGGACGATCAAGTTCACCAAGTGGGCTAAATCCGACCTCCCCACTCTCGACGAGGGCGGCGTCTACGAACTTCGCAACGTCGTCACCGACGAGTACGAGGGGCGCTACTCGGTCAAACTCAACAGCACGACCATCGTCGAAGAACTCGACGAGGAGCTCGAGGTCGGCGACGACACGAGCGAGATCGAGGGCGCGCTCGTCGACATGCAAAGCGGCAGCGGGCTGATCAAGCGCTGCCCGAAAGAGGACTGCACCCGCGTCCTCCAGAACGGCCGCTGTAACGAACACGGCGAGGTCGAGGGCGAGTTCGATCTTCGCATCAAGGCCGTCGTCGACGACGGGCTCGACGCCCACGAGGTCATCTTCGACAAGGACGCCACCGAGAACCTGACGGGAATCAGTCTCGAGGAGGCCAAGGACATGGCGATGGACGCGCTGGATACGACCGTCGTCGCCGACGAGATCCGCGATCTGGTCGTCGGTACCTACTACCGGATCGAGGGGCCGACGTTCGGTCGCTACGTCCTGGCCGACGACGTCGAGGAACTTGACGGGCCGGCCGATGCCGAAGAGCTGCTGATCAAAGCGAGGTCGATGTAAATGTCTCAGGCAGAACTCACCCGCGAAGTCGCGCGTCGCGTCTTCGCCTCCGAATTCAACGACTCGACGTACACGTTCAAGGAAAGCGACGACGAGCGCGCCCCCAACTACGCCCTGCTGCCGACGGGCGATCGGGCCAACCGCGTGTTCGCCGTCGGCACGCTGACCGAGACCGAAGACGTCGGGGAGGACAGCGAGTATTGGCGTGGCCGCGTCGTCGATCCGACGGGGACGTTCTTCGTCTACGCCGGCCAGTACCAGCCCGAGGCCGCCTCGGTGCTGCGTGATACGGAGCCGCCGGCGTACGTCTCGGTCGTCGGCAAACCCCGAACGTACGAGACCGAGGACGGAACGGTCAACGTCTCGGTTCGCCCCGAGACGATCTCGATCGTCGACGAGGCGACCCGCGACCACTGGGTCGTCGAGACCGCCGAGCGAACCCTCGATCGCATCGAGGAGTTCGAGGCCTGGCAGGACGAGCAGGAAGCCCCCGAGAGCGGCTCGACGGCGCCGACCAACGAGTACGCCCAGATGGCCCGCGAACGCTAC
>PWMF01000211.1 GCA_003559215.1 Natrialbaceae archaeon
GGCCTCGATCGCCTCGGCCGCGCTCGTGGCGTCGACCAGTCCATACCCCTGTTCGGTCTCGTCCATGCCGAGATCCTCGGCGGTTTCCCGGAGGATGCCGCGGACGCCACCCGGGTCGTCCGGATCGGCCGTATCCTCGGCGTGGGGAACGCCGGCGTCGAGCAGCCGCGCCGCGAGCCCTGCAACGTGTGGGACGGCCATCGACGTCCCGTCCATCGTCTCGTAGTCGTCGCCCGGAGCCGTCGATACGATGTCGACGCCGGGGGCGACCAGCTCGAGGCCCTCCCCGCGGGCGGAAAAGTCAGCGATGTCGTCCCGGGAATCGGTCGCCCCGACGGCGATACAGGCGTCGTACGCGGCGGGGTAGTCGACGGTACCCTCGTCGGGACCGGCGTTGCCGGCGGCCGCAAAGACGAGGGTCCCGTTCTCGTAAGCGTACTCGATCGCGTCCTCGAGGATCGGTCCCGGTTCGGGGCCGCCAAGGCTCAGCGTGAGAACCTCGAGCCCCTCGTCGGCGCACCACTCGATGGCCGCGGCGATCTCGGAGTCGCTCCCGCCGCCGTCCCCGTCGAGAACCTTGACGGCGCACAGTTCGGCGTCGGGCGTAACCCCGACGACGCCGACGTCGTTGTCCGCAGCCGCCGCCGTCCCTGCGATGTGGGTGCCGTGGGTGCCGTCGTCCTCCCAGTCGTCGTCACAGCCGTCCTCACAGTCGACGAACGAGGCGCCGTCGTCGACCTCGAGGCTCTCGTGGGCCGGATCGATCCCGGTGTCGAGGACGGCGATGGTCGCCTCGCGGCTCGAGTCGGTCTTCGCCGGCAGCGAGTCGACCCCGAGCCGTTCGATCCCCCAGGGGACGACCTGGTCGTCCCCCGGATCGGGCTCGAGCGTGGCGCTCGCTCGCCCGCTCGAGACGGCGGCGGGACCGATCGCGTGTCTGCGGTAGTCCGGGACGACGTACCGCACGTCGCTTCGCGTCTCGTACTCGGCGGCCGCGTCGTCGGTACACGTACAGACCGTCGCGCCGCCGACCGAACCGAACGAGAGCGTTCGGTGGACCGCGACCGCGTCGTTCGAGATCGATCTGGTCGAGGCGTCCGGCGACGTCCCGACGACGTACCGGTGGCAGTCGTCGTCGGTGTCTGAGTCGTCTCCCGCGGCCGCTCCGATACCGGAGCCGGCGACGGGGGTGCTTGCCATCGTTCTGAGAACGTCTCGACGCGAGAAGTTGGTGGGGATCATCGTTCAGTGTGGAGTGGAAACGGAGCCGGTCCCGAAACGCCCTGGAACCGCGGCGATATGACGGCTGCGGTCAGAGCCGTGCCGCTCGAGGCTGTCGACGCCGATTCGATCGCGGCGAGAGGGGAAACGAACGCCGAAGGCGACCGCCGAGGAGCGGTCGTGAAGCCGACGCGTCGCTTGGTTCGATAGTCTCATGGACGCTGGTCTCCGTCGATCGGTCCCGGCCATCGGACCGTCGGTCGATCCGACAGGTCGTCCCGCACGGGGCGATCGTCGTCGTTTCTTCGCCATCCGACCCGGTTCGTCGCTATTCGGTGCATTTGGAGCGACCCACAAAGCGGTGGTAGCTGTTTGGATAGGCCTGGCTTGGGGGCAGTGCTATCCCTATCGGGCCCGGGCTCGAGCAACCGAGGATTATCGGACGGAAACACTCAGTTTTCGATCGACTCGCGCCGTGAGATGGCGGTTTCCGGTTGCGCTCGAGGGGACCGAGCACGGCCCGTCAGCGCTCACGCTGGCCGTAGACGGGTGATCGAAGTGCGATGCTACACGCGGCGACGTAGCGAGTGACCGCGGGCTCCGATCCGCGTGCGAGTCGACTCGGAATGCGGCGGACTCCTGGAGATATCTCGTCTCGTGGGACGCTGAACAGGCGTAATACGACGATTTACGGGCCATTGAGAACTAGGAGTCGGTTCCCTCCGACCTTCGGTTACGTGTCGCGGAGAGATTGGCGCGCGATCGACCGAGCAGTGGATAGTTCGATCTCGTCGAATACGTCGTCGGCCTCGAGCGTCTCGATGACCGCGTCGACAGGTTCGGTAAACGCGAACACGAGATGGACGCCGCTCTTGAAACCGTCGCTCGTTCGCTCGCTCTCGAGAACGCCGTACGTTCCCGCTTTGTTGATGTGGCTGTTGACCGTTTCCTGCGTGTAGACGTCGCGGTCGGTGCGCTGGCAGATCTCTCGGTACAGCGTATAGACCGCCGGACTCGGTGCCGTCCCGTCGCTTACGTCTGCGACGACGGCCGCGGCGTACAGCGAGAGTTTCTTTTGGAGGGACATTCCGCCGACGATCTCCAGCACGCGGTTTTTGACGACCGAGTCGTTGGCCGCGTGTACGTGTTGCTCTGTGACGACCGTCTCTCCGTTCCTGTTCGCGATCTCGCCCGCGTCACGAAGCAGATCGATCGCTCGTCGTGCATCACCCTCGTTTTTCGCTCCGTACGCAGCGACGAGTTCGATAACGCCCTCCTCGAGGGCGTCGTCCTTGAACGCATCACGTCGGCGGTTGAGAATCTCGATGAGTTCGTTTGCATCGTAGTCGGAGAAGTGGATGCCGGTCGGGTTGTACGAGCTGTCGGTCCGACTATCCAGGTTCTCACGGAATTTGGGATGGTTCGTAATAACGACCGTCGAGACGAGCGTATCAACGTGTTGCTCGGCCATGACCCGACTCAAACTGTACAGCAACCGGGAGTACGCAGGTTCGTCGTCGCCGGCGTGACCGGTGAGGGTATCGATCTCGTCGAGTACGAACACGAGCGCGTCGAACTGTCGATCGACGATTTCGTACAGTCGGACGTACTTCGCGTCGGTAGAGACGCCTTTTCGAGGAATATTCCAGGCGATTCCGGCTTTCTTGGCGGTTTGGTGGCCAAGCTTCCAGACGGCGCGGTCCAGCGAGTGTGACTCCATCGTTTTGAAGTTGACTGCGACGAAATCGAAGTCGATGCGATTCTGCACAGCCCGGTCTTTGACCTTCTCGGCAACCGCTTTCACAGTGAGGCTCTTTCCGGTGCCGCTCGGGCCGTAAAGCAAGAGATCCGGAGGACGTTCGCCGTCAAGCGTATCACGAAACGCGCGGGCCTCGGCCGCCAGTTGTTCGTCTCGACCGTAGATCCGATTGTGATCGACGATCGTATTCGAGTCGACGAGTTGTTTGTTCTCGAAAACCGTTTTCTGCTCCCCGTCGAGAATGTCGTCGACGATAGAGGGCTCGGAAGAGGGATCTGATCCATCATTGTTCCCATCGCACGTATCTGATGGATTGTGATTCACGGCTCGTGATGCACACTGGTTCGTAATACCTATTTCGAAATGAAGGGACCATAGTCGAATTGAAGCGGGTGTCTCCGAAATGAGGACACCGATTTCGAAATGACCTGGGCCGGGACCGGTATCGAAGTGAGAGGGTCATCATCGAGATGGAAACACCATGATCGAAATGAAAAGTCGGGACCACACCGTCGTCGAGATGAAGGGGCCAGCGTCGAAATGAAATATGCGAACCGACCCACACACACCGTTTTCGAAATGAAATGGAGAAACCGAGGGGGAGAAACCGTTTCGTCGCCGTTCGAGAGTACGATGTCTGGCCAAGACCAGTCGAACGAGATACCAGAATCGAAATGATTTCGGAAGAGATACACACAGCGGCGGGATATCCGGTTCCGCTGGCGGTGAACCTCCGCATCTGTACTCAGTCGGAAGACTTCATTTCGAAAACGGTGTGTGAGGGAAGTCCCTCTAACCCCTCCAACGTGAATTTCATTTCGACCACGGTGTGTGGGAAGGGCCCTACTTCGGACAGTAGCTAGTCCTTCACGTAGGCTATTCGTTCACGTAGCGTTCACGTAGGCTATTCATCACGTAGTATACATTACACACACCTCATCTATCTAGATGGTTTTCTTAATGTAACTACTCATTAATTCACGAGTGAACACGAGACGGACTGGAGATAACACTAATTCTCCTATTTCATTGTCTGTTCTACAGAAGTTTCAGAAGAAAGTCCACGACGAAAGCCACGGCTGAAGTCGTGGGAGTAGTCACTCGCGGACA
>PWMF01000163.1 GCA_003559215.1 Natrialbaceae archaeon
CTGCGAACCCGACCGCGCCGACGGTGACGACCACGGCGACCGCGAGCGAGAGCGTCAGCGCGAGGTCGCGAGCCCCGTTCGGTCGAACCGCCACGGCGCCTCGCCGTCTCCACTCCCGGTGGGGAATCCGAAACCGCTCGTCGGGTTGCACGGCCAGTCGCCGCCGCGTCGCGAGGGCCGTCGCCGCGACGGTGAGAAGCGACACCCCGACCAGCATCGGCCCGAGCCGGATCCCCCACGGCGTCGCGTTCAGCGTCAGACCAACGGCGGGGACGACGATCGCGCTCGAGACGACCGACAGCGAGAGCCGATCGACGCCGTCGACGTCGTTCCGTCTCGGAAACAGCGCGGAGACGACGACGTAGCCGGGAACGAGCAACAGGAAGGCGAGCCCGAGCGGAACCCGAGCCGGCGTCTCGCGGAGCACCGGGGCGAACGCCGCGATGTTGACCAGTGCCGTCACCGCGAGCGCGACGGCGAGGTCGGCCGGGAGCCGCCGAACCGCGCCGATCGAGCTGTTCGAGCTGTTCGACCCCATCGCCCGTGGCCTACCACGGTCGGCGCATAAAACCCGTTCGTCGTCGATCCGGACGGTCATCGGGACGTGACAGAACCGAAAACTCCGTTCGACCCGGGCTCCGGAGGTGGCGGAATCGGTCGAAGTCGACGGCGAATCGATAGTCGGCTAACAGCTGACCGAACGGTAGGAAACCACGTATTGCTCCGTTTTTCCGGAGGAAACTCTCGGTTTCGGCCCCACAGTTTCAAACACCCCTTCGCCGTACGTTGGGCGAGTGAAAGCCGTGACGACCGACCTAGATGACGACGCCCCGGCAATCCAGCGGGGGTCGTCGACAGAGTTCGCTGCGAGTGAGGGGGCGCTCGAGGCGTCGTTTCGGGGCGAATCCGACGGCGCCGCTCACCGCGGACGGAACGGGACCGTCGCCGTCGGGTTCGCCCTCCTCGCCGCGCTCGCGTTCGTCGCCGGCCTCGCCATAGCAGACGGCCGAGCGGTGCTGTTCGCGCTCGCCGGCGTCGGCGGATTCGCGGCCGTACTCGCGTACGGGCTGGAGCCGGACCGGAGCGTCGAGGCTCGAGACGCGACGCGGGTGTACGAGACGAGCTCAGCCAACCTCGCTCGGCTCGCGGAAACGGTCGGCGCCACCGCCGATCGACGCTACGCTCCAGTTTCGGGGAGCGACCCGGACGGGATTCGGCTGGTCGTCCCCCTCGCCGACTCCCCTCGAGGGACGGCCCCGATCGCCGGAGACGGGGGCGACGCCGACGAGCCGGCGCTGTCGCTCGAGCCCGTCGGCGCGGCGTTCGTCGCCGAACTCGAGCGAACGCTCGAGGACGGGCTCGCGACCGAACCCGACCGGCTGGCCGAGCAGTTGACCGACGCGCTCGTCCACCGGTTCGAGTTCGTCCCCCGCGCGAGTCCGTCGGTTGACGCGGCCGAGGGGCGACTCGAGGTCGCGGTCGCGGACGACGTCTTCGGTTCCGTCGACCGGTTCGACCACCCCGTCGTCTCGACTCTGGGCAGTGGGCTCGCCGTCGGCCTCGAGCGCCCGGTCGAGACGACGGTTTTCGAGGAGCGAACGCCCGGAAGACGACTTGTGACCTGCCGATGGGAGCCGGAGGACCGAACGGACGCAACCGATCCGGACGGATGATTCCGCCGGTCGCCCGGCGGTTCGTCGCCGGCGAGACGGAGGCCGAGGCCCTCGAGCACGTTCGTCGGCTGAACGAGCGCGGGGTTCAAGGGATGGTCAACCGATTGGGAACCCACCACGACGATCCCGACCGGGTGCGGGCCGATACTGCGGCGTACCGCGAACTCGTCGCGTCGATCGGCGACACGGGACTCGAGGGGTCGGTGTCGGTCAAACCCTCCCAGCTCGGGCTCGATCTCGGCGAGGACGTTTTCCGTCGCTCGCTCGAGTCGATCCTCGAGGTCGCGAGCGACCGCGACGTCGTCGTCTGGCTGGATATGGAAGAGCGGACGACGACCGACGCGACCCTCGACGCCTTCGAGGCGTTCGCTCTCCGGTACGGCGACGCGCAACTGGGCGTCTGTCTGCAGGCGAACCTGAAGCGGACGCCGGCCGACCTCGAGCGCCTCGCCGACGTGTCCGGGAGAGTTCGCCTCGTTCGAGGCGGAGCCTACGACGAGCCCCGCGCGGTCGCTTATCGCGACCCCGAACGAATGGATCGGGCCTACCGGGACGTCCTCGAGCGCGCGTTCGCGACCCTCGAGGGGCCGATCGCGGTCGCAACGCACGACGTCTCGATCCTCGAGCACGCGGCCGAACTGAGCGAGCGCCACGGGACGTCCCTCGAGATCCAGATGCTGATGGGCGTCCGACCGGCGGTTCAGCGCGAACTGGCGGCCGAGTACGACGTCGGCCAGTACGTCCCCTACGGCACCCGCTGGAAGCGGTACTTTCTGAACCGGCTGACGGAAAACGAGCACACCGTTCGATTCGCGCTGCGAGCCCTCCTCTAGCGGGAGGGCGAGACGTCCGACGAGGTCGCGGATCTTCTGGCCCGGAGCCGAAGACCGCGGGGTCCGACGAACGGCTCGAGGGATGCACAGGTTGGCCGGCAGCGAAGGTAGTCGCTCGCCTATTCGGGCCGCGCCGACCGGCGTTCACTCCTGAAGTTTCGGGAGTCGATCGACGACGATGAACAGCCGTCGCTCGAGCCCCCGCGGGAGGACGCCGATCCCGTCGACGATCTCCGCGACCTCCTCGCGGGTGAGCGCGCCGGTGACGACCGCGAGCGTCGCGTACGCGAGCGCGCCCAGCGGCGGGACGACGGCGAGGGCCAGCAGCGACGAGGGGACGGCGATCGCGAGCGGAACGACGAGGATCGCGGTTCCGGCGGCCGAGGCGAGGATCGGTTTCGATCGGACCCCCTCGAGCGGACGATACCCCACGTAGCGGGCGGCAAGCGACTGGAACGCGACGAGGCTGCCGTAGCCGATCGAGGTGGCGACGGCTGCACCGGCCATCCCGTAGGCGGGAATCAGCGCCAGGTTGAGCCCCAGGTTGACCAGCGAGCAGGCGCCCGTCGCCGCCAGCAGCGGTCGCAGCGAGCGCCGACCCTGGTTGATCGCCAGCGTCGGCCGCGCGACGGCGAAGCCGACGACGCCCGGGAGTAACAACAGCAGGGGGAGGACGGACGGCTCGAACGCCGAGCCGAGATACAGCGGGACGAAGTCGGCGGCCAGCGCGGCAACCCCCACTGCCAGCAGCGCCGTGAGGAGGAGGACGTACCGGGTGGCCCGCTCGGCCTGGTGCTGGATCGCCTCGAGGTCGCCCGCGGCCCAGCGACTCGAGATCCGCTGGAGGAGTACGAGCTGGACCGCGGTCGGGGCGAGCCAGAGGAACTCGGCGATCGAGAGCGCCCCGCGGTAGTAGCCGACGGTCTCGTCGGTCGTCCACAGCTGCAGGAGGACGACGTCGACGTGGTACAGCGAGTTCAAAAAGAGAAAGAAGAGGATCGTGCTTCCGAGGTAGGCGGCGATCCCCCGCTTGGGGAGGTCGACGCTCGGCGGCGAGACGAGCGATCGAAGCGGGATCGTCCGTGCGATGACCGCCAGCGCCAGCGCGAACACCACGACGCTGGCGAGGATGTGCCCAAGGAGGACGCCCTCGACGCCGAATCCCAGGAAGACGAGCCCAAGCGCCGTGACGACGAACAGCGTCTTCTCGAGGACCTTCAGCGGCTCCGATTGGGACTCACGCTCGAGACCCATCAGCGTCCGCAGGTTGTGGTAGGCGAGCTGGCTGGCGAGGGCGTACCCGCCGAGCAGGTAGAACAGCGAGGTAAACGGCGCGCCGAAGAGTCGGGCGGCGAGGCCGGAACACGCGGCGAGCCAGAAGGCGGCCCCGACGAGGACGCCGAGGGCGAGCGCCGGGCGGAACACGTAGCCGTAGACCGCGGCCCGCCAGGCGGGATCCGAGCGCTCGGAGATGTACTTGCGAACCGCGTCGCTCGTCCCCCCGACGATCACGACGTTGACGATCCCGAAGATCGAGAGCGCGAGCGCGTACCGGCCGTACTCCGTCGGGCCGAGCAGCCGCA
>PWMF01000123.1 GCA_003559215.1 Natrialbaceae archaeon
CGCCTAATTGAACATGAACGTCCTCGCGCAGACGGAGGTGACGAGGGAGACCTACTGGGGGCTCAGCAGCACGGAGTACGCGCTGTTCTATCTCCTGGCGACCGTCACGATCCTCGTCTTCCTCTACGGGGTGTACAGCCGGGTTACGCGGTACACGGCCGGTGACGACGACCCGTTCGCCCGCCTCGACAACCTCGCAAGCCGGATCGTCTCAAGTACGAAGATCGTGCTCTCGAACGAGAAGCAGTTCGACAGGGACCTCTACGGCGGACTGATGCATGCCTTCATCATGTGGGGTTTTCTGACCCTACTGATCGCGACCACGATCCTCTTCATCGACGGCTACTTCTGGGAACCGTTCCAGGGCTCGTTCTGGGTCGGCGACTTCTACCTCGCCTACCAGTTCATCGTCGACGCGATGGGGCTGCTGTTCGTCGTCGGGATCGGGATGGCGATGTACCGCCGCTACTGGGTCCGCAACGAGCGCCTCTGGGACCGCCACACGTCGAGCGAGGACGACATCTTCATCTGGACGCTGTTCGCGCTGGGCGTCGGCGGCTTCCTCCTCGAGGGACTGCGCATCTACGCGACGGGGATGCCCGATCACGAGATCGTCAGCTTCGTCGGCTGGGGGCTCGCCCTGCTGTTCCAGACGATCGGCCTCCCCGTCGTCGAAGGGACTGCCACGGATCCGAACTACACTGCACTCGGCGTCCTCGGCTTCAACGCCGAGACCTTCCACTGGCTGGCCTGGTGGTCTCACTCGCTGATCGCCTTTTTCTTCATCGCGTGGATCCCCTACGCCAAGCCGTTCCACATGCTCTCCTCGTTCGCCAACGTCGTCACCCGCGACGAGAACGCCGGCAAGCGCCTGCCGAACGTTCCCGCCGATCTGGACGCCACGAACGCCGAGTCCATCGAGGATTTCACCTGGAAGGAGATGCTCGACCAGGACGCCTGCACCAAGTGCGGGCGCTGTTCGTCCGTCTGTCCCGCCAAAGCCTCGGGCCGACCGCTCGATCCGCGAAACGTTATCCTCGATCTCAAGAAGTACCGCGAACACCGCGCCGAAGGCGGCGAACAGCAGCCGATCATCGCCGACGGCGGCACCAGCGTGATCGACACCGAGACGATGGAGTCCTGCATGGCCTGTATGGCCTGCATGGACGCCTGCCCAGTCGAGATCGAACACCTCCAGTCGTTTACCCGCCTCAACCGCCAGATGACCGATCAGGGCGACGTCGACCCGGGGATGCAGGACGTCTTCCAGAACGTCATGCAGAACGGCAACACCTTCGGCGACAGCCAGCGCTCTCGTGGAGAGTGGGCCGACGACCTCGAGTTCGACGTCGCCGACGCCCGCGAGCAGGAGGTCGACTACCTCTGGTACGTCGGCGACTACCCCAGCTACGACGACCGCAACAAGAAGGTCGCCCGCTCGCTGGCGACCATTCTGCAAGAGGCCGACGTCAGCTTCGGCATCCTCTTCGACGACGAAAAGTACGATGGCAACGACATCCGCCGCGTCGGCGAGGAGTTCCTCTACGTCGAACTCGCCGGCCACCACGTCGAAACCTGGGAGGACTGCGAGTTCGACAAAATCGTCTGTACCGACCCCCACTCGTACAACACCTTCAAGAACGAGTATCCGGAGCTCGACTTCGAGGAGTTCGCCGACGACCCGATGATGCCCTTTGACTACGAACAACAGTGGAACAAAGACGGCGAGATCGACGTCTACCACTGGACCCAGGCCGTCGAGGAACTCGTCGACGAGCGCCGACTCGAGCTATCTGGTACCGAACTCGACTACACCGTCACCTACCACGATCCCTGTCACTTGGGCCGGTACAACGACGAGTACGAGGCCCCCCGCGAGATCATCAAAGCCACCGGCTGCGAACTCGACGAGATGCCCCGCAACCGCGCCGATTCCTTTTGCTGTGGTGGCGGCGGCGGCGGCCTCTGGATGGAGTTCGACGAGGAGCCAAAGCCCAGCGAGGAACGGCTTCGGGAGGCCTTAGAGGACACCGACGCCGGCTCGGGAATCGAGAAGTTCGTCGTCGCCTGCCCGATGTGCATGACGATGTACGAGGACGGCCGCAAGACCGGCGGCTTCGAGGACGATATCGAGGTCGTCGACGTCGCCGAACTGCTCGTCGAGGCGATCGACGCCCAGGAGAAGGCGGGCCTCGAGGTCTCGCCGGAGTAGCTAACTGTCGATTCTCGACCAGAGGCCCTCCTGATATGCCCGAGTGCAGTTTCGGTATCGCTACTCGCTCGCGATCGTTTCGGGGTCGATTCGATCCGGCGGCTCGGAAATCAGGAGTCGAGGGTGCAAACGTACCTTTTTGCTGCGGGTCCTCGCTCCCGGCGGTCGCTCGAACCGCTTGCAAAAATCTACGCTAAAAAACCGCTCGCTCCCGCTGGTCGCTCGCGGCTGCTGTGCTCGACGACTGGCTGCGGCGGTATCAGTTCCGTCTGTACCGATCAATCCGAGGATCCGGCTCGCGTCGACGTCGCTCCGCTCGAAGCGGCCTCGACCGACTGCAGTTCCGCGACGTACTCGAGGAAGTTCTCGAAGACGAGCTTCGCCTCGCAGGCCTGCTGGTAGTTCTCGTGGGTGATCTCAGCGAGCACCGAGTCGCGTCGCTCGTCCGACAGCTCCTTGCGGTGGACGAGCTCGCGGGCCGTCCGCTGGTCGTACTCGGGGTGGAACTGGATGCCGAAGACCCGATCCTTGCGGAAGCCGTGGTTGGAGTAGTCGTTCTCGGCGAGGGGTTCGGCGCCGTCGGGCAGCACCGACACCTCATCGGCGTGGCTCGTGAAGGCGGTGAACTCGCTCGAGATCCCTTCGAACAGCCGTGACTCGCCGGAGTGTTCGACTCGGCTGTAGCCGACTTCGTAGGCACCCATATCCTCGACGGTTCCGCCGAGTACGTCCGCGAGCAGCTGATGTCCCCAACAGATACCGAGAAACGGCACGTCTCGAGCGATCGCCTCGTCGACCCACTCCTTTGTGGCGTTGATCCACTCTTCCTCCCAGTAGACGGACGTTCGTGATCCCGTGACGACGGCGCCGTCGAAGGCGTACGTCTCGGGTAGTTCCCCCTGCGTGATATCGAACTCCGCCAGCGAGGCGTCGAGTTCGCGTCGGAAGTTTCGCGTCGTGTTCGCGTCCTCGTGAGCCGCGTTCAGGACGGCGATGCGTAGCTGACCCATCACCACTCTCTGACCGCTCGGGGGAAAAATGCCTTCTGCTACGGCCGGGCGTTGCCGGCATCTCCAATCGCTGTAGAATCGAATCGTCGCGAACCGTCGGATCCTCACGTCCGGCGGTAGCTCCCGTCAGCTTTCCGATGGAACCGCTCGCTGGTGTCGAACCAGCCGTCAGCGAGCCTCGGCGCGTCATCCGGGGCCGCCTGGCCGGCGTCGCGAGCGTCGGCAGGTGTTGCGTACCCGTCGGCGACAACCGGGCCCGAAAGCTGCAACCGTCCCGTCGCCTCACCCTCGAGGACGGCCCCCTCGTCGTCGACCAGTCGCGCGTCGCAGTCGAGGACCGGCTTCCCGATCGCGTCGCCGTCTGTCGGTCCCGACACCGTCCGGGTTGTCCCCGTGGGACACGCCGAAGTGCCGTAGGCCCGCGAGACCGTGACGCCGCGCTCGAGCAGCGCCTCGACGGGTTCCGTCGCGACGGTGTGATCGCAGATCGCGCGCTCGAGGCCCGCGAGCGCGTCGGCGTTCTCGTCGGCCGTAAGTTCGCGCATCGGGGCCTGTCGGCCGGAGACGACCGTCACCCCGCTTCCGTTGATCGCCGTCAGCGTGTCGCCGGGATCGAACGCACGATCGAGCAAGAGGCGACCGCCGGCGTACAACAGCGGGAGCGCGGTCCGGAGCAGCCCGTCGGCAGTCGACAGCGGATCGAGGACGAACCCCGAGTCCGCCCGGGAGAAACCCCACTCGAGGACGGCGTCGATACAGTTCCACTCGACGGTTCGCGCCGATAGCGTCGCCACCGACTCGCCCGACTCGTCGTGTATCGCGAGCAACGGCGCGGCGTCGTCGCTCCGCTCCGTTCCGGCCTCGACGGTCGGGGCGTCCGTCGCCGCGAATTCCTCGAGGGTGACGGTTCGATCGTGCGGAATCGACCGCACGAGATCCCGCTGGGCCGCCTCGGCGACGACGATGGCCGGCTCGAGCACCTCGAACGGGCGGGTCACCGTCGCGGGGGTCAGCCGGTGGGAGATCGGAGCGAACGTCGCCCCGAGTCGGCGACATGCGAACGGAAGCGCCAGCGACGCCACTCGGTTTCGGGTGACGAGACAGACGGTGTCGCCGGAGTCGACCCCCCGTTCCTCAAGCGCGCCGGCGAGACGACCCGCGATACGGGACAGCTCCGCGTAGGTGACGCGGTCCTCGTGGACGACCTCGGCCGGCGCGTGGAGACGGTCCTCCGAGGCGTCGACGATCGCCGTCCGGTCCGGGGCGCGCTCAGCGCGACGAGCCAGCGAGAGAGTCACGATGACGTCTTCGACGGCCGACACCGTAGTAGCACGGGGAGACAGGCGCAAGCCTCCGCTTGGCCGTCACCGATCGGCGTCCGAACGGTCCTCGAGAAAGCCCAGCAGTCGATCGTTGACCGTCCGCGAGCGCTCGATCCCGACGAGGTGGCCCGCGTCCTCGAGTGGGACGAACTCCCCACGGGGAAGCCCGGTGGCGAGTTCGCGGCCGTCCTCGGCCGGAACGAGGTCGTCGGCGGTGCCGTGGAGGATCCGCGTCGGCTGGGTCACCTCGACGAGCCAGTCACGGGCGTCGAACCCCTCGAGGGCGGCGAGCTGTGCTTCCCACTCCTCGCTGGTGGCGTCGCCGTCCGCTCGCCAGTCGACGATGCCGTCGACGACGTCGGGCTGGTCCGCGCGAAAGTCGGCGGAAAGACCCGCCTCGAGCGAGTCCCGAAGCGCCGCAGGGTCGTCGGGCGAGGCCAGCAGGGGCTCGAGATCGAAGGCCGATCCGCGAGCTGCGGTGCCAAGCACGGACAACGTCGCGACCCGCGTCGACTCGCGGGCCGCGGCGAGGGCGACGGCACCGCCCAGCCCCGCGCCGACGAGGTGGGCCTTTCGGGCGTCGACGGCGCCGAGGATCGTCTCGAGGTCCGCGACGAGCGTTTCCATCGAGTACGGTCCCGGTGGCGCGTCCGATCGACCGGTTCCGCGGAGATCCCAGACGACGGTCTCGTAGGGACCGGTCAGCGCGGCGTGTTGCCACCCCCACGACCAGCCGCCGAGGCCGACCTCGGAGACGAAGACGACCGGCGGGCCGTCGCCCTCGCGGTGGTAGTACAGCGAGACGCCGCCGTTCGAGACGGTAGGCATACTCGAGGAGTGGTGTTCCCGGCCCAGGTCGGTTTCGGTTCGCGAGGGTCAGCTCGCGAGGTACGACTCGGCGGCCGCGGCGAGGGTCTCGCTCGCGACGAGCACGTCGTCCCACGCGATCGTCTCCTCGGGGAAGTGTGCCTGCTCGATGCTCCCCGGTCCGAACAGAACTGTGGGAATCCCCGCGCGAACGTAGTGGCGGCTGTCGGCGCCGTAGGTCCCGGCCCGAGGGTCGGTCGCCTCGAGGCCGCCCTCGTTCATCGCCGACTGGACCGCCCGGACCACCGGCTCGTCGGGCTCGATCTCGGCGGGTTCGAACTGGATCGAGAACCGCTCGAACTCGCAGTCGACGTCGGTTTCGGCGACGACCTCGGCCAGCCGTCGGTCGAACTCCCGCTCGACCTCGTCAACGGTCTCGCCCGGCGCGACGCCGATTCGGATCTCGGCGACGAGCTCGTCAGCAACCGACGACGCCCAGCGCCCCGCCTCGAGGCGGCCGAAACAGACCGGCCACGGAATCGGAAACTCCCCGTACAGCGGGTGGGTCACGCGCTCGCCGCGCTCGCCCTCGAGCTCCTCGAACGCTCGTCGGATACGCTCGAACGCCGGGAGCACCGATTCGCCGCGCCAGCGCGTCGCCGCGTGGGCGGAGCGGCCCTCGAGCCGGAGTCGCTTCATCAGGCTTCCCTCGGTCGCGACCACCGGTCGGCAGTCGGTCGGCTCGGCGACGATCGCCGCGTCGCGTTCGAACGGGTACGGGTTATCCAGGGCTGCGGCGGCCGCGCCGATCCCGCCTTCCTCCTCGCCGGCGACGCTCTCGACGACGAGCCGGCCGTCGATCTCGGGGCTCGAAGCCTCGAGGTGACGCGCCGCGAACACGCAGGCCGCCAGCCCGCACTTCATGTCCGCGGCGCCCCGGACGGTGAGAGCCCCGTCGGCCCACCGGGGCTCGAACGGATCCCCCTCCCAGCCGCTGCCCGCCGGCACCACGTCGACGTGGCCGTTCAGAACGAGCGTCCGTCCCGCGTCGGGGTCGCCGAACTCGAGCACGCCGCCGACGCTCGGCCGGCCGGTCGTCTCGATCTCGTCGGGGTCGTCCGGAAACGAAGGGTGGTCGGCGAGCGTTTCGGCATCAGCCTCCCACCGGTAGGTTTCGAAGCCGGCCGACTCGAGCGCCCCTTCGAGCCACCGCTGGGCGGGCGCCTCGTTGCCCGCCGTCGTCTCGTACCCGCAGAGCTCGTCGGCGA
The DNA here is from genome assembly GCA_003559215.1 of Natrialbaceae archaeon. Classification (GTDB taxonomy): domain Archaea; phylum Halobacteriota; class Halobacteria; order Halobacteriales; family Natrialbaceae; genus Natronococcus. The sequence goes on from PWMF01000123.1 coordinate 6,620, forward strand.
ACGCTCGCAGTTCCGCGTCCCACGTCGTCGCGAAGTCCATACTCGGGGCAGGAAGCGAGACCCCAAAATACCGGGTGACCCGACGCCGTCGAAGGGTCGGCCGGGGGTATGAGAACGGCTACGCCGACTGCCAGTTCTCCCACCAGCGCTTGAGGAAGGGGCCGAACAGCAACGCCGCGATCAAGATCGAGAGGATAAACGAGAGCCAGCGGCCGTACTCGAGCGGGTTGACGAAGATCATGTACGACCCGTCCGACAGCTGGAGTGCGGTGTAGAGGTTCTCCTCCGCGATATCCCCCAGTACGACCCCGAGGACGAACGCGATCACCGAGTAGTTGTACCGCACCATGTAGAACCCGATCACACCGAAGACGATCACGGTGAGGATGTCGATCGGGTTGATCCGCAGGGCGTAGGTTCCCAGGAACGAGAGGACGACGACCATCGGGATGATGTAGTCCGTGTCGATCTTGGTGAGGTATCCCAGCTGGGTCACCGCCGACAGTCCGAAGATGAGGATTACGACGTTACCGACGAGCAGCGCCAGCAACATCGTGTACGTCAGCGTCAGCTCGCCGCTGGGATCGAACATGCTCGGCCCCGGCCGGAGATCGTGCATGAGCAAGCCGCCGATGAGGACGGCCGTCGAGGAGCTACCCGGAATACCGAACGAAATCGCTGGCACGAGCGAGCCCGCGACGGTCCCGTTGTTCGAGGCCTCGGAGGCGATCACGCCGATCTCGTTGCCCGACCCGAAGGAGTCGGGATCGTTCGAGGACCGGACCGCCTCGGAGTAGGCGACGAAGTTCGACACCGTTGCGCCCGCGCCGGGAATCGCGCCGACGATCATGCCGATGTTCGCGGACTTGAACACCGTGATCGGGTGGCTGATCGTAGAGGTGATCCCCTCCTTGATACCCGCTCTGTCGATCGTGACGTTGCCCTTCGCGATGCCACCTTCCTGGCCGGCGAGTTTCATCATCTCCGCGATCGCGAACAGCCCGATCAGGACGGCGACGAAGTCGATGCCGTCGTAGAGGTACATCGTCTCGCTGTAGCGCTGGTCGAGCGACATCGGCGCGATGCCTACGGTCGTAACTAACAGCCCCGCGACACCCGCGAGGATCCCCTTCGCAAACGATCCCCGGGTGACGACGGTGATCATCGCTAGCCCGAGGATCGCCACGAGGAACCGCTCGGGGGTCCCGACCGCGAGCACCATCTCGATCAGCGCGGGCGAGAACAGGATCAACGCGGTGATCGTAAAGAGGCCGGCGAACGCGGAGGCGGTTGCGGAGATGGCGAGCGCCGTCGCCGCTCGCCCCTGTTGTGACATCGGATAGCCATCGAACATCGTCGCTGCCGAAGAGGAGACACCCGGGGTGTTGATCAGGATCGCGGCGATAGAGCCGCCGTACATCGAGCCGCTGTAGACCCCGACCAGGAGGATGATCGCGTTGGCAGCCTCGAGCGGCAAGGTCAACGGGAGGATGATCGCCATCCCCAGCGGCGGCCCGAGTCCGGGCAGCCCGCCCACGATGATGCCGATGATCACGCCGGCGAGCAGCCAGATCATCGTCTCGGCGGTCAACAGCGCCTCGACCGCGCCGACGAACGATTCGACCGTCATCCGATCACCACCACCCACTGGAGCAGGTCACCGGCGTGGATCCAGAGGCCGAGCAGGTCGTCCGGCGCCGGGAGCTCCCAACCAGTGAGCCACCCCTCCGCGATGTCGTCCTGAATCAGGTCGTAGAACAGGTAGGCGGTGACGAAGCTGAGCACGGTGAGTGCGACCGCTTTGAGCACGTTCATCCGTGCCCAGAGCGCCCAGGCGACGACAAAGATCGGCGTCGCATACAGCATTCCGATCGTGAAGGTCAGCAGCATGTAGCCGACACAGAGCAAGCCGGTGACGACCGGTCCCTTCGGATCGTCGATCTCATAGACGTACATCGCGGCCGACTCGCTCTCTTCGTCGCTCGAGGTCTGGTCGGCCGCCTCTTCCGAGTCGGCCTCGTCGGTCGGCGCGTCCGGCGTCTCCTTGTCGCCCATCACCTGCATCGGCTCGGCGACGAAGGACTCGACGGACTCCCCGAACCGCTCGCGAAAGCCGACCACTGCGACCAGCAACGCGACGCCCGCGACGAGCGAGACCAGCCCGCCGCCATCGGCGAGAAACGCGGTAGCGCCGTCGTACGTGAGGTACGCACCCAGCCCGGCGCCAACCAGCGGGGCGACGACGGTCAGGTAGTTGCGAGCGAGCAGGAGGAAGGCGAGGACGGCCGTCCCGCCGGCCATGAGTCGCGGGAACGTCTGGGCGTCCGGCGCGAACTCAGAGGCACCCTGGTACATGTAGACCCCGACGACGAGAAACAACACCAGCAGGACGTGTTCCATCGTCGGTCGCTCGCCCAGCACCGTCTCGAGGGGCGCTCGAACGCGGTCTGCGATCGAACCTACGGTGTCGTCCTGTTCCATGGCTGATCCCGCCTAACGGCGTGGAGTTGGGCCGAGTCTCGGTCGGCGCTGGTCTCGGTGTGGCGTCGGCCGTGAGAGCTGCGAATGGCGTCGGTAGCAGTAAACTTGTTCTGTGACATCTCTCTTTTTCGTGGCCTCGAAAGCAACGTAGTCAGCGTCTCGATTCGGGAACGGCTTTTGGGTTCCGGTCTGCCAGTGACTACTCCTCCTCTTCGGCTTCTTCGACCATCTGCTGGAACTCGTCGAAGCCGCCGATCGCGTCCTCGACCTGCGATTCGATCTCCTCGACGCTGCCGACGTACTGGTCCGCGGCGTCGTCCATATCGCCGAACTCGACGATGTTTCCGGTCTCTTCCTCCCACTCCTGGGTATCCTCGTGTTCGGTTGCCTCCTGGACCGCCTCCATGAGGACCTCGCGCTCCTCCTCGGGAGTGTCCGGCGGCGCGACCTGCACCTGGTAGAACTCCGTGATCCAGGCGAGGCTGTCGCCGTAGTCCGTGATCGGGTCGATATCCGGGAACGTGTTCGTAAGGTCGATGTCCATCAAGTTGACGATGGTGCGGGCCTCACCCGACTCCTCGGCGGAGATCGCGGAGGTGTTCGTCGCGATCCCGGCCGCGACCTCGTCGCTCAGAACCGCCTCCTGTACCGGTCCGCCGCCGTCGTAGGGGACGATGTTGTCGGCGTTGAGGTCGTACTCGTCCTGGAGCAGCAGCGTCGTCAGGTGACTATCGCTGCCGGCCCCCTGATAGGCGAAGCCGCTGATCTCACCGTCGGCGTAGGCGTCTCGGAGCTCGTCGAACGTTTCGATGTCGTAGCTGTCGTTGATGATGATCGTGTAGCCGAACACACCCGAGTGGGCGATCGGCTCGAGGTCGTCGGGATGCCAGCCGTCGACCTCCTGGGCCCGCCAGGTGAACGACCAGCCAGGCGGGTTGACGGTTCCAAACGTGTAGCCGTCCGGATCCTGCTCGACGAGCCACTCGCTTCCGAGCATGCTGCCCGCCCCCTCCCGATTGTCGATCTCGATCGACTGATCGAGCGGATCCTCCATCAGCGGCGCCATCTGGCGGGCGTACGTGTCCGTTCCGCCACCCTCTCCCCAGGGGATCATCCACGTCAACGATTCGGATGGGAAGTCGTCCCCGTTCTCGTCACCCTCGTCGCCGAGGCACCCGGCGAGTCCGGTCAGTCCCACAGCCCCAACTGCACCCGTTGTCTGGACGAACGTTCGTCGGTCCATGATAACGGAGAACATGAATCAAGAGTACATAATAGTTTTGGATATCCGGAGCGCGCTCCGGGAAACCATTGAATTTATTATATTATTTGGGAGCCCGTTACTGATCGTAGATCTCGACGCTGTTCTCGGATATATGTAAGTATCAATTCAGGATCTGGCAGTCGAATCGTCCGTACCTATATCGTTCGCCTCACCTACTGTCTCGCATGGATGAACGAATGACGAGGGATCGAGTCGAGGACGCGATCGCGGATCGAGAGGGCGACCTACTGGAACTGCTCGAGGACCTCGTCGCCGCGAAGTCGGTAACGGGGTACGAACCGCGCGGACAGGACGTGATGCTCGAGGCGTTCGACGAACTGGGTCTCGAGGTCGACACGTGGGAGCCGAGTGCCGAGGACCTCGAGGACCATCCGGGGTTCTTCCGGACGTCGTCGTACGACGAGTACGGGTACGAGGGCCGAAAGAACGCGGTGGCGACCGTTCCGGGTTCGGGAGCGGGACCGACGCTTGCCCTGTCGGGGCACGTCGACGTCGTCCCCGCCGACCCCGAATCCGCCTGGGAGTCGGATCCGTGGACGCTCCGGCGCGAGGGCGACGAACTCTACGGCCGCGGCGTCTCCGATATGAAGGGCGGGCTCGCCGCGATGATCGTCGCCGTCGACGCCCTGCAAGCCGAGGGGATCGACCTCGCGGGCGACCTCTACATCCAGAGCACGATCGAGGAGGAGGCGGGTGGCGTCGGCGGCCTCCTCTCGGTACTCGAGCGCGGCTACATCCCCGACGCGGCGATCGTCCCCGAGCCGTTCGGTCTGCCGAACGTCGGCATCGCCAGCGCCGGCGTGATGTTCTTCGACGTCACGGTACCCGGCAAGAAGGCCCACGCCGCCTGGGGCCACCAGGGCGTCAGCGCCTTCGACAAGGCCTGTCTCGTCCGCGGCGCGCTCGAAGAGCTGAACGACGAGCGCCAGTCGAGGATCGACTTTCCGCCGGCCTACGGCGCCGACCCCGACCTCGAGGGCCACGTGACGAACATCAACCTGGGCGTCGTCGAGGGCGGGGACTGGCCCGCCTCGGTGCCCGCCGAGGTACTGCTGAAAGGACGGGTCGGCTGGCCGCCCGGCGAGAGTCGCGTCGAGGTTCGGGAGGCGATCGAGGGCGCGATCGCCGACGTCGCCGACGGGGACGAGTGGCTCGCCGAGAACCCACCGACCGTCGAGTGGACCGGTTGGAACGCCGCGCCCCACGAGGTGCCCCGCGACGCCGAGATCGTCGAAACCGTCAGGGCGAATGCCGAGTCGATCACCGGCGAGGACGGCACGTTCGTCGGCGGCAACGCCGCGCTCGACGAGCGCTTCTACCAGCGCTACTACGACGTCCCTGTCGTCACTGCGGGCCCTTACGGGCCGAACCTCCACGGCGTCGACGAGTACACGACGCTCACGTCGCTGGTCGAGACGGCACAGACCATCGCGATATCGGCGATCGACTACTGCGGACTCGCGGAGTAGGGGCTCCGCGCGGCGAGTCGAAGCCGAAACTGCACTAGAAGAGGTTAGGCGTCGAGGATCTGTCGAACGACGTCGGGTGCGTCCTCGAGCGCGTCGTCCAGCTCGTCGACGTTCGGACCGCCGCCCTGCGCGAAGTCCGGCGGACCGCCCCCGCCGCCGCCGACCTTCGCGGCGAGCTCGCCGACGACCTCGCCGGCGTTGACGCCGACGTCGTCGGGGACGGCGACGACGAACTGGGCGCCGCTCTCGCCGCTCCCTAAGATCGCGATTTTGCCCTCGTCGCTGATCGCGGTCGCGGTCGCGCGCAGCTCGTCCATGTCAGCGTCGATGCGATCGATGACCGCCGTCGTCTCGCCGACCTCGACCTCCTCACTGCCGCCGCCACCGCCCGCGCGGGCCGCGGCGAGCTGTTTTTTCAGGTCCTCGAGTTCCTTCCCGCGGGCCTTCCACTCCTCGAAGAACCGTTCGGCGGTGTCCGGTACCTCTTCGGGGGAGACGTCGAGGACCTCGGCGGCCCCGTAGAGGGCGTCCTCGGTCTCCTGAGTCGCCTCGATGGCAGCCTCGCCCGCGGCGAAGGTGAGCCGCTCGACGCCGTCCTGGACGCGCTCGCTCGAGCGAATCTTGATCGTGCCGATCTCGCCGGTGCGGGCGACGTGGGTCCCCCCGCAGGCCTGGACGTCCTCATCGACGTGGATCAGCCGAATCTGCTCGCCCGGCGGGATTCCACCCTGGTAGAGGTCGAACCCGTGTTCGGCCTCGGCATCGTGGCGGTCGGGCCACTCCTGGGTGACCGGGGCGTTGTCCATCACGATCCCGTTTGCCTTCCGTTCGATCGCCTTGACGTCTTCGCGGGAGATCCGGTCGTAGTGGCGCAGGTCGATCCGCGAGGAGTCGACGCCCTTCTGGGCGCCCGCCTGGCGGATGTGGTCGCCGAGCACCTGACGAGCCGCGTGGATGACGATGTGGGTCGCCGTGTGGTGGCGCATCAGCTGCCGGCGTCGATCGACGTCGAGGTAGCCCTTCACGAACTCGCCCTTGCCTGGGTGGGCGTCGGTTCGGTGGAGGACGACGCCGTCCTCGATCTGGACGTCCTCGACCTCGACGGTGGCGTCGTCGGTCGAGAGCGTCCCGGTGTCGGCGGGCTGGCCCCCGCCCTCGGGGTAGAACATCGTCTGGTCGAGCACGACGTCGTAGCCGTCCTCGCGCTCGAAAACGTCGAGGACGACCGCCTCGAACTCGGTGCGTTGCTGATCGTCGTAGTACAGCTTCTCCGTCTCGGGAAGGTCGTCGAACCGGGAGTCGGTCTCGCCGGTTGCTTCCTCGAGGGCCTCGACGGTGTCGTGGCGCTCGGCAACGAGGCTGTAGAAATCGTCGGGGACATCGACGTCGGCGCCAGCCTCGGCCGCAATCTCCTCGACCATGTCGGGCTGGATTCCGTGGGAGTCGTAGAGCTCGATCAGCTCCTCGGTCGGGATCGGTTCGCCCTTTTTGGCGTACTCCGTCGCGAGGGCTTCGACCCGGCGACCGCCGCGCTCGAGCGTTTCGCGGTACTTTTCGACCTCGGTACGGACGATGTCGCGGATCGTGTCGCGGTTCTCGTACTCCAATCGTTCGGCCTGCATGTCGACGAGTTCGTCCAGCGGCGCGTCGACACCGACGTTGTCACAGAGCCGCTTCGTCCGTCGAAGCACCATCCGCGCGAGATACCCCGTCCCGACGTTCGAAGGGACGATTCCGTCGCCGAGCATGTACGCGAGGGTCCGGCAGTGGTCGGCGATCGCGTAGATGTCCTCGAGCGGTTCCATCAGCTCGGTGAGCTCGTCGGCGTCGACGCCGAGCTGGTCGGCGATTTCGCCGCGTGCGGTCTCCATGTCCTCGGCTTCGTCGATATCCATGTGACCCGCCAGCTTGGCCGCGCGGTGGACCAGCTCCGACTCCGCGTCGGTGTGATCGAGGTCGGCGTTGTCCTTCAGGAACTCGATCATGTCGGGGTAGATCGCCTCGTAGACCGTCGGCGTGCCCTGGGACACCCAGGTCCAGCGCTCGAGGCCGTACCCCGTGTCGACGATGTAGGTGTCCATCGGGCTGTAGCGGTTGCCGTCCTTCATCTCGTATTCGCCCTCCGGATCCTGTTCCATCGACATGAAGACGAGCGTCGCGAGTTCGACGCCCTTGAAGATGACCTCGATCGCGGGCCCGGCGTTGCCGCCGCCGACCCACGGATCCTCGATGTAGATGACCTCTTCGAGATCGACACCCATCGAGTCGAAGAACTGATCGCAGAGCTCGACGGTTCGGTCCTTCCAGTAGACCTCGCCCTGGTAGGCGTACTGGTCGGGATCCTCGAGATCCTCACGGGCGTTAAAGGCGTGGTGAGCCATCATCTCGAAGGCCATCGTGTGTCGGCCCGTCCTCCCGACGTTGTCGATGTCCTGCATCCGGATACAGGGCTGGGAGATGGTCAGCGGGTTCGCCGGCGGCGGCGTCTCCCCGCTCGTCACGAGCGGTTGGAAGTCGTAGATCGACGCCTGCGTGAGCAGGACGTCGTCTCGCCAGCGGTTGGCCGCAACGGGGTACGGCTCGATCCGCTCGTGGTCGTGGCCCTCGAAGAACGAGAGGAACGTCTCCCGCATCTCTTCCAGACTGTACTCCTCGTCGAAGCCGGGGTTCCCGATGAAGTCGTACTCCTCGCAGGGCGGCTCGCCGCAGGTCTCCCTGCCGTGGTCCCGCGTCCAGAAGTGCGCGCCACAGGAGGGACACTCCTTGCGCTCGAAGCCTTCCTCCTCGAAGTACTCGAGGCGGTACTCCTCCTCTAGTTCACTCATTACACGTGTGTTGGCCGTGCAGCGGGTAAAATAGTTCCGCAACCGTTATTCGCGATAGATCGCCTCACGGCGGCGGTCTCGGGCTCGAGGACGTCGATCGGTCCCCTCGCAGGCGGCCGTCATACGGACGACTGCAGGTCAGTTCCGGAGCGACCGCGCGCCACCCTGCGGTCGCTCCGAGAAATCGGTACAGCAGGCCGTATCAGCGGGAGGCAAACGCCACCGCCAGGAGGACGACGTCACTGCACGTGCGTATGGACCGTCCGGCCTCGAGTCTGCAGCCCCGACTAATCACCGTCGGGCGGGACTGAAAGGGCCAGGGGCTTTCGCGGTAGTGGCGACGAGAGAAGTCTTGCTGGCACGAACACAGGGATCGCCACGCCCTCCCCAGCCGATTTCTGCTCACGGGCGCAGGTTCCGCGCTACGCTCACTCCCTACAGTCGTTCGTTCATCCACTGGCAGAGCACGCTCTACCAAGCCGTTCGCTCGTTTCGTCTGCTCACGGACGCGAAGCGCCCGTTCACGGCTCACTCCGTTCCCCGTTCACATCGCGGTTCTCGCTTACTGCGTTCGCTCCGAACCGTGCACCGTTCGCACGGTACGCGGGACTGTCGGTCCCGCGCCACTCGCGAAGACC
>PWMF01000019.1 GCA_003559215.1 Natrialbaceae archaeon
CGTCTTAGGTGATGCGACAGACCCGGAGAGCCTCCGGGACATCGCCGACAGTACGCGCGTCGTCTGTACGACCGTTGGGCCGTACACGACGTACGGAACGCCGCTCGTCGAGGCGTGTGTCGCCGCGGGAACCGACTACTGCGATCTCACGGGGGAACTCAATTGGATCCGAGAGATGATCGACCGGTACAACGAGGACGCCGTCGAGGCAGGAAGTCGGATCGTCCACACCTGCGGCGTGGACTCGATTCCCGCCGACATCGGGACGATGGCCGTGCAGTCGGCTGCGGTCGACGAGTTCGGAACGCCGTGTGACCTGGTTCGGCTCTATCTGGAGGACGGACGCGGTGGTGTCAGTGGCGGAACGGTAGCCAGCGCGGTCGCGATGTTCGACGCTGCATCGGCCGATCCGATCGCCCGGCAAGCCCTCCGGAACCCGTACTCGCTGGCACCACCCGGGGAGCGCACCGGCGTCGACTCGAGCGAGCAGCGGCGTCCGAGACGGGACCCGCTGCGATCGGTGTGGACCGCACCGTCGCCGATGGCTGCGGTGAACGAGCGCGTGATCCGACGCAGCAACGCACTCCTCGAGTATCCCTGGGGTCGCGAGTTTCGCTGTACCGAGGTCGTTCCGACCGGGGGCGGGATCCGAGGCGGAGCAGTCGCGACCCTCGTCGCTGGCGGGTTCGGGCTGGTGGCTGCCGGAATGGCGATCGATCCGGTTCGAGCCGGGTTACAGCGGTTCGTGTTCCCCGACCCCGGTGAGGGACCGAGCAGGGAACAGATCGAGAGCGGGCACTTCACCGTTCGGATCCTGGGTCGCGGAACGGCCACCGACGGTCCGTTCGTCGTCGAGGGGACGATTCGTGCGGACGTCGATCCAGGGTACGGAGCGACCGCACGGATGCTCAGTGAGGCCGCGATGTGTCTGGTGCGGAACGAAACCGAGACACCGCTGACGGGTGGCGTGTTGACACCAGCCTCGGGAATCGGTGAACCACTCGTCGAACGGCTTCGAAATGCCGGAATCGCCGTGAGCGTATCGGCATGATCTCCGTCCACGGCGGCCGACGGTGACGGTTCCGCCTTCGGGGCACTCGGGAGTCACCGGTCGACGAGTCGACCCAGCACGCCACCCGGCAACCCGGAACGGAGTATCCGGTCGACCAGCCGGTCCGGCAGTACGACCGACAGCCACGGGAGCAAGCGGGCCCGACGTCCGACCCGGTATCGGCTGCGCGGCGAACTCGCCGTGGCGGCCTCGACGACGGTTTCGGCGACGGTCTCCGGACGCACATCCCGTGGGCTGTAGCCGTCGAACGCGGCGTACTGCTCGGAGTAGGGACTCTGGCGGTCGGACTCGAGCGTTTCGGCCGCCCGTTCGTTCAACCCCGTCCGGGCGGGGCCGGGTTCGACGAGCGATACCGTGACGCCGTGGGGCCCGACCTCGCGGCGCAACGCATCGACGTATCCGTGGAGGCCGGCTTTCGCGGCGCTGTAGGCGCCGTGATACGGCAGCGCGACGTTTCCGAGAACGGAGCCGACCGCGACGATTCGGCCCTCTCGGCGGCGGAGCGTCGGCATGGTCGCGTGGACGACCGTGTGGACTGCGACGAGGTTCGCCTCCAGATGCCGACGGAACGTCGCCGGCGAGACGTCCTCGAACGCACCGAGTTCGTACCAACCGACCGTGGAGATTACGCGATCGACCGGCCGATCGGCCAGCAGCTCCCGGACGGCGATTTCGTCCCGCACGTCCAGTTGGACGGTGTCGACTGTAGCCGGAAGGTCGGCGAGGCGGTCTAGATCCCGGTCGAGACCGAGGACGTCGTGGCCTGCCTCGGCGAGTCGAGTCGCGACCTGCCGTCCGATTCCGCCACCCGCACCGGTAACTGTGACCTGCATACGTTCCGGACGATCGACCGGTGTGGCTATAGTAACGACCGAAACGATAGTGGTGCGAGTCGAGCGCGGTCCCCGCCGCGAACTCGCTCGTTCGGTCGCGAGAAACGTTATCTCTCTGGGCTCGCTACTCGAGGCAATGGTCCATCCAGCGACTCGTCGCCTCGACGTCATAACGGACGATCTCGAGAACCGAGGGTTCACGCTCCGATCGGACGGTGACACGACGCTCGCCGTCGACGGTCCGACGGCGTTCGCCGGCGTCGACGCGCCGTTACACCTCGTCTACCCGCCGGACAGTGCGCCACTGACTATCGTCTCGAGGATTGCAACCGCTGCACACCGGGGACACGTGCCGGTACTCGTCGCGGACCGGTGGACGAACGACGAGCTGAGGGAGATGCTGGAGTCACCGTTCCTTCTGGACTCCCGACGCGACGGTACCAGACGGTTTTACGCCGTCGAGGACCGCATCGGATTGACCGACGACAGCTTCGCCTGTCTCGGTACCCCCGGTCGAATCGAGTGGCACGAAACGGCCGCAGGCGGCGACGATCCGTCGCTGGTCCTCGACGTCGGCGGCGAGACCGTCGCGGTCCTCGACAGCGTCGACGCGTTGCGCTGTCCCGGCCCCGAGCCGACGGCGTTCCGGTATCGATACGGCCGCGACGAGGACGGCCGACTGTCCGTGTTCCGGGGAGAGGAACTCGTCGGACGGTACACGAGCTTCCGCTCGATGCGTACCGACGGCTTCCGTCCCGTTCCCCTCCCGCTCGTCCCCGAACATCACGTCCGCCGGAACGGCCACCTCGCACGGGCGACACTCCGCGCTTTCGTCACCGGGGACGAGGTCGAGTACGGTCCCTGCCGGACGGGATAGCCGGCCGCGTCCACCGGTTTCGAAGGCGAGTTCGCCGCGCTTCGCTGTGAGACGTCCGTCTACCGGAAAGCACGTCCTCCCGTTGTGGGCCCGACAGAGCCGGGAGCAGGTGTGGCCTCGAGCCGGAGCCGCTCGAGTGTAGGGCACGGTGCCGGATTCCGACCGAGGGGCCGTCGACCGAACGCGGTCACACCCGCAGATGGCGATCGGTGATATCGTCGTTCAGCTTGGAGACCCGACGATCAGCCGGCTGAACGCGGTCTCCGAAGCGGTTTCGACCGACGCGTCGCGCGTACGAACTCGTCAGCATGACCGAGATGGCGTCGCCGATGTTCGCGCCGTGGGAGTGTTGTAGTCCGATCGTGTGGCCGATCTCGTGGGCGATCGTCTCCGCGACGGCCGCCTCGACGCGGTTCGACTCCTCGGCCGCCATCCAGGCGATCCCGTAGCGGTCGATCGGTTCACAACACGTCGGGAGGATCGCGGGGGACGCGATACCGTTGCCCGATCTGATCTCCGGGTGGTGCGAGAGGAGGATGTGGCTGTCGACTGACGACCGCGTTCGATTGTACTCGACCCAGTTCACGAGCGACCGTCTCGCGGCCGGCATCTCGTCGCCGAACGTCGACAGCGTCGGCGGCAGCGCCGTCACCTCCTCCGGAACGGTTAGCGACTCGTCGAGCAGCTCGAACGAGTTCGCGAACTGGGGCTCGAGAACGTCCCGCACCCCCGCTTCGGCGAGACGCTGGCCCGTGTCCCGTCGCTGGCCGCTCTCCTCGAACCCGGTCGTGAGCCCGTCGGTCTGGTAGACGGCGATGGTTATCGTCTCCGGCGCGCGAACGCGGCGCACACCACGGTCGAACGCGACTGCCCCTCCCACGACGGTCCCGACTCCCGTGAGGAACGTGCGCCGATCCACACATGTCCACAGTACGGTAATTAAGTATATCCTTTCTGTTTAGTTTAGTAGTCGTTATAGTATATGGGTTTGACAGACGGAACGAACCTGGGAAGAAACCCAGCCCTCGGAGAAGCCCCGAGCGTCGGACTCGTGTGCCGGCCGAAGCGTCAGGAGTTCGATCAGCCCTCGACCGCTTTCGACGCGTCGGTTCGGGTCGCTCCGTTCGCGTCGACTCCGAGCAGTCCCGCCCACGCCTCGGCATCCGATTCGGGAGCGGTCACGTCCGCGAGGACGGCGTCGCAG
>PWMF01000096.1 GCA_003559215.1 Natrialbaceae archaeon
AGCCGTCGTCGGTCACGTCGATTGCGACGTGCTCGAGGCGGGCGACGTAGACCTTGTAGTGGTGGCCGTTCGGGTCGAGTCGTTGTTGGTCCGCCAGGAGCTCGCGCTCCTGGAGACGATCGATACGGCGATAAACGGTCGAGGGATCGGCGTCACAGGCGTCGCTCAGTGCCTCGACGGACTGTGCGTCGCGGTAGGTCTCGAGGATGATTGTCCGCGCGTACTCGTCTTCGAGCAGGGCAAGTAACTCCTCGGTGTCGGCGTCGACGACGGCCGTCATCGCTGTACCCTCCCTCGAGTATCAACGGCGTCGGACGAGTCCGAGCGGCGCTCGAGTTGAACGCTCGTCGCGACGGAACCGCGAGTCCCGCCGGTAGCGGACTGCGAGCCGTCGACGGGTTCCGGTTGCCGGGCCGACACGTCTCTCCTGACTCCCGCTCGAAAGGCAATAATCGTTCGGATCCACGAGAGGTTCGCGACGAAGTCCACAGAGGCGGCGTTCACAGCGTCTCGCTCGAGTTCGAGGCTGCCCACCAAGGTTTATGTTAACTGACCGACGAGAGTTCTGACGTGAGTCTTCGAGCGGGATCCGTCCGCATCGACCACGTCGGCCGAACGATGCGGGCCGCAGCACTCAGTCCGTTCCGCCCGCAGACCTATCTGAACCTGCTGTATCTGCTGCTCGCGTTCCCGCTCGGAACCCTCTACTTCGTCTTCCTGGTTACCGGCTTCTCGCTCGGGTTCGGCCTGCTGGTTATCGCGGTCGGCGTACCGATCTTGCTCCTCGTGCTCGCCGCAAGCCACGTGTTCGCGGCCTTCGAGCGCGCGACGACTCGACATCTGTTGGCAGTCGAGATCGACTCGCCCGACTACCCGTTTCTCGACGGAGAGGGCGGAGTCGACGGCGCTCGACTGCTCGTCTTCGGCATCGAGACGTACGCGGCGATCTGTTACCTCTTTCTTAAGTTCGTCATCGGGATCGTCTCGTTCGTCCTGCTGACGACGATGCTCACCACGTCGGTCGTCCTGCTCCTGACGCCGCTTTACTACGACCAACCGAACGTGCAGGTGGGCTTGATCAACGGGGGCGAGCCGATCCATCTCACGCCGTCGCTGGCGCTCCCGTGGAACGAGTTACTCGTCGGGGTCGAGTTCGCCGTCACGATCACCGAGTGGGAGGCGACGACGCTCCCCCAGGCGCTCGCGGTCTCCGTAGTCGGCGTCGTCGTGCTGACCACCTCGCTCGCGCTGTTGAACGCGTTCGCGTGGCTCAACGGCCAGTTCAGCCGGCTGTTTCTGGGAACGGCTGGACGGGGCGCACTCGAGTACGTCCGGGAACGAACCGCCAGCTAACCGGCCGGTCGGCTGAACTGGTATATAACTGTTCGGCACGACTGCCGGCCCGACAACTGTGAATCCGCTTATAGGATGCTGCCGGTCGACGGTCGAACCGTGATGGGAGACACGCAGACCGACACTGGTACCGGAGTTGGACCGACCGATGGCACGGCACCGCAGCGAGCGGGCCAATCCCATCGAACCGAGCGCACGAACTGGAACGACAACCGCCGGCGGCCGACGGAGGTGGTGTGACGATGGCCGCGATCGAAACGACCGACCTGACGAAACGCTACGGCGAGGAGACGGCCCTCAAGGCACTCGAGTTGACCGTCGAAGAAGGCGAAGTGTTCGGCTTTCTCGGGCCGAACGGCGCGGGGAAGACGACGACGATCGACCTCCTGCTGGACTTCATCAGACCCACCGAGGGGTCGGCGACGGTGCTCGGCTACGACACCCACGAGGAGACCGACGCCGTCCGCGAGCGCGTCGGCATCCTCCCCGACGGCTTCGACCTCTGGGAGCGCTCCTCGGGCTCCCGGCACCTCGAGTTCGCCCTCGACTCCAAGGGTGGGACCGAATCCCCGGAAGCCCTGCTCGAACGGGTCGGACTGGACCTCGCCGACGCCGAGCGACCGGTCGGCGACTACTCGAAGGGGATGAAACAGCGACTCGCGATGGCGATGGCGCTCGTCGGTGACCCAGACCTCCTCGTGCTGGACGAACCCTCGAGCGGCCTCGATCCCCACGGGATCCGGACGTTTCAGGAGATCATCCGCGAGGAAGCTGCCGACGGGACAACCGTCTTCTTCTCGAGTCACATCCTCGGGCAGGTGTCGGCAGTTTGCGACCGCGTCGGCATTCTCGACGACGGCCAGCTCGTCACCGTCGACACCATCGCCGGACTGCGCGAACGCTCGGGCGTGGGCTCGAGTCTCGTCGTCGACGTGGCGGGAGAGTCGTCGGTCCAGCGGACGTCGCTCACCGATATCGACGGCGTCACCGAGGTGACGGCCGACGACGGCCGCCTCCGAGTCACCTACGCCGACCCGGCCGCGAAGGCCCGCGCGATCCATCGGCTCGTCGAGTCCGGACCGCCGATCGTCGACTTCGATATCGAAGAGGCGACGCTCGAGGACCTCTTCTCCGCGTTTACCGGCGTCGAGGCAGAGTCGGGCGGCGAGGGGGCGGCGGCCGACGAGTCGAAGATCGCCCAGCGAACGGCAGCCGACGGCGGCGTGACGGACGAGGGGGTGGTTCGATGAGCACCACGCTGCTGGCCCGGAAGGATTTCGAGGACGCGATCCGCTCGCGGATGATCTGGGCCGTGATGGGCGTCTTCGTCTTCCTGATGGGAATCATCGCGGTCGGCGCCGCGACCGACAACCTCTCCGACACCGAACCGACGGAGGTTATCACCGTCGTCGCCAACATCGGCGGGCTGTTGCTGATCCCGATTCTGGCCCTGCTGGTCGGCTACATGGCCGTCGTCGGCGAGCGACAGTCGGGCAGCCTGCGGGTGCTGTTCGGCCTCTCTCACAGCCGCTGGGACGTCTTTGCCGGCAAATTCCTGAGTCGACTGGGGGTCATCGCCGTCGCGTCGGTCGTGGCCTGTCTCGTCGCCATCGTGGTCGCAGTCGGACTGTTCGACGACGTGCCGATTGGGACCTTCCTCGGGTTCTCGGCGCTGACGATCCTCCTCGGCATGGCCTTTACTGCCATCGCGGTCGGCGTCTCGGCGATGTCATCCTCGAGAATGCAGGCGATGGGCGGTGCGATCGGAAGCTACGTCATGTTCACGCTCGTCTGGCATCCGGCCGTCACGGCCGTCCACTACCTCGTCGAGGGCGAACTGCCCGGACTCGAGGCCCCCGAGTGGTACTTTTTCCTCCTGCAACTGAACCCGCTCGAGGCCTACCGAGCGGTTTCGAGCGAACTCGCCGATCAGTTCATCTGGCCGATGCTCGGCTGGCAGACCATGGTCGAGGACGTCCCGGAGGAGACGATGGAGAACCCGAACGCGCTCCTGGTCTCGAACCGCGTGAGCGGCGACCTGCCGTTCTATCTCAGCGACTGGTTCGCTGCCGTCATCCTGCTCGGCTGGATCGTGATCCCGCTCGCGATCGGCTACTGGCGGTTCGAGCGGGCGGATCTGAACTGACGACGGTCGCGATTCACCCGGCGCTGCGACCGGGACTCGCTCACTCCCAGTCGTGGAGTTTCGACTCGAGCAACTGGTCGAGAGCGGCGAAGACGGCGTCAACGACGAGCCAGCAGACGACGACGTTGCCAAGTGCGAAGAGACCGATCCGGACCAGGCCGAGCGGACCCGAGATCATCATGGCGGACCAGTTGACGACGGCTGCAAAGAGACCAATTCCGACCAGTTTGAGCGTCAACAGGTTCACGACCGCGCCGCGAGACGGCGCCGCGTCGGTTGTAGACTCCATACTGCGTCTGCCGACGGCAGAGTGTTCAATCCGTTGATTCGTCGAAGCCGACTCGCTCCGCGTCGGCCAGACACCGCTCGCTGGCCGCCTCGAGGTCGAACTCCCGAACCACCTCGCCGTCGCGAACGAGCGGCTCGAGTAACGCCTCGCCCTCGTCCGGCCCCTCCC
>PWMF01000154.1 GCA_003559215.1 Natrialbaceae archaeon
ACCTGGTGGTAGATCTCGACGCCCTCCGCGAAGTGGAAGACGCGTCGGGGCGTCTCCCAGGCGAGGAACATCGGGAAGTACAGCAGGTTGAAGCCGATGAAGTAGACGGCGAAGCTGAGCTTGCCGAGCGCCTCGGAGTACATCTTCCCGGTGATCTTCGGCCACCAGTAGTAGAGGCCGCCAATCAGGGCGGTGACGCCCGAAACCATCACGTAGTGGAAGTGGGCGACAACCCAGTAGGTGCCGCGGAACTCGTAGTCGAGCACGACGGCGCCCAGGAACACGCCCGTAATGCCGCCCAGGATGAACAGCACGAGCGCGCCGAGGCTAAAGAGGAACGGGGTCGTAAACCGCACACGTCCCTTGACCATCGTGTAGATCAGCGCGAAGACCATCAGGTCGAACGGTAGTGAGATCCCGATGGTCGTCGCCATCATCAGCGTCTTGATCTCGAGGTTGATGGTCGTCAGGAACATGTGGTGCATCCAGACGAGGAACGACTGGACCGCGACAAGGACCATCGAGATGATGACCCACTTGCGGCCGACGAGTCGCCGTCCCGTAAACGTCTGGAACGTCTCGAACATGATCCCCAGCGCGGGGAAGAAGACGATGTACACCTCTGGGTGTCCGAAGAACCAGAACAGGTGGGCCCACAGTAGTCCCGACCCCTGATCGGTCGCGAAGTACTGGGTCAGGAACACTCGGTCGGCCGACTGCAACAGCAGTGCCGCGAGCAACGCAGCGAAGGCAAACAACATCATCCAGACGGTCAGCAGCCACGACCAGGTGAAAAGCGGCATGTTCCACAGGCCGAGCCCTTCCGCGCGCGAGCGGTGGATCGTCACGAGGAAGTTGACCGTCCCGATTGTAATCGAGAAGACGAACAGCACCAACGCGAGTACAGCTGCGTTACTACCGGTCGTCGCCTCGAGTGCGGGCGTGTACGTCGGCACGTTCAGCGGGGCATACATCGTCCATCCGCCGGAGAACGACCCGCCCTGGAAGAACGAGATGCCGAACAGGATCCCCGAGAACAGGTAAAACCAGTAGCTCAGGGCGTTCAGTCGCGGGAACGCAAGATCCTTCGCTCCGATCTGTAGGGGAACGAGGTAGTTCGCGAAGCCGGATGCGATCGGCGAGAGGAACCAGAACACCATCAACAGTCCGTGGGTCGACACGGCCTGGTTGAAGTGGCTGTCCGTTAGCAGTCCGGTGCCGCCGCTCTCCCAGAGGTGTGCCCGGAACAGCAGCGCCAGGACGCCACCCATGACCAGGAAGAACAGGGAGGTTGCGATGTAGAGGATCCCGACGTCCTTGTGATTGGTCGTGACGAGCCAGCGCTTGACCGACGTCATCGGCGGCAGGTCACCCATCAGTCGTCACCTCCGTCGTCTTCCTCGTCGTTCTCGTCCTCGGTCTCTTCTTCCTCATCGTCCTCGTCGTCACCGTTCTCTTCGTCGTCAGCCTCGTCATCACCGTTCTCTTCGTCGTTAGCCTCGTCATCACCGTTTTCTTCGTCGGCTTCGTCGTCACCGTTCTCTTCGTCGTTAGCCTCGTCGTCACCGTTTTCGTCCTCGGCTTCCTCGTCGTCGCCGTTCTCGTCATCGTCCGGCGCTTCGTCCTCGAGGAACTCCTCGAACTCCTCTTCCTCGACGACCTCAAGGGTGCCGTCCATCGCGGAGTGGCCGTCGCCACAGAGTTCGAAGCACTCGATCGTGTGGGTGTCACCGGCCTCCTCGGCCATGAACCACGTTTCGTCGGTTTCACCGGGGATCGCGTCGGCTTTCACGCGTAGATCAGAGATCCCGAAGGCGTGCCAGACGTCCCCGCCGGTAACGCTGATCCAGACCGGCGTGTCCTCCGGAACGGTCATGGTATTGACCGTCTCGGCCCCGTTCTCGTACTCGAAGTACCAGGCGAAGCCGTCACCCTCGACGTCGACCTCGATGGCGTCCTCCTGTGGGATGTCGTCACCCGGATCCTCGACGTACAACAGCATTCCGTACGTCCAGATCACGAGCGAGATCACGACGATCGCGCTCAGGCCGAACGATAGGAACAGTTTCTTGCCGCCCTCTCCTCCTGTCGGTAACTCCCCGAGTACTGGCGTGTCGTCGTCGGACGTCTTCGCAGCGCCGTCGCGATACTTGTACGCGTTGTACAGCGTGTACGCAACGACAACGACACCGACGAGCGTTCCGAGTCCGAGAAAGACCAGGAAGATCTGCTCGAAGACGTCGACGCGCGTTTGCACCTGCAGGGGAATTGTAGCTGTGCTGAAGATTGTGTTCACCTCGTTTGAAGACCGCTTATATGTCGGTCGATGGTTGCCGTGGGCACTTATCTATTTGGAAACGCACCCGGCGAATTCGCGTCACTGCGCGCTGTCGGGTGGGTATTGCCGACCTCGACCGACTCGCTCGACAGTTTCCGTGTCGATCCATCACGAGCCAGTTGGAGTGGGGAACCTTTTTTCTGTCGCTTGTGTCCCTCACTCATAGACAGGCATCTGATAGGAGTGATCGAACGAGCGAACAGGTTCGGGCGAAGCGGGTTCAGTCCCGCCGTTCGCCCAGGACTCGCTCGCGAAGCGACCGCGAGCTCTCCTTCTCCGCGAGCAGAACCGGGACGTCGAGGTCGGTCGCCGCGTCGAAGACGAGCGATCCTCGCACCAGCCGCGAGAGCACGCCGCGTCTGGTCGCCCCGAGGATCACCAGCGAGTGGTCGGACGCCGCGCGCTCGATCGCCTCCCCGACGTCCCCGGAGTCGTCGACGATGTGGGTGGTTCCCTCGAGTCCCTGCTCGGCAGCCCACTCCTCGAGGAAGGCTTCACCCTCCTCGCGCTCGTCGGGATCGTCGACGACGTGCAACAGGCTGATCTCGCTGCCGTACTCCGCCTGGAGCGCGCGTGCGACGGCGGCGCTGACCTCCGAACCGCTTCCACCCGCGGTCGGAAGGAGGATTCGATCGGCCGTCACCTCCTCGCCGTCGAGGATGACGAAGTCACACGGCAGGTCGTGTGTGAGTTCGTCGAGTGGGCGCTCGACGCGGCCCTCGCCGACGGTCGATCGGCCCCAGCCCATGACGACGGTGTCGACGCCGTACGTGCCGGCAGCGTCGAACACCTCCTCGAAGGACCGGTGGGAGACGATCGTCTTCGTCTCGACGTCAGCGTCGAACGTCTCGGCCGACGCCTCCGCGTCGGCCAGCAGCCGCTCGGACTCGGCGCTGATCTGATCGATCTGCTCGGCGCCCTTCTGCAGGGGCGTCTGGTCGGGTACCTGAACGATGTGGGTCGCGAGGACGGACCCACCCTTCGCTTGCGCGATGGCGCTACCGAGCGTGATCAGCGCCTGTTCAGTGCGCGGGTTCGCGATGGCGACCATGACGCGGGGCCCCGACTCGGCGTCCCCGATCGGTTTCACCGCGGTTGCCGCAGACACCGCCGGCTCGGGCATCTCGTCGGATCGGTCGAGGATATAGGAGGTGAGGATTCCCTCTCGGTCCGTCTCCGTTCGCGCGTAGAAGAAGTACCAGAGGATGGCGAAGACGACGAACAGACCACTGATCGCGGTCGCCACGTTGCCCATGAAGTAGATGAGCGCGAGCGAGAGAACGAAGCCCGCGATCGGAGTGAACGGGTAGAGTGGAACTTCGAACTCCGGATCGTACTCCGGGACGTCCGCCTCCCGAAACACGATCAGTGAGGCGTTGATCAGCGCGTAGACGACCAGGTGGAGAACGCTGGCGGCGCTCGCGAGGATCTCGACGGTTTCGCCGAGCGCGATGATGAAGACGATGATCATCAGCCCGGTCAGCGCGATCGATCGGTACGGCGTCGCGTAGTTGGGGTGGATCTCGTTGAGCCAGTCGGTGACGATCTTGTCCCGGCCCATCGCGAAGTTGATCCGGGCCGAGGCGAGGATCGAGGCGT
>PWMF01000009.1 GCA_003559215.1 Natrialbaceae archaeon
ACAAAATCCAAGTCGAGCTGGCCGGTACTAGGACTGAGGCGTGCGTTTTCGGGCATAGATCACTTTGAAAACGTCACGCCTCACTCCTTCAACCTTATCTGAACACCACCGACACGAGACGGAGAAAGTATTTACCCGGTTCCGTCGGAACACCGCTATGAAACGTCGTGTGCTCCTCGGGGTGATCGGCGTGGGCGCCGTCTCCTCCGGCGTGTTGGGTGATCCGTACGAACGCGGTACCGAGAACTCGCTGGTGGAGCGCTTCGATTGCAGGGAGGCGTCGCGGCCGACGTGTGGCTTCGAGAGCGGCGACGTCGAACGAACCGACGACGGTGCCGGGACGGTCGACGGCACCGGTACGGAACCGTACCCTGACCCGCCAACTACGTTCGACGCGAAGGAGGTCGTCGAGTTCGTCCGCGAACACGAACGGGCGTACGCCAGGAACGACGCTCTCTGTTCCCGTGCGCGACCCGAACGCATCGTCGGCTACTCGATCGAGTTCGACGACGTCAGGCGGTTCGACTGGTACGATGAGATTCACGTCGTCCGCGTGCGGTACGCGGAAACGCCAAACAGCGTGGACGAAGGCGTCGAACCGTGGGCGACGACCGACGGCTACGGTGGCGCCGTCTACGCCGTCGACGTGACGGCCGCCGTCAGAACGGGTCTCTCGCTGGGACCGTCGGGCTCCGTCCCGAGCGAGACGGAGATGCCAGATCCCGTCTCGACGGGGACGCTCGTCGACTGCTTCCGATAGTCAGGGCCAGAGCCCGCGCGTCGCCTTCGCCTCCGCGATCCGCGAGAGTGCGACGACGTAGGCGGCGTCGCGCCAGCTCAGATCCTTGTCTTCGACCTCGGTCCGGACCTCCTCCCAGGCGTCGAGCATCTTCGACTCGAGTTCCTTGTTGACCTCCTCGAGGCTCCACTTGCGGCGGTTGATGTCCTGGAGCCACTCGAAGTAACTCACCGTCACCCCGCCCGCGTTGGCGAGGATGTCCGGGATCACGTGCACGCCGCGTTCCTGCAGGATCGTGTCGGCGGCGAAGGTCGTCGGACCGTTCGCGCCCTCGACGACGATGTCGGCTACGATGTCGTCGGCGTTGTCGGCGGTGATGACGTTCCCGATCGCCGCGGGGATTAATACGTCGACGTCGAGTTCGAGGATCGCCTCGTTCGAGAGCGTCTCGGGGGCGTCTTGAGTCATGACCGCCTCGGGCTCTTCCTCGTGAGTCGGGATCGCACCGATGTCGAGACCGTCAGGGTCGTAGATCGCGCCGTTGACGTCGCTGACGGCGACGACGTCGGCGCCCCACTCCTCGAGCAGGCGAGCGGCGTTGGCGCCGACGCTGCCGAATCCCTGGACGGCGATCGTGGTATCCTCGAGCTCCATGTCGTAGTAGTCGATGGCCTCGCGGGCGGCGATCGCCGTCGAGCGTCCGGGGGCCTCCTCGCGGCCGTAGCTGCCGCCGATGACGGGCGGCTTTCCGGTGACGACGCCAGGGATCGTCTCGCCCTGTTGCATCGAATAGGCGTCCATAAACCAGGCCATCGTCTGGGCGTCGGTGCCCATGTCGGGCGCCGGAACGTCCCGCGTCGGGCCGATGACGTAACGTAACTCCTCGGCGAACCGGCGGGTGAGCCGTTCTTTCTCGTCGTCGCTAAGGGATTTTGGGTCGATCGAGATGCCGCCCTTCCCGCCGCCGAAGGGCAGATCCATCACGGCGCACTTCCAGGTCATCCACATCGAGAGGCCGATACACTCGTCGGCGTTGACCTCGGGATGGTAGCGGAGCCCCCCCTTGTAGGGGCCGCGAACGTCGTCGTGCTGGGCGCGATACCCCGTGAAGACGTCGACGCTGCCGTCGTCGCGCTCCAGGGGGACGGAAACCTGCTCAACCCGCGTGGGGTGTTTGAGTCGTTCGATGACGCCGTCGTCGACGTCGACGTGGGCCGCAGCACGCTCGAGCTGACGGCGGGCCGTAACCAGCGCCGAGTCGAGGTCGGTCTCCGCCGATTCATCGTCCTGTTGCGGTGGTGTTGTCGTCATGAGTCTTACGCTGTGAACAGTTTTCGCGGGAACCCTGCAAGCGTTTCGACTCCGTCGTCGGTGACGACGAACGTCTCGCTGATCTCCATTCCGATCTCCTCGGTCCAGATGCCGGGAATCATGTGGAACGTCATGTTCTCCTCGAGGACCGTCTCGTCGCCGGGCCGGATGCTCGCGGTGTGTTCGCCCCAGTCCGGCGGGTAGCCAAGGCCCATCGAGTAGCCGATCCGTTCTTCTTTCTCGATGCCGTACTGCGCGATCGTCTCGCGCCAGGCCTCCTCGACCGCCTCGCAGGTGACGCCGGGTTCTGCGACCTCGAGGGCGGCCTCGATCCCCTCGACGACGATGTCGGCGGCCTCCTCGAGTTCCGCGGGCGGGTCGCCGACGAACGTCGTCCGCGCGAGCGGAGAGTGATACCGGTGGCGACAGCCCGAGAGCTCGATGATAACGGGGTCGCCGTCCTCGAACTCGCGATCGGTCCAGGTGAGGTGAGGCGTGTCGGTGTGGTCGCCCGAGGGCATCAGCGGAACGATCGCGGGGTAGTCCCCGCCGAACTCGTCGGTTCCGCGGATGAGGGCGTCGTAGATCTCGGCGGCGACCTCGTACTCCGGGACCCCTTCCCCGATCGCGTCGATCCCCGCCTGCATCGCGTTCTCCGATATTTGGGCGGCCTGGCGCATGTACTCGAGTTCCTGATCGGACTTCTTGATGCGGACCCAGCCCACGAGCAAGGTGGTGTCCTCGAACTCGGCCTCCGGGAGGTTCCCCTGCAGACGCGTGTAGGATTTCGCGGTGAAGTAGGCGGCGTCCATCTCGAGGCCAATTCGGCCGTCGGCGACGTCGAGTTCCTCGAGGACGCCCGCGAGGTAGTCCATCGGGTGCAGGTCGTGGGGCGAGTGGACGTGGTCGTCGCTGTAGGATCGGATGTTCTCCTCGGAAAGCCACGTCGTCGCCCGCGCGCCGCCGGCGTCCATCTCGCGGCCGACCCAGACCGGTTCGTCGCGCTCGGCCGTGACGACGACCGCCTGGTGGACGTAAAACGACCAGCCGTCGTACCCGGCGAGGTAGTTCATATTCGCCGGGTCGGAGACGACGATGGCGTCGAGATCCTCCTCGCGAAGCCGTTCTCTGGTTCGCGACAGTCGGCGTTCGTACTCCCGTTCGTCGAAGATCTCCTGGGACATGTAGGCTCTACCGGGGAGATCGTGCAGCCGAGATAAAAAATTTGTGTATAATGATTACAGTATCTGTGTACGGATCGAGCGTAGTCGAACGAGTGTGTCGATCAGGTACATGGTTCGGGAGCCCGTAGGTCAGCGCATGACGGAGACCCAACTCGCGGATCGGGAGTGTACCGCCTGCACCAGCGACGAAGAGCCTCTCGAGGGGGAGGAGCTGATCCCTCTCTTCGAGGAACTCGATCGGGACGTCTGGGAAGTCGTCGACGAACACCACCTCGAGGGCACCTACGAGTTCGAGGACTTCCGGGACGCACTGGAGTTTACGAAGGAGGTCGGCGAACTCGCCGAGGAGGAGTTCCACCATCCTGACATCCACCTCTCGTGGGGCGAGGTCGTCATCGAGATGTGGACCCACAAGATCGACGGGCTCCGGGAGGCGGACTTCGTCATGGCCGCGCGGATGGATCGGTTCTACGAGGGGTACGACCTCGAGAAGTAGCGCGGTTTGGAACGAGCGCGGTTCGGAACGAGCGCGGTTCGGAACGAACGGAGTGAGTGAGAACCGCGGAACGCGAACGGGGAGCGAAGCGACCCGTGAGCAGACGAAGTGAGTGAGAACCGCGGAACGCGAACGGGGAGCAAAGCGACCCGTGAGCAGACGAAGTGAGTGAG
>PWMF01000011.1 GCA_003559215.1 Natrialbaceae archaeon
CCCCACTCGACGAGCCGGTCGCAAAGGATCTCGGGATCGTCGAGTGCCTCGTCGGGAAGTTCGCCGATCTGGCGGGCGCCCCGAAGAATCTCCGGCGGCTCGTCGATCCGCTTAATCCGCGATTCTGGAAGGACGCGGTCCACAAACCACGGTGTCGCTAACGCCACCGCGTTACTCACCGCGTAGGGTAGGGGCCCGCTGGCCTGCACAGCTACTACGGCGTGGTCGGCGTCGGCGTCGTAGCTCACCTCATGCGTTCGGCCGTCTCCGTCCGGTAGGCGGCCAGGTGCCAGTGTCACACCGCCGTCGTGGCCGCAGGCCACCGTCGCGGCGTGGTTGTGCTGGCTCATCCAGCCGACGTCGTACGGTCGGGGCCCGTCCTCCCCCTCCCCTCCCGTACGCGGGGTTACACGGCACTGGGGAGAAGACTTTCCGAAATTTTTAACGCTCTCTTCGAGACTGCTCTGCCGGCCGATATCGTCACTGAGAGACTTCAAAACGCGATTGCCAGCTTCGAGGAGTTCGACTTTGCGGTCCGACTGCGGTCCGAACGTCGCGACGAGACCGAGTTCTGCGAGCCGACCGATCGTCTGGCGAACGCGGGAGTCCTGGACATCGGCGAATTCGGCATAGGACTGCGAGTAGGCAAGCGTCTCGCTGCTCTCGGCTTCGAGCGCTCGGAGCAGCCGGACCTCTCGACCGTCGGGATCGAGGTCGACGATCGCGTTCTCGACGACGTCGCCGAGTGGTCCCTGCTCGCGGTCCGTAACACGCCACTCGCTAACGCCAGGGAGGTCCTCGCGGTGCTGGTTGCGGACGAACGCTCGGGTGACAGTCGTCGCGACGAACCGGACATCGAACGCTTGCGCGAGCGTAGCGATCAGCCGGCAGATCGGGACGCGGTCGCGGCGCTCGAGGTCGGTGAACTCACGGCCGACGACGACGGCCAGAGTGTGCTTTCCGGTTTCGTTAACAGCTCCAAAAACGCTAGCCGTGGCGATGATGTCCTCGATCGTCGAGTGGGACTTACCGAGGCTCGGGAGGACGTCGGCGACCAGGTGCCACGCCTCGCGACGGTTCCCGAGCGCGACGTCGCGGATCCGCGATCTTATCCAGTGCGGGACATCTCGATCTTCGAGTTCGGCGTAGAGCTCAGGGACACTCAGCCCGTCGGCGAGCTTGCGAACGGCTCGGATGAACGTCTTCCGAACGTCCTGGTAGTTGAGCAGCTCCGACCAGATCTCGGTCACGGTCCCGTCGGCGATCTCAATGGTGCCAACCGACGAGGCCGGCACCTGGTGAGTCGGCGTTAGCGTCACGCCTGCTCACCCCCGAGAGTCTCGGCAAGATCGAAGACAGCCGACCACGGAAGCTGTCGGTACTGCTCGATGCCCTTACCGCCGCGTCCGCAGTGGGTCCACCGGCCGCCGATTAGCTGGTCGACGCGCGACGCGCGGACCAGCGACATTCGGAGGATGTACCCGGCCTCACGATCGACGAGACGCGTGTGGGCCGCTCTCGCGATCCACCAGCGGCCCCGACGGGAGCCGTAGCGATCCCAACAGGACTTGCACTTGAGGCGATCGCCGGCGCTGACGGATCGACCGTTGAACCCGAAGTGATCAACAGCGACGGGATCGGACCACTTGCCACGGTTCTCGGCAGCTGGCTCAAGGGGCCACTGGCTGCAGCTCTCGTCTTCGACGTCGATGCCGCGATTGCGGTCGTCGGCGACCGACGTCATGCCGACCCCCTCGCTTCCGCTGGAGATGAACCAGCAATCGCGATACCAAGCTCTATTGAATTTGCGACCGTCTCGGGAAATGCCGAACGCGTATTCTCGGTTTTTCGCCGACTCTGAGCACTATATTCGCCGTTTTCCCGTAGGAGCAAAGATCGTGTTCGCGGTGTCGACCCCGCTGGTGGCGACGATGTACCCTCGATCGCCCGCGTCGCCGGGGACGAAGACGAGCACCGCGACGGCGGCGATCGCCGCGGAGATCCCCGGCAGATAGCCGACGACTGCGCCCGCGACGGCGCCGGCGACCGCGGTCGCGCCGACGAGCCAGCGCGGCATCGCGATCGTCGCCGACTCCTGGGGTGGGATCCCGCTACCCCGGATCGCGTCGATCAGCACGGGTGCGCCGAACAGCCCCGCGAACAGCGGTGCGAGGGTGCCCCCGGCCTCGAGGGGTGCGTCAGGCGAGAGGTCGAGCGTCGCCGCGCCGAGAAGCGCCGCGAGTGTAAAGGAGAGCGCTCCGCCGGCTCGTCCGCGCCAGGTCCGCTCGGAGGCGATCAACGCGACGACGACCGCCGCAAGCAACAGTGAGAGATTGCTCCTGATCGTCGGATACGCCGCGGTCACGCCCCAGGTGATCGGCACCGCGAGCGGGATCGCGACGAGCACGGCGAGCAGGCTTCCCAGTGCCGAGAGTCGGATCGCCTCGTACCCCCGCCCCGCGAGCACCATCCGGTGGCCCGGCAGCGCGGTGACGGCCATCTCGGCGTCGGGAACGCCGAGTGCCATCGCGGGCACGGCGTTTAGAAAGGTGTGAACGACGCCAGCCGCGAGCATCCCCGCGCCGACGAACAGCGGCGGCCCGGGAACCGCGGGGGCGATCCCGGCGAGCAACAGCGCGAAGTTGTTGGCGTGGAGTCCGGGCACGAGTCCGCTCAATGTGCCCAGCGCCGAGCCGGCGAGGATCCAGGCGAGCAGGTGTAGCGCCAGCCCCGGATCTCCGACGAACTCGACCATCGCCGTCGTTGGTCCCGGCTTCGGATTTAAACTCGAGCGTCTGCCCGTCGCGCGAAGCTACCGCTGTCGAGTTGCAGCGCAAAAAATGCGGGATCGATCGAAATCGTCGCGTCGCGACTTAGCCGAAGAGTTCGCCGAGGCCCTCGCCGCCGGCCTCCTCGTCTTCGTCGTCGTCGTCGTCTTCTTCTTCCGCTTCGGCCTCGTCGGCCTCGTCGACTTCCTCGTCGGCTGCGCCCTCGTCGGCTGCAGCGCCACCCGCGGCGGCGCCGCCAGCGGCGGGGACGGCAGCGGCTTCCGAGACCGCGTCGTCGATGTCGACGTCCTCGAGCGCGGCGACGAGCGCCTTGACGCGGGACTCCTCGACGTCGACGCCGGCGGCGTCGAGCACGTTCGTCAGGTTGTCTTCGTTGATCTCTTCGTCCGTTTCGTTCAGGATGAGTGCAGCGTAAACGTATTCCATTGTAGTTACCTCGAGTTAGTTATCCGAACATCGCGCCGAGCCCTTCGCCGCCACCGCCGTCCTCGTCGTCGTCATCGTCGTCGGTGTCGGCCTCGTCGGCCTCGGCTTCCTGGTCGTCTGCCGATTCGTCTTCCTCGTCCGCGTCGTCAGCCGACGCGGACTCGGCGGGTGCTTCGACGCCCTGCAGTTCCTCGGGCAGGGCCTCCTCGTCGTCGATCTGGGCCGCAAGCGCGCGAAGCTGCGCGTCGGCCTTGCTGACGAGGTCGGGCATGAGCGCTTCGTCCTCGATCGCGGCCTGCAGGCCGAGGCTCTTGGCCTCGCCCGTGGCCTTCGCGATGAGGGTCGGCGCCGTCGCCTCGGTCGGGTAGCTCGCGTTGATCGAGAGGTTCCGGGCGCCAGCTGCGGCCGCCTGGATGTCGCTCTCGTAGGCCTCGACGTCGATGTCGAGGTCCTCGGGGTCGAAGAGGGTCCCTTCGGCCACGACGGCGCGAAGGTCGAGCCCGACTTCCTTGGGCTCGATACCCAGCTCGTTGAGGACGTTCGCGAGGTCGGCGGTAACCTCCTCGCCGGCCTCGAGGACTGTCGAGTCCTCCATGACCTTGATCGAGCCGTCCTGAATCCGAGCGTTGGCGCCAACGCTCTGGAGCTCGCCGACGAACGGGCCCGGGTCGACACCGGTGTCCCCTTCGGGGATCACGATGTCGTTAGGCGCGACCTCGCCCTCGTTGATCGGGGCGGGGGTCTTCGACGCCTCGAGCTCCTTGTAGAGCGCGAACGGGTTGTCGTTCGTACCGACGAGCCCGACCTGTCCCTCGATGTGTTCGACGAGGTCGTCGAGGTCGGCCTCCTCGAGCGCGCGGACCTGCAGGGTGTTGCGGCTGACGCGCAACTCGGCGGTGCCGTGCAGGTCGCGACGCATATCCTGGAGCTGCTTGCTCGGAATGCCGGCGATACCGACGATGCCGACGCTCTCGTAACTCTCGATGAGTTCGCTGAGTTCGCCGACCTCCTCTTTCTTCCACTGGGGAAGGTTCTGGGTCTTGCGCTCGGCCTCTGCGCTCATCTTAGGCCACCTCCACGGACGGCCCCATCGTCGTCTTCACGAAGACGGAGTCGATGTTCTGAGGCCCCTTCTCGAGGTCGGCGTGCAGTCGCCGGAGGATCACGTCGATGTTGTCCGAGATGTCCTCGGCGTCCATGTCCTCGGCACCGACGCGCGTGTGGAACGTGCGGCGGTCCCGGGACCGGATCTGCACGGTGTTTTTGAGCCGGTTGACGGTCTCGACGACGTCGTCGTCGGGACCGAGCGGGTCCGGCATCTTCCCCCGAGGACCCAGGACGGTACCCAGGTATCGGGCGATATCTTGCATCATCGCCTCCTCGGCGATGAAGAACTGAGTCTCGTCCGCGAGGTCTTTGGCCTCGTCGTCGTCCAGATCGGCCACGTCGCTCTCCGAGAGTACCTCGTCCGCGACCTCCTCGGCGCGGACTGCGGTTTCGCCCTCGGCGATGACGACGATCTTGGTCTCTTGGCCGGTTCCGGACGGCAGGACGACCGACTCATCGACACGGTTCGACGGTTCGTTCAGGTCGAGATCGCGCAGGTTAATCGCGAGGTCGACCGTCTCGGTGAAGTTCCGATCGGGTGCGTCCTCGAGTGCGCGAGTGACTGCTGTTTGAATATCCGAATCTGCCATCGTTCACCTCCGTAGTACGCAGGAGTGCTCCTACGGGTCAGTGAAACAGGCTGCGCCTGTCTCTGTTGAACGAAGTGGGATGCCGGACTTAAACCCGTCGAACTGTCCTGCCCGTGTGTCTCCGGCCCGTAGCCGCCGGATCGGTGCCGACGTCGAAAGGCGTTTGCTCCTCCTCCCGGTAGCTGGTCGTATGGCCGATCTCGCCGCCGATATCGAGCTCGAGTCGCTCACGCCGACCCACTGGACGGCGATCGGGCTGGCAGCGGTCACCGCCGCGGTCCATCTGATCCTCGGCCTCTCCTTTCTCCCCCACTGGATGGGCGGGGCCTTCCTGGTCGCAACCGCGGGGTTCCTACTTGGAATCTGGCTCGTCCTCGCCGACCGTCGACGGCGCCTCGTCTATCTCGCCGGGATCCCCTATACCGGCGCTCAGATCGTTCTTTGGTATCTCCTTAACGAGCCGACCGGGATCGCCGACGTCACCGCCGCTGGCGCGGTCGACAAGGTCGCACAGCTGTTGCTGATCGGCGTACTCGTCGTCCTGCTGGCCCGCGAGGATCGAAATCCGTGACGACCGACCCTCTCGAGCGACGACGACGGACGATCCCCCAGTGGGGCCGAGCGACGGCGGGCTGCGTGACGACCGCGCTCCTCGCGCTGTTCGTCCTCGAGGTGATCTGGCCGGATGGCCCGACGATCGGCTTTCTCGCGGTCGTCGCGGGCGTTCTCGGTCTCGAATCCGCACTGCTGTTCCGGACGATCGACCGCGCCAGCTTCCGGCCACTTACATCCGCGACGTGGGTGACCCTCGCACGCGGCGGGGCGGTCGCGGTCCTCGCCGGATTCCTCGTCGTCCCGACACCCGACGGCCCCGCCACGTGGGTGCCGGCGATCCTCTTTGCGCTTGCGGCCGGACTCGACGCGATCGACGGACTCCTCGCCCGGGCGACCGACTCGGCGACCGAACTCGGCGCGCGACTCGACGTCGAGATGGACGGCCTGGTCGTCCTGGTCGGCTCGGTCGTCGCCGTCGTCGCCGACGCGGTTCCGCTCGCTTTCCTCGCCGTGGGTGCAGCCCGATACCTGTTCGTGCTGGGTTCATGGTGGCGACGGCGACGCGGCCGGCCTGTCCTCGAATTGCCGCCGAGCCGGGTGCGGCGACCGCTCGGCGCGCTGGCGATGGCCACCGCCTGGCTCGCGCTGGCACCGATTCCCGGTCGACCGATCTCCTACGCGGTCGCCGCGGTCGTAACGGTGCCGTTCCTCACGAACTTCTGTCGGGACTGGCTCGCAGTCTGTGGTTACGACGTGCCGTAGCACGGACAACGATCAAGTACCTCCCTGCGGAACCGTTCCGTACAGTGATCTCTCTCCCCGACAGACCGGACGCCGTCGTCTGGGCCGACGACGGGAGGGCCGGATGAACGCGCGTCGCCTCCGCTTTACCGCCCCCCGGTCGGTCGCCGTCCGAACCGAGCCGGTTCCGGAACCCGGCCCCGAGGAGGTGCGGATCCGGGCGACCGTCTCGGCGATCAGCGCCGGCACCGAGGGACTGCTCTACCGCGGGGAGGCGCCGTCCGCCCTCGAGGCCGACGCCGCACTCGAGGCCCTCAACGGGGATCTCTCCTACCCCCTCTCGTACGGCTACGCTACCGTCGGCACCGTGACCGCCGTCGGCGACCGCGTCGACGACGACTGGCTCGAGCGCCAGGTGTTCGCGTACAACCCTCACGAGAGCCACTTCTGTTGCTCCCCCGACGAACTGCTCCCGATTCCCGAGACGGTCGACTCCCGCGAAGCCGCGCTCTTCGCGAGCCTCGAGACGGCGGTCACGTTCGTCCTCGACGGCCGACCCCTGCTCGGCGAGCGGGTGGCGGTGTTCGGACAGGGGGTCGTCGGTCTCCTGACGACGGCGCTGCTCGCCCGTTTTCCCCTCGAGTCTCTCGTCGTCTTCGACCGGTACGAGCGACGCCGCGAGCTTGCGACGGCGTTCGGCGCGGATCGGGCGCTCGATCCGGATGCGGGCGACGTCGCCTCGCGCTTCGAGAACGTCGCGGGCGCACGGGCCGACCTCAGCTACGAACTGTCGGGCAACCCGGACGCGCTTGACGACGCAATCGCGGCGACCGGGTTCGACGGTCGAGTGATCGTCGGCTCGTGGTACGGGACGAAGCCCGCGACGGTCGACCTCGGCGGCCACTTTCACCGCAATCGGATCGACGTCCGGAGCAGTCAGGTAAGCACTATCGCGCCCGACCTCTCCGGGCGGTGGGATCGAGATCGGCGCCACGAGACGACCTGGGGCCGACTTCGAGAGCTCGAGCTCTCCGGACTGATAACCCACGAGTTCCCGCTCGAGGACGCCGACGAGGCCTACGAGCGCCTCGAAAGTCGGCCCGAGTCGACGACCCAGGTGCTGTTGACCTACTGCTGAGCTTCCGGCCTCGGTCTTCCGTCGGCCGGCCGAGCAGTTTACGGGCTCGCCGCGGTACCCCGACCCATGTACGCCGTCTCGGTCGATCGCTCGCTCGTCGCCCAGCACTACCTGACCGTTCCCGATCCGGGTCCGGAGGGAGAACCCCACTCCCACCACTTCACCGTCGAGGCGACCTTCCGCGGCCCGGAGCTGAACCGCTTCGAGTACCTCGTCGACATCGACGCGGTGACGGCCGCGATGGACGCCGTCGCCGACCGCTACCGCGACGAGCTACTCAACGACCTCCCCGCGTTCGAGGGCGCGAATCCGAGCGCCGAGCGGTTCGCCCGCGCGTTCGGGGACCGCCTGCTCGAGCGCCTCGAGCCCGACGCCGCAACCGAGTTTCGGATCGAGATCGCGGAGGACGACGTCGCCCGCGTCGCCCACGAGCGGGAGCTGTAGATGGAGGTGGGACTCGTCGTCCCCGACGCCCTCGAAACGACCTCCGGCGGCTACCGGTACGATCGCCGGCTCGTCGCCGGTCTCGAGGACCGGGGTGACAACGTCGAGGTGATCGTCCTCTCGACCGTGCCCGACGACGCCGTCCGCGCCCGGCTCGACCGTCCGTTCGACGTCCTCTTGCAGGACGAACTCTGCTACGATCATCTCGCCGATTGCAACCCGAGCCTCGAGTCGCCCGAACTCGTCGTCTCGATCGTCCACAACCTCCAGTCCGACGACACCTCGCTCGCGAACCGGAAGCGAGAGCGGATCCGCGACCGTGAGCGACGCTACCTCGAGACCGTCGATGCGGCCGTCTGTACCAGCGGCCACACCCGCGACCGGGTCGCATCGCTGGTCGACCTGCCGACGGCGGTCTCACCTCCCGCCGGTCGCCACGAGACGGTTCCGGTCGATCGGTCGACGGTCGCGGCCCGCGCGAGGGAGGGCCCGCTGCGGATCGCGTTCGTCGGGAACCTCGTCCCGCGAAAGGGCCTCGAGGCGCTGCTCGAGGGGAGTTCCCGGCTCGAGGGCGACTGGGAGCTGACAGTCGTCGGAAGCTCCGACGCGGACCCTGCCTACGCCACGCAGATGCGCGAACGGGCCGAGATACTCGCCGTCGACGATCGCGTCGAGTTCGCGGGCCGGGTCTCCGACGACGCCCTCGAGTCGGTCTATGAGCGGAGCCACGTTCTCGCGGTCCCCTCTCGACACGAGGCATTCGGCATGGTTTACCTCGAGGCAATGGAGTACGGCGTCGTCCCGATCGCCAGCCTGAACGGGGGCGCGAGCGAGTTCGTGATCGATAGCGAGAACGGATTCCTCGTCCCGCCCGAAGCCCCCGACCGCATCGCGGCCCGTCTCGAGGAACTCGCCGCTGACCGGGACCGACTCGCGACTCTCGGTGCGCAAGCGCTCGAGACCGCGGCTGCTCACCCCTGGTGGACGGAGACGACGGCGACGGTTCGGTCGTTCCTGCGACGCGGGCTCGAGGGTGGGTTCGGCAAGTCGGGGAGGGTCCAGCCGTGACCGACCAGCGAACGTACCTCGAGGTAAAGCGAACCGTCGACGATCGGGCGCTGAATCGACGGGTGCTCGAGCGGTTCGCCGAGGGGCTCGACGCGCGCTCGAGTCCGGTTCGGATCCTCGAAATCGGCGCCGGGATCGGCACGATGATCGGCCGGCTGGCGGCGTGGGACTGTCTTCCGGACGAGATCGCCTACCGCGCTGTCGACCGGGATGCCGAGAGCGTTCGATACGCACGCGAGCGCGTCCCCGAGTGGCTCGAGGACGCGGGCTACGCGGTCGACCGGGTCGACGACGGTCGAGGGGAGACGACGCTGCTTGCCCGCTCGGGCGAGCGGCGACTCGAGATCACGCTCGAGGTCGCCGACGGGTTCGAGATCGAGGATCGGGCCGACGCCGTGATCGCGTCGGCGGTACTGGATATCGTCGACCTCGGGCGGGCGATCCCGGCGATCGAGGGACTGCTCGAGCCCGGCGGCCTGCTGTACGCCCCGATCACGTTCGACGGCGGGACGACGTTCGCGCCGCGGGACCCGGCCGACAACCGGATCGAGCGCCGTTATCACCACCACATGGACGCGGTGCGATCGGCGGGCGGGAGTCAAGTCGGTCGCGAGCTACTGTGGCGACTCCCCGACGCCGGCTGGCCGGTGCTCGAGGCCGGCGGCTCGGACTGGGTGGTTCGGCCCTGCACCGAGGGAGCGGGGACCGGGACGGCGATGGGGTATCCCGACGGGGAACGGGCGTTTCTCGAGGGCCTGCTCGAGACGATCGACGGTGCGCTCGCCGAACTCGAGGCTGCCGAGCGCGAATTCGGGATCGGCGACCTCGAGCCCGACGAGCGACGACGGTGGCTCGGGCGTCGGCGGAGCGAACTCGAGAGCGGAGAACTGGTCTTCGTCGCGCACAACCTGGACGTCCTCGCACGTCGGCCCGAGTAACGCACGGAGCTGACGCTGTGGCTCGGAATCGAAGAACCGCAAAACGGAACGATCTGTTTACGCGGAGAGCGCGTCGTCGTACTCGCCGTCGTCGACCTTCTCCTTGAACTCGCGAGCGTCGTCGCCCTCGATGGTGACGCCCATCGAGGCGCAGGTCCCGACGACCTCCTTCGCGGCGTTTCGCGTGTCGTAGGCGAGCAGGTCAGGGTGTTTCTGCTCGGCGATCGTCTTCACCTGATCGATCGAGAGGTCGGCGACGAAGTCCTTCTGGGGTTCGCCGCTGCCGGTGTCGAAGCCGGCTTCGTCCTTGACCAGTGCGGCCGTCGGCGGGACGCCGACGTCGATCTCGAAGGAGCCGTCGTCGTCGTAGTCGACGGTGACGGGTACTTCGGTGCCGTCGAACGCTTCGGTCTGATCGTTGATCTCCTGTACGACCGCCTGCACGTCGACGGGGGTCGGTCCGAGCTCGGGACCGAGCGGTGGGCCAGGGTTGGCCTGGCCACCCGGAACGAGCACTTCGATGGTTCCAGCCATACCCGTGACAACCCGTGCGCGAGTTTTAAGGATTGCTTTTTCGGGCAGTCGAGCCTGTCACCGACTGGCGCACGCTACTCGACGCTGTCGGCGCGCCACTGAGCGAACGACTCGAGGACGTGCGCCTCGTCGAACCGCTCGATACAGGGGACGTCGTAGGGGTGGAGCTCCCGAACCCGATCGACGAGCTCGTCGTAGGCGTCGTCGGTCGTCTTGGCGAGCAGGATCGACTCCTCGTCGCGGTGGACCTCGCCCTCCCACCTGTAGGTCGACGTCGTCGACAATTCGTTGACGCAGGCCGCCAGTCGCTCCTCGAGCAGCGTTTCGGCGATCCGGTCGGCCGTCTCGGGGGGCGCCGTGACGTAGACGGTCGGCATGCTCGCGAGTACGTCGGTGACGGACAAAAGCGTGGTTGATCGACGATACGGCCGGTGGACTGCGGTCGAGCCGCGCTCAGTTGTCGCCGTTTCCGACGACCGGATTGAACGTCCCGGTGATATCCCACTCGTGAATACAGTGCGGGTTGCCGACCCGTTTCTCGCCGTCCTCGAGAACCAGCTGCCACGCTCCGAGGTCTTCGTCCCATCGTTCTGCTCGTTCGCACTCCTCGCATACTCGCATCGTCGGTTTCCGTACCTGTGCGTTCATTACCGGGTGTGCGAACTCGACGCACATAACGGTGTCTCTGCGCGGCAATTGCTGCCACTTGCTTCGAACTCGAACGGTAGCGGCGCCGTGACGGTACGGGGCTCGTAACTATATCACCGGTCCTCGTTAACACGAGGCAGTACGGGCGAGTCGCGAACAGCCGCGGCTCGAGGGCGCAGTTGACGAAAAATTTACATTTCGAGTGCCGTCAGCAGGCGACCGCCGCCTTCTCGTCGTCGTCCGCGTTGACGGGCTCCTCGAGATCGTCGTTTTCGTCGATCGGTTCCTCGGCGTCATCATTCACCGGCTCCTCGACGGGTTCCTCATCGACGGGCTCGTCGTCGACATCGTTCTCGTCGATCGGCTCCTCTACGGGCTCTTCTTCAACCGGCTCCTCCTCTACGGGCTCTTCATCTACCGGCTCCTCCTCGAGTTCGTCGGCGTCGACGATCATGACGAAGATGGTCGCCTCCTCGATCGTTACCTGTAGCACGTCGTCGTCGGGCGCATCGACGGGCTCGTCGTCGACATCGTTCTCGTCGATCGGCTCCTCTACAGGCTCTTCATCCACCGGCTCCTCCGGGTCGACCGGTTCTTCGGGCTCAACCGGTTCCTCTACGGGCTCCTCATCTACCGGCTCCTCCTCGTAGTCGTCGGCTTCGTCGTTCTCGTAGTCGTCGGCCTCGTCGTTCTCGTAGTCGTCGGCCTCGTCAACCGGCTCCTCCTCAGCCGGTGCGTCCTGGTGGACGCCGAGATCGACGATGGTCGCCTGCTCGATGGTCACCTCGATCGCTCCCTGGTAGACGAACATGCCGTCGTCCTCGTCGACGCCGTTATCGTCGACGTCGTTGTCGTCAGCGTAGTCGTCTTCGACACCGTTGTTCTCGAGTTCGTCGTTCTCGACGTCGTTGTCGTCAGCGTAGTCGTCTTCGACACCGTTGTCCTCGAGTTCGTCGTTCTCGACGTCGTTCTCGTCGGCGTAGTCGTTCTCGATGTCGTTTTCGTCGATCTCGTCGGGGAGATCGTCGACGTCTTCGACTATAACGAAGATGGTCGCTTGATCGATGGTCACCTGCTGCTGATCATCAGGCGCGTCGGCCTCGTCGTTCTCGTAGTCGTCGGCCTCGTCGTTCTCGTAGTCGTCGGCCTCGTCGTTCTCGTAGTCGTCGGCCTCGTCAACCGCTTCCTCATCGAGGTCGTCTTCCTCATCGACCGGTTCCTCGTCAACCGGTTCATCATCGACCGGCTCCATGACCGGCTCCTCCTCGAGGAGGACGAGCGCGGTCGCCTGGCCGATCGAGATCTCGTGGGCGTCGTCGATATCGTTCTCGTCGACACCGTTGTCTTCGAGGTCGTTCTCGTCGAGTTCATCGTCGGCTTCGTCGTCCTCGACGCCGTTGTCCTCGAGTTCGTCCTCCTCATCGGCTTCGTCGTCGTCCGCGTAGTCGTCCTCGAGTTCGTCGTCTTCGTCGACGGCGTCGGTCTCGTCGACGTCCTCATCGAGTTCGTCCTCCTCGTCAGCCGGTTCGTCGGGGAGGGTGTCGGCGTCCTCGATCAGGACGAAGATGGTCGCCTGTTCGATCGTCACCTGTAACGCTCCATCGTCAGGGGCGTCTGTCGGTTCCTCGTCAGCTTCGTCGTTCTCGTAGTCGTCGACGCTGGTTACAGCGGGACCCGCTGCAACGGCTGCGGCTCCGCCCGAGCCCAGCACCATCAGCGCGACAACTACGACAAGTATGTTACGTACGCTCATGTCCCGCGTTCGTGATACGGGGAGTCATGGCGCTTAAACTGGGACTGCCATTTCAGTGATAAATCTTCCGTTCCGCGGGGTAACCCGGGCGCTAGTCGCCACCGGCGGCAGAAAATGCCAATTACGATTACATTTCTCGCTCGCTCCGATTCGATCGACAGCCCGACAGTAGACCGCCAAACGGCGTCCCTAGTCTCGCCTCGCCGACCGTTCCGGCGAGCCTCTCAGATCTCGTTTCCTTCATCGATTTGCGTCGATCAGTATCCCCACAGATAACGGATACTGAACGACGACTCGACGCTCGTCCGGACTGCTGCAGGTCGGTTCCGGCGCACCCGCAAGCCGCTGTGCGGGTTGCATCGGGAGACCCAGTTGACCGTCTCAGTACACCGACTCGAGGATCTCCGTTCGGAGTTCGTCGAACTGCGCGAGGTAGTCCTGGCGCTCCCGGCGCAGTTCTGCCAGAGACGTGTCGTAGTCGTCGACGTAGTCAGGGACGTAGTAGTCCTCGACGTCGATACCGGGAACCGACTCCGGAATCGTCAGCCCTGTAGTCTCGTCGTCGGTCCACTCGACGGTACCGCGGGCGGTCTCGGTGAGGATCGTCACCGACTCCGTGACGCCGACGTCCTTCGCGTCGTCGCCGAGATATCCCGTGTTGAGCAGGTAGCAGTCGACGTCGAGCGTCTCGATGAGGTCCTGGAAGAGGTTCCCCTCCTCGCCCTCGGGACCGACGATGAAGGGGTTCGTCCCGACGACGCGGATCGACTCGCCGGCCCGTGAGGGGTCACCGGCGCTGGTTTCGATCGACTCGCCGAGCATGAACGCCGCGGCGGCCTGTGCGGTCGAGAGCTTCGAAACCGGCGGCATCAGCGGGTTTCGAGTGATGAAAAACACCTGGTCGACCCGATCAAGGTCGATCTCGTCGGCCGCACTCGAGAGCTCGTCGCGCTGGACGGTCGCACGCGCGTTCGAGGTGTATCGGGACTCGTCGAAGTCGACCGTCCCGTCGTCGTCGACGGCGACGTTCTCGAGGATCGCCGACTCGTCGGTCGCGGCCTCGTGGAGGGCGGGCTGTTCGTCCTCATCGAGCCCGATCGTCTTGATGAACAGTCCCTTTCCTTCGCTGCCGGGAACGGAGCCGTCGGGAAGCAGCGCGCAGACGTCGTCCTGGAGCATGGGTGCGCCCTCCTCGCCGTCGAGCCAGCAGCCGTGGGCGGTCAGTGTCGACTTGCCGGTCGCCGACAGTCCCATAAAGAGCTGGCCGACGTCGCGCAGGTCGCCCTCAGCGTCGCGAACGCGGACGCGTTTGCTCCCGGCGTGGAGTCCGAGTCCACCCTGCTGTTTGATCCGGTACATAAAGAGTCGGAGGAACGACTTCTTGGCCTCGCCGGTGTAGTCGCTCCCCAGTACCGCGGTGACCCCCTCGTCGGGGAGGATCCGAATCGCGGTCTCGTCGTGGTCGGGCAGCTGTACCGTCTGGAGGTCCGGCTCGCGGCCGTCGCTGGGTTCGAACAGGCTCGCCCAGGCAAACGCGATCCGGGCGTGTTCGACGGGAACGTAGAGCCGACAGCAGAACGTCGCCTCCGGGTGACGACCCATCAGGCGGTCCACACAGAGCAGCTGGCGGTTCTGGGCAGCTTCGACCGCGGTCTCGACCAGTTCGTGGTCGCGCCCGCCGAACGGGTGATCGACGGCGTTTTTCGTTCGGTCGGAACTCCGCGAGCGAACGTCGCTGACGTACGACGGCGAGCCGAACTCCGTCGTCGTCTCCTCGTGTTCGGCGAGTTCGCGCAGCTCCTCGAGCGACGGATCGTACCGGACGTTCGATGCAGTCGCTGGATCGGGAAGCGCTCGGCTCGGCGGACGCGGCTCCGCCCCGGTTTCGGACATACGGTTCGATCATCATCTTCCTTATGTATAAACATGGTGGCCTTTGATTCGAGCGTGTCAGTTTCTATCGTGCGGCTGAGAGAGATAGGCAAAGCCTACGCATTACTGGGCGAGATACCGGATACTGTACAGCCAGGGAATGATCAGCACACGTATGATTGTGGAAGTAAACTCGCCTCAGAAGTAATTCTGATTCGATTCCGAACGAGGTACTCTCGTGGAGACGAGAGCGACGGCTCGGCGGAGGGACAGTCGAAAAACGCTCGTCGATCGGCGACCCGACTCCGGCTCGGTTGCCGTCGGCTACTTCTCGAGTATGCCGTCGTCCTCGACGTTCGGCGCCCCGACAACGAGCACACGGCTCTCCTCGACGGCTCTGAGTTGTCGCCACGACTCAGGCGGGACGACGAGCACCTCGCCGGGGGTGAGTTCGACGACGTCGCGTCGGTCCTCGCGCTCGATCGTGACATCGACGGTGCCTTCGAGGACGACGTACAGCTCCTCCTGCTCGCCCTGGCGGTGGTAGGCGTTCTCTTCGCCCTTCTGGTAGCGCCAGACGCTCGGTCGCATCTGCTCCGTCTCGAGGTCGGAGCCGATATCGAGCAGCGTCGGTGCCTCTCCGTCGAACTCGTGGGTATCGACGTTCTCGGGATCGATCAACGAGTACATGCTCGTCGGTTCGAGAACCGAACGCAAAAAAACGATGCCGGCGGGGACGCGCCCTCGTGCCGCTCGTCCGGCGTTGCCTTGCGGAGAGAGCCAGCGTCCGAACTCGAATAGCAACCATGTTACCAATACCCTCTCGGGTCGAAGGTCGAGTATGGACCCGTACTTCCCCAGTCCGAACCCACCCTGTGCCCCGAAACCGTGCCAGCGGTGTGAGACGCGCGTCGACGGCGACGAGACAGAGGGGTGGTGGCTCGAGCGCCGACAGTGGCAGGGGCCAAACTACTACCAGCTGCTGTGTCTGTCCTGTTGCGTCGCCGTAATGAATGAGGAGCCGACCCATCCCGACGTCGCACACGAATCCGACGCTCGAGACATCCTCTACGACTGACCGGGAAGGGGGAACCGGGAAGTGCCGGCGGCGCCAACGACCGCGTATGGGTTTTCACACGTTTCCGCTCGAACGCGCCGACGAACTCGAGGATCCCTCGCGGTACCGGTACTGCTCGCGCGAGGAGCTGCTCGAGTTGCTCGATCCGTCCGACGACGACGTCCTTGCGGATCTGGGCTCGGGAACCGGCTTCTACACCGACGACGTCGCGCCGTTCGCCGGAACGGTGTACGCGGTCGACGTCCAAGCCGCGATGCACGACCGGTATCGCGAGAGGGGGGCGCCCGAAACCGTCGAGTTCGTGACCAGCGAGGTATCGACGCTTCCGTTCACCGAGAACGAACTCGACGGGGCGTTTTCGACGATGACCCACCACGAGTACGCGACCCCGCCCGGATCGACGTCGCCGGACGATGCGCTCGAGGAACTCGCGCGGGTCATTCGGCCCGGCGGTCGCCTCGTCACCGTCGACTGGTCGGGCGACGGCGACGGTGAGGACGGTCCGTCCCTCGAGGAGCGGTTCTCGCTCGCGGAGGCCGTCGACGGGCTCGAGGCCGTCGGTTTCACGGTTGAGACCGCTCGCGACCGTCCCGAGACGTTTGCGCTCGTCGCAGTCCGATAACGAGTGTGGTAGACAGATAGTCGAAAATGGAGAGCACATTACTACATATGTTTAGACACCACTCTTTAAGATACTAGTACGAAATGCTTTTCCCCACTCAATGCGGCCATTCGGTCGTATGATCGTCGATTCCTACACGCCGACGAAACCGTCCTACGAGTGTCCCGGTTGCGGGTACAGAGACCACGCCACCTCGGATCCGCTTTGTCCCGACTGCGGCGGGCAACTCAGCAACATCGCCGTCGCTCGGGAGTAGTCACTACCGGGCTCAGTCGAAGTCCGGCAGATCCTCAGGGGGTTCGTACTCGGCCTTCCAGTCGATGTACTCCTCCTTGAGGATCACCGAGACGATCTGGCCGAACTCGGTCAGTTCGGCGTTGATCGCCGAGACGGTACCCCAGGTGTCAAGCTCGGGGTGGTACTCCCGCTCCTGCCAGTCCTCGGGGA
Source organism: Natrialbaceae archaeon (assembly GCA_003559215.1). Classification (GTDB taxonomy): domain Archaea; phylum Halobacteriota; class Halobacteria; order Halobacteriales; family Natrialbaceae; genus Natronococcus. The sequence continues at coordinate 16,751 of PWMF01000011.1, forward strand.
TACCGGGAGCGTGGTAGCCGACCCGGTCGGCGAAGTCGTCCCAGAAGAAGTCGAACTCGGCGAAGAGCTCGAGATCGCGGGCGATCCCGTACTCGCGGTCGTCGAGGTCGGTGTCCTCGAGCCACTCCGCGAACGCCTCCTCCCAGGCGCCCTCGCGGAGAAAGCCCTGTAGCTCCTCCCGTCGGTAATCGATCTCGGTCGGATCCTCGGCGCTGATCGTCGCATCGTCGTACTCGTTCGGATCGACGAACGACAGCTCCGGCGGCTCCGGCGGGTCGACCTCGAGTGCCATAGCCGTCCGTACGGCCGGTCGCCGGATAAGGATTCCCACAGCGGAGATACGGACTCCTGTACGTCGTTTCCCGGAGCGGCTGCAGACGGCTACCGTCGCGTCGGAAAACCGGTTCAGGGGGCCGTATCAGACGATTCCGAGTGCCGAGAAACCGGCGACCGAGGCGCCCGTCAATACGACGGTCCAGACGGCGATTCCGGCCGTCATCCAGCCCGCGACGAGCCGACCGCGACTGCCGGCGAGCAGGGCCACGAGGGCGGCGACGTGGACGCCGGCCATGACCGGCCCGGCCAGCGAGACTCCCGGCAGTCCGTACCGGTCCCAGAGCCGACGTGCCCTTGCGTACCGGTCGCTCCGGGACTCCTCGAAGGGTTCATCCCGCCGATCGTTCCACCACTCCAGCAGTCGCCGGTAGCTCAGGATCAGCGCGTACACCGAGCCGACGTTGCCGGCGAAGGCGACGACCGCCGTCGTTATCGGGTTCAGCCCGAGGCCGACGGCGACCGGGACGACGACGAGGATCTCGACCACCGGGATCGCCGCGAACAGGAACACGAGCGCGTACTGGACGATACCGGTCGCTTCCTCGAGAGCGGTACCGACGTCGACGAGCAGTGGTATAACTGTCATCGAGCGTCCCTCCTCGGAGGGAGGCCCGTTTCGATCAAATACCTGCCGTTACTCGCGGATCCGAACACTCAACCCCGTCCTGGCCGTACGACCGGTGATGACAGGCTACGAGGCAGCGATCCTCGATGTCGACGGGACGATCGTTCGGGGGGAGGCGCTCCTCCCCGGCGCGACCGACGGGCTGGCGGCCCTCGACCAGGCCGGCTGCGACCGGTTGCTGTTCTCGAACAACCCGACGCGAGGCAGCGCCCACTACCGGGAGAAACTCGAGCCCCACGGAATCGCGGTCGACCCCGAGAACGTCTTGACGTCGGCGACGGTCTCCGCGGAGTACCTCGCTGCGACCCACCCCGACGCGACGGTGTACCTGGTCGGCGACGGCCGCCTCGAGTCGATCCTGGTCGACGCGGACGTCGCGCTCGACGACGATCCCGAAGCCGCCGACGTCGTCGTCGGCTCGTTCGACAGCGACTTCTCTTACGGGACCCTGTGGGAGTCGCTGCAGGCCCTCGAGGACGGGGTCGAGTTCTACGGAACCGACCCCGACACGACGATCCCGGTAGATGACGGACTGATGCCGGGATCGGGTGCGATCCTCGCGGCAATGGGCGCCGTCGCCGGCCGCGAGCCCGACGCGATCCTGGGCAAGCCCTCGAGCGTCGCGGCCGAGGCAGCGATCGACCGACTCGACGCCGATCCCGCGGACGTGCTCGTCGTCGGCGATCGCCTCGACACCGATATTGCACTCGGCAACCGTGCGGGGATGGAGACCGCGCTCGTGCTCACCGGAATCACCGACGAGGCGACCCTCGCGTCGGCGAGCACCGAGCCCGATCACGTCCTCGAGTCGCTTGCCGAGGTCGAACGGCTGCTGTAGCCTACTCGCTCGGCGTCTCGAGGAGCTTCGCGATCGTGACGAACGCATCGAACTCCGGGGGCGAGCCGTTGATCTGGACGGCGTTGCGGGAGGGGTCGTACTGGATGAACTCCACCTCCGCCGATTTCGGCAGGTGGACGTGCTGGAGTTCCAGGGCGATCTCGTCGAAGGAGTCGTCCTCGGGATCGCCGTCGAGGGCATCGTCTTCCCACTCCTCGACCGTCTCGACGACGTTTTCGACTGCGACGGGGCCGTTCCGCTCGTAGAGATAGTACAGCGCGTACCTGCGGCGTTCGTCGCTCAGAAGCTCGAAGACCGTCTCCAGCTCGACCATGAGTGCAGTTGGCGAAGTACCGATTTAGCTCTTGTCGCTATTTCCGTCGGTTTCTCCCTCGAGAGCGTCCCGACGGAGCCGCTCCCCCGCCTCGCTGTCGACGGTTAGCTCCGGCACGGTCGTCGGCCGGTTCTCGTCGTCGATCGCGACGTAGACGAAGTACGATTCGGTGGTCTTCTCGCGTTCGCGCGTTCGCAGGTCCTCGCGCTCGGTGACCAGCCGGACCTTCACGCTCGAGGTACCGGCGTCGTAGACGTAGGCCGTGATGTAGGCGGTGTCGCCGACCGGAATCGGTCGTTCGAAGTTCATCCGGTCGACCCGAGCCGTGACGCAGGTTTCGCCCGAAAACCGCATCGCAGACATCGCGCCCACCTCGTCCATCCACTTCATTACATTGCCCCCGTGGGCGACCTCGAGCATGTTCGCGTGGTTAGGCTGGACCATCTCGCGGTTCTCGATCAGCGTCTCTAGCAGATCGGTCATCCACGGGGGGTTGCCCGCGTCCGCAGTTAGAGATGCCGGGAGCGAATCGTGGAGTGTGAACACATTTCATTCGGTCCTTCGATACTGGTAAAAGTCGGCGACGAGTTGGCACTCCTAATGAGTGATGCAGGCGACGCCGACGTCCCGGAGCCCCCCGACCCCGCCGGCAAGGGGCGGGGTTCCGTCGACGTCCTCGGGACCGCTCACGTCTCGCAGGCGAGCGTCGACGACGTCCACGAAACCGTCGACGAGCGGGAGCCGGACGTCGTTGCCGTCGAACTGGACGAGAACCGGTACCGCCAGATGCAGGGCGGCGCTCCGGACGACATCGAAGCGAAGGATCTGCTCTCGGGTAACACCGTCTTCCAGTTTCTGGCCTACTGGATGCTCTCGTACGTTCAGTCGCGGCTCGGCAGCCGATTCGACATCGAGCCCGGGGCTGACATGCGGGCCGCCATCGAGGCCGCCGAGCGAAACGGTAGCGGCGTCGCGCTGGTCGATCGGGACATCCAGATCACGATCCAGCGGTTCTGGACGCGGCTGTCGTTCGCCGAGAAGCTCAAGATGGTCGGCGGGCTCGCGCTCGGGGTTACCGATCCGCGAACGATCGGACTCACCTTCGGTGCGGCGCTTGGCGCCTTTCTCGGACTCGTCTTTGGAGCCTTTCTTGCACCGATGTTCGGCCTCGGCGACCTACTAGCTCTGGGTATCACCGATCCCGCGACGATGCAGTACGTCGGCGCGGGCGGGGTCGGGATCGTCGGCGGACTGCTCGTCGGCCTGATCTTCTTGCCCTCCCTCGAGTCGGCCGGCCGCTCCGCGGGCGGGTTCGTCAGCGGGTTCTCGCTGCGCTTGCTCGCCGGAGCCGTCCTCGGACTGGTCGGCTGTCTCGCACTGGTCGCGACCGGAACCGGAATTGGCCCGCTCTCCCCGGCCGGCTTCGAGAACTGGGGTGGCTACGCCGTTCGGGGCGGCGTCGGCGCCCTGGCGGGACTCGGGATCGGCGTCTCCCTCGGCGCCGTCGTCGGCTTCGTCCTCGACGGGCTCGCCGAGGACACCGAGGAGTTAGACGAGATCGACATCGAGGAGATGACCGACGGCGACGTCGTCGCCGCGATGATGGAGGAGTTCCGCCGGTTCAGCCCCCGCGGGGCCGAGGCCCTGATCGACGAGCGCGACGCCTACATCGCCCACAAGCTCCACGGGCTCCGCGAGCAGGGGTACCACGTCGTCGCCGTCGTCGGCGCGGGCCACAAGGCCGGCATCGAGCGCTACCTTGAGCATCCCGGAGAGCTACCGCCGATGGAGTCGCTGACCGGCACCGCGTCGGGGCGGCGGTTCTCGCCGGTGAAGATTGCCGGCTACCTGGCGATGATCGCCTTCGTCGGCTTCTTTTTCCTGTTGATCATGGCGGGGGTCCAGAACACGTTCCTCCTGCAGCTGTTCCTGGCGTGGTTCGCGTTCAACGGGATCTTCGCGTTCGCACTGGCCCGGCTCGCGGGCGCCCGCTGGATCAGCGCTGGCGTGGGCGGGTCGGTCGCCTGGCTCACCAGCATCAATCCGCTGCTGGCGCCGGGCTGGTTCGCCGGCTACGTCGAGCTCAAGTACCGCCCGGTCAACGTCCGGGACGTCCAACAGCTCAACGAGATAATCGGCGACGCCGACCGCCCGATGGGCGAGGCGATCGAAGAGATGTTCGACGTCCCGCTGTTCCGGCTGATCATGATCGTCGCGCTGACGAACATCGGGAGCATGATCGCCACGTTCCTGTTTTTCATCGTCGTCATCCCGTGGCTCGCACCCGAGATCGGCGGCGTCGACGCCCTGATGAACGAGCTGATCCGGGGCGCCGAGAACAGCCTCGAGCTGATCAGAGGGGTGGTTGCGTGAGCTACTCGAGCCGAGCCTCGGAGCTCACGTTCAGCGACAAGGAACTGTTTGACCTCGCGATCGCCTGGACCGTGCTGAGCGTCGCGTTCGCGCTGTTGCTGGCGCCGATCCACCGCTTCGACGTCGAACTGGGCTGGTTCGTCACGATGATCGGGCTGAGCTTCGTCACCGTCGGCGTCGCCTTCCTGCTGCACGAACTCGCCCACAAGGTCGTCGCGATCGAGCACGGCCAAACTGCGGAGTTCCGGGCGGACTACCAGATGCTATTCTTAGCGATCATGAGCGCGCTGGTCGGGTTTCTCTTCGCCGCGCCGGGTGCGGTCTACCACCGTGGCCGGATCACGGTTCGAGAGAACGGCCTGATCGCGCTCGCAGGACCGGTGACTAACCACCTGCTCGCGCTGTTGTTCTTCCCGCTGATGCTGTTTCCGGGACTGATCGGCCTCGTCGGCCACCTCGGCGTGTTGATCAACCTCTTCCTGGCCGCGTTCAACATGATCCCCTTTGGCCCGCTCGACGGGAAGTCGGTCCTCGAGTGGAGTAAGCCGATCTTCGGGGCCGTTTTCGGGCTGAGCCTGCTGCTGTTGGCGGGCTTTTACCTCCTCTTTGGCTTCCCGTTCTGAACGCCGACCGGTGGCCTTTTGCTCGGCCCTGGCAGTCGTTGAGGTATGACGGACCACGCGGACGAGGGGAGCGACACGGAGGGACTGACCTATGCCGACACCGGCGTCGATATCGAGGCCAGCGAGGACGCGACCGCCGCCTTGCTCGAGGCGTTCGGCAGCGACCTGACGACCGAGTACGCCGGCCTGCTGGACATCGGCGATCGGTACCTCGCGCTGGCGACCGACGGCGTCGGCACCAAGCTGCTGGTCGCCGAGGCGATCGAGGACTTCTCGACGATCGGGATCGACTGCATCGCGATGAACGTCAACGACCTGGTCGCGGCGGGGGTCGAGCCCGTCGCCTTCGTCGACTACCTCGCGATCGACGAGCCCGACGACGCCCTGACCAACGAGATCGGGGAGGGGCTGGCCGTCGGCCTCGAGCAGGCGGACCTCACGCTGCTGGGCGGCGAGACGGCCGTGATGCCCGAGGTCGTCACCGGCTTCGACCTGGCCGGGACCTGCGCCGGCCTCGCCGGGAAAGACGAGATCCTCGAGGGGAAAGCGGAGGTCGGCGACGCGCTCGTCGGCTTCCCCTCGAACGGGATCCACTCGAACGGGCTGACGCTGGCTCGGGAGGCCGTCACCCGCGACCACGAGTACGCGGAGCCGTTCCCGCTGAACCCCGAGGTGTCGATCGGCGAGGAACTGCTGCGACCGACTCGGATCTACACCGACCTGCTCGAGCCGATGCGCGCACACGACGTCCGCGCGGCGGCCCACGTCACCGGCGGTGGCTGGACGAACCTCTCCAGGATGGGCGAGCATCGGTACGTGATCGACGATCCGCTGCCGGCCCAGCCGATCTTCGAGTTCGTTCAGTCGGAGGGCGACGTCTCCGACGAGGAGATGCACCGCACGTTCAATATGGGAACCGGGTTCGTCGTCGCGCTCCCCGAAGAACAAGCCGGGTCGCTGGTCGCCGAAACTGACGGGCAGGTCATCGGACGCGTCCAAGAGGGCGACGCCGTCGAGATTCGTGGCCTCTCGCTGTTCTGACCGCAACCGCTCTCGGTGGGCGCTTCGAGGCTCGAACCCCGGATCGACAGCGACACGATCACGCCGGTCCCTCAGACCGCCTGTACCGGAATCTCCGTCTGGCGCACGACTCGTTCGGTGACGCTGCCAAGCGGCGTTCGCCGGTCGTTTGTCGCCCCTCGTCGTCCCATCACGATCAGGTCGGCGTCCTCCCGCTCCGCGTAGTCGACGATCTCCTCCCAGGGCAGCCCGCGACAACACTCACACTCCGCCTCGAGGCCGACTTTCCGGGCGCGGCCGGCGATCTCCTCGAGCATGTCGATGGCATCGTCCTCGATTTTCTCGTGTTCGGCCTCGACGCTGCCGAGCGCCGGCGGCCGTCCGTGGCGCCGTTCGTCGACGACGTAGAGACACACCACCGAGGCGTCGTACTGCTCGGCGAGGTTCAGCCCGTGGTCGATGCCGCGGGAGGCCTGTTCGCTACCGTCCGTCGGGACGAGGATCGTGTCGTACATCTCCGTTCACCCGTGTGGTACTCCGATGGCCTGTCAAGTAAAGACGGGTAGCGGTTCTCAGCGGGGGGGAATTCGCCGTCACCTGCCAGTTTCGAACGCGGCCAGTGCCTGACTCGGATCCGGCCGACCGCTCCCGTCGAGATTCGGTTACCGATCGGCTTCGCTCCCGCCCTAGCGGGAGTCGTCGGCTCTCCCGGTCGCCGCGCGGATCGCGTCGTACTCCTCGTCGCTGTAGGCGATGAATCGAACGTCCTCGAGGAAGTCGGGATCGTACCCGTCGATCTCCTCGCCGATGATCTCGGCGCCCGCCTCGAGGTCGAAGCCGGCGACACCGCAGCCCAGCGCCGGCATTACGAGCGACCGACAACCCAGCTCGTCGGCCGTCTCGAGGGCGTTCCGCGTGGCGTCGCGGATGCTCTCTTCGGTCGCCTGCCCGTCAGCACCAGAACCTCCGGTTCTGGTTAGCTCACGAGACTCTGACGGAGTCTCGTGAACCCCGTAGTGGGGCATCGCCGCGGCGTGGATGACGTACTCGGCGTCGAGGTCGTAGGCGTCGGTGACCGCGGCTTCCCCGAGATCGACCGGTCCCTTCTCGGTCGCCGCCTCGTTGATCTCTCGGCCGGCCCCGCGTCGGAGCGCGCCGGCGACGCCCGACCCCATCTCGAGGCTCGTGCCGGCGGCGTTGACGAGCGCGTCGGCGGACTGTTCGGCGATGTCGCCCCGAACGACGTCGAACTCCATACGCGCGGTTACAACGGTATCGGGCTTGAAAGTACGCCTGACGGGGAGAACGGCCCCGGGGAACCTCGTCGCACCAACGATCTTAGGTTGACCAAAACTTTTTATATTTAGGTTCACCTAATCCCACGTAATGGACGTACCCGCCCGTAGGGAGGAGACGGATACCGAGGAACCCACCGAAGAGCCGACCGCAGTCGTTTCCAGCCACGAACCCCGCCCAGGCAAGCTCGTAATCACCGAACGCGACAACAAGGACGGCTGGATCGCGACCGATTGCGCCGTCGATCTCGAACGGTAACGGCTTCGGCTCCCTCGTCGATCGAGCTGTCGAGAGCCGGCTCTCTCCTTCTGACGGGCGCAAAAAGCGAATTCGAGTACCGTCGCCGTACCGTCGTTCGACCGTTACTTCGTCGCCTCTTCGAGGACGAGCGTGTCGTCCTCGAGGTAGTGCTCGAAGTGGTGGCCGTCGTCCTCCAGCGTCACGAGGATCTCGCGGAGGATCTCGGCGGTCGCGTAGTCGCCCAGGTTCTCCGCGAGCTCGATGCTGTCGCGCATCGACTCGATGATGTCGCCGTACATCTCGAGGTCGTTCTGGAACATCGTACGGACGTCGTAGACGTCCTCGCCCTCGAACTCGACGGTCGCGCGGGCCTCCTGGTTCGACGGACCGGAGACGGGAACGCCGCCCAGCGCCTGTGCGCGCTCGGCGATAACGTCGGCGCCCTCCTCGACGTGTTCGTACGCCTCCTCGAGGAACTCGTGGAGCGGGAGGAACTCCGCACCCTCGACGACCCAGTGGTGTTTCTTGAGCTGGTGGTACAGTACGTACGCGTTCGCCAGCTCCGTGTTCAACGCCTCGACGACCTGCTCGGCCTTCTCCTGGTCGAGCCGAAGCTCGTTCTCCTCGACGACGTCTGCCGGCTGACGGACTGTTTTCTGGGTGCTCATCGTACTACACGATACAGGCGCCTCGCTCTTAAACCTTCCCCATGCAAAAATATTTTTTACGAATCAGGAAAGATAACTTCTCAGTTTCCCCTCCATACGGAGGGTCCGACGGAGCAAATCGAGTCGGCGAGGATGCTTCGGCCCCTACGTGCACCGCGGGCGGTCAGTGCAAGCGGGTGATCTTTCACCCCTCGAGCGAATTCGTACCGTATGTCCGGCGACACTCAGGGTGCCGTCCCGTTCGCGAAATCGGTCGTGGCGGGAATCCAGGAGAAGAACGTTCCGTTCATGGCCGCGAGCATCGCGTACCACGCGTTCATTTCGCTGATTCCGTTGCTCGTCCTTCTGTTCTTTCTCGTCTCGCTGCTCGGCGACGAACAGCTCGCGGCCGACGTCGCCGCGACGACCGAGGGGGTCCTCCCCGAGAGCGGCCAGATCATGCTCGAGGACGCCCTCACGGAGTCGCCGGCGACGGCCGGCGCGTCGATTATCGGGCTCGTCACGCTCGTCTGGGGGTCGCTGAAGATCTTCCGCGGGCTCGACACCGCGTTCTCAGAGATCTACGGGACGACCGCAGAGAGCTCCCTGCTCGGCGAGGTTCGTGACGGAATCATCGTCCTCGGCGCGATCACCCTGGCGCTGGTGGCCGCGTCGGCGGCGACGATCGCCTTCGCGATCCTGCCGGACGTGCCGTTTCTCGGGCTGATAAACCCGCTCCTGTTGATCGTGGGACTCTCGATCGCGTTCATGCCGATGTACTACTTCTTCCCCAAGATGGAGGTCACCGTCCGCGAGGTCCTTCCCGGGGTCGCCGTCGCCGCGGTCGGCTGGGCCGCGCTCCAGTCGCTGTTCCAGGTGTACGTCTCGCTGGCGGCCGACTCCGAGTCGGGGGGAGCGATCGGCGCCATCCTGCTGTTGCTCACCTGGCTGTACTTCGGCGGCATGATCCTGCTCGTAGGCGCCGTCGTCAACGCGACCCGATCGAACGAGGTCGCTCTTGGGGAGGACGCCGACGACGAGGTCACCGTCCAGAAACGGAAGTTCGACCGGAGCCGACGCACCAACGAACGGCTCCGGGAGGAGCTCGAGCAGCTTCGTCGGGAGCGAAACAAACTTCGCCAGGACCTCGAGGCCCACCGGAGCCGACGGTACGACCTCGAGGACCGCGTCGGCGACCTCGAGGGACGGGTCCACACGCTCGAGGACGAGAACGAACGGCTCCGGAATGAGCTCGACGGCCGCGAGGAGCCCGAGTGGAAACAGGCGGTTCGGGAGGCCGCGTCCCAGGTTGAGACGATCAACGTCGGGACGGTTCGCGAGCGACGGCCATAGTACGTGAAAGTCGTGAGAGCTTAGTGGGAGCCCGTGGCAGTCACGGTCGTGTCTCACCCAGTCCGGGCGACCCGGCGCCGGATCCAGCGCGAGTGGGGAGCCGTCGTCGAAGGCGTCGACGACTGTGCGGATCTGGTCGCCGAACCCTGGGATACCTCCCGGACGACGAGCCCCGATCGGGTCGTCGTCCCGTTGCGAGCGGCCCTCGAGGCGGCCGGGCTGCTCGAGCAGCTGTCTACCCTGCTGACCGACGCCGTCGACGCGGCCGGCTGCGAACTCGGCGCGAGCCCGGTTCCCGCCCCGCCGTACGTCACCGTCACCAGTCGGGGCCCGATCCTCCGGGCGACGATCGATCCCGGCCGCCTCGTGATCCGGTTCGACGCGTTCGAGGTCGTCCGCGACCCGGGTCCCGCCTACCGACGGCTCGACGGCGTTCGCCTCGACGTCTCGCTCGAGTAGCGGGGTCCGCGCCCGACGATTTTTTGTCGCGCGTCTCGGTGGTGTACTGCATGCATCCGCGCGCAGCGACGTTCGCCGAACGGGCTCGCGAGGCCTACGGGTTCGACCCTGATATCGAGGAGTTTCCCGAGGGAACGAAAACGGCGGAAGACGCGGCCGACGCCGTCGGCTGCGACGTCGCCCAGATCGCCAGCTCGCTGGCCTTCGACGTCGACGGATCGCTGGTCGTCTGCGTCACCAGCGGTGCGAACCGAGTGGCCGAGTCGGCCCTCGGCGCCGCTTTCGACGTGCCGGCCGAGGACGTCGAGATGGCCGACCCCGAACGGATCAGGGAGACGCTCGGCTGGTCGATCGGCGGCGTCCCGCCCTTCTGTCACGACACCACGGTCCCGGTCGTCCTCGACGAGACGCTACTCGAGTTCGACACCGTGTGGGCGGCCGCGGGGACGCCGACGGCGGTCTTCCCGATCGATCCCGACCGGCTGGGCCGGTACGCCGACGCCGAGCCGGCCGCCGTCGCCGACTGATACGGACTTCTGTCCGTCAGTACGGGAACGGCCGCGAGCCGTCTGCGGTCGCTCCGGAAAACCGGTACAGCAGACCGTATGAATTGCCCTCGTCGGCGGGGGGTTCGGATCCGACGCCGCCGTACCCGAAAGCACTTGGGGAAGTGGTAATTCAGATATCTAGTAATGCATTCGGATCCGTCGCTAGCTGGTCGGCCCCTCGATTGCCCCCTCCGAGACGCCTCGAGCGATGGCGACTGAACGGACCCGGCGGGCCGTGCTCGCGGCGTCCGGCTCCCTCGCGACGCTCGGACTCGCCGGCTGTTTCGGCGACGACGAGGAGTCCGAGGAGTACGTGACCGTCGAGGCGTTCGCCCTCACCGATCCCGAGACGGGGGAGTCACTCACGACGGTCGACGGGGACGGGTGGGAGGTCGGGCCGCTCCTCGTTCCGCTCGAGGGAAGACTCTCGGTCGGCGCTCGAGCCGAGGACGCCGACGGCGAGCTGACACTCGGCGAGGACGGGAGTTATCACCTCGGTGCCGTCGCCGTCGAGGAGGGAGACGAGACCGTCGCGATCGAACCCGGCGGCGACCACGTCGGTCTGGTCGGTCGATCGGCGGGGGCCACCGAGATTGCCGTCGAGCTCTGGGACGACGATCGGTTCGGGTGGGACTCCCCTCCGCTCGAGGTCGAGGTCGTCGACGACTTCGAGGGACCGATGAACCACACTAGCGACTAGCGATTCAGCTTACTGGCGCAGTCTCTCCTCGAGACCGACCGGAGAGCGTCTCCGTCCCGCTCTGTGGACCTGTTACGTCTTCTGCTCTGCTCTACCACTATCGTTCGATCGTCGCCGCAGCGATTAATAATATCGTCAATTTCATTACTAACCCCTCGTACTCTACGAGTGGTATCTAACAATGACGAACGATCGAACCAGCTCGACCCGTCGGAAGCTGCTCGCAGCGTCCGGTTCCCTCGCTGCACTCGGTATCGCCGGCTGTGTCGGCGACGACGACGAGGAGGACGAGGAGGGTGCGGCTAACGGCGACGACGAAGCCAACGGTGACGACCACGACGACGATCACGACGACGACGATCACGACGACGATCATGATGACGACGATCATCACATGGACGTCGAAGAGTTCGAGCTGATCGACCACGAGTCCGGCGAGCAGCTCGCGTACGTCCACGACGACCACTGGGATCACGGCCCGCTGTACGTTCCGCTCGAGGACGGCATCGCCGTTGAGGCCCACGCCGAGGACGCCGACGGCGAGGAGGTCGCCTTCGGCGAGGACGAGGAGTACCAGCTCGAGGCCGAGATCGCCGAGGGTGCCGAGGAGAACGTCGAGATCGAGTCCCACGGCGACCACGTCGAGCTAACCGGCGAGGAGGAGGGAATCACCGAGGTCGTCTTCCAGATCTGGCACGACGACCACTCCGACTGGGATTCGCCGGAGCTCGAGGTCGAAGTCGTCGAGGACTTCGACGCCGAAGAGAACCACGCCGACGGCGACTACCACGACGACGATCACGACCACGACGACGATCACGACCACGACGACGATCACGACCACGACGACGACCACGACCACGACGACGACCACGACCACGACGACGACCACTAGCAACTCGGTTCCGCCCTCCCGCATCCGTAACCGACTCTCGTGTCACCCCCGTTCCGCCCGGATACGGTCTCCCTTTTGTCGGCTCCGTTCGATACTGCGGCTCGTTGTTATCACGCGACCGATCACTGCAACGAGTTATTAACTGGCCTCGCGCACATAATAACCCTTTTATTCGCCCGCTCGTATCTCCTCGTATGACACGGTCACGCCGCGCAGTGTTGCGCTCGAGCGCCGGTGCGCTCTCCCTCGGCGTTCTCGCGGGCTGTCTGAGCGAGCCCGACGACGAGGGCGGGGACGCGGACGAGGGGTACGCCGCCTTCTTCACGCTCGCCGACTGGACGGAACAGCTCGTCGGCGACGAGATGACGATCGAGAACCCGGTCGAAACCGGAGAGATGGGCCACGGCTGGGAGCCCCCGGTCGACCTCCAGCGCGAGATCACGGAGTCGGCGTTTTTCGTCTACCTCGATTCGCCCGAGTTCGCCTGGGCGCAGGACGTCGCCGCCGACCTCGAGTCCGAGGACGTCGAGCTGATCGACGCCCTCGAGGCCGTCGAGGGACAGCTGATCCCGATGGACCGCGAGACCGACGAGGATCGCGAACCCGTCGAAGAGTACGACGGCGATCCGACGGCCGTCGAGGTCGCCGAGTTCGAACTCTACGACCAACGTACTGGCGAAGAGGTCGCCTACTGGCACGACGATCACTGGCACGGCGGCGTTCCCGACGTCCCGCTCGACGGACAGCTCGCGATCGAGGGGGTCTTCGAGGACGCCGAGGGACGGGTCCTCCCGCTCGGCGAGGACGAACCGTTCGCGCTCGAGGCGAAGGTTCCCGACGGCGCTGACGCCGACGCCATCGAGATCGAATCGCAGGGCGATCACGTCGAATTCCACGGCCTCGAGGAGGGCCGGACGATGGTCGTCTTCGAGCTGGTGGCCGACGGCGAGGTCGTCTGGGACACGAGCGCGGACAACGCCTCGGTCGCGGTCGTCGAGGGCGACGACGAGGAATCCACCGAGTTCGCCGACCCACACGTCTGGGTCGATCCAGTTCTCGCTCAGGAGATGGTCGAGACGATCGCTGCCGAGCTGGGCGAGATCGATCCGGACAACGCCGACACGTACGAGGAAAACGCCGCCGACTACACCGATCGGATGGACGACGTTCACCAGCAGTTCGAGGAGGTTGCCGAGAACGCGACCCGGGACGTCGCCGTCCTCGCGGGCCACCAGTCGTTCGGCTACCTCGAGGAGCGCTACGACTTCGAGATCCGAACCCCCGTCGGCGTCTCGCCGGACGCGGTCGAATCGAGCGAGGACGTCTCGGAGCTGATCACTGTCGTCGAGGAACAGGATATCGACACGATCCTCTACGATCCGTTCGAGACGCCCGATCCCGAGACTGACGTCCCACAGATGGTCGAGGTGTTGCTCGACGAGACCGACGCTACCGAGGCTGCGCCGGTCACCCCCGCGGAGGGGACGACCGAGGAGTGGAACGAGCAGGGATACGGCTGGGTCGAGCAGCTAGAGGAGGTCACGGTCCCGTCGCTCGCGAAAGCACTCGGCGCCGAGTAGACGGCGAAATGGAAGACATAAGCATATCCGCGTTCGATACGCGAGTGAGAGGCCCGTGAGCTCGATCGTCGACATGGAACACGTGACGTTTTCTTACGGCGAGACCGTCGCCGTCAGAGACGTCTCGCTGACGATCGACGCGGGAGATTTCCTCGGGCTGGTCGGACCGAACGGCTCGGGGAAGACGACGCTGTTACACCTGATTCTCGGCCTGCATAGCCCCGACAGCGGGCGGATCGAACTGTTCGGCCAGCCGGTCGACGAGTTCGACCAGGGCGAGCGCATCGGCTACGTCTCCCAGAAGGCCACGAGTCGCGGCGGGACGATGCCCGTTACCGTCCGTGAAGCGGTCACGATGGGACGGTTCGCCCACGCCGGCCACTCGCGGCTGACCGACACCGACCGCGAGATCGTCGAGGACGCCATCGAAACGGTCGGCATCACCGATTTGGCCGACCGGCGGATCAACGCGCTCTCGGGCGGACAGCGCCAGCGCGCCTACATCGCACGAGCGCTTGCCTCCGAGGCCGACCTGCTGGCGCTGGACGAACCCACCGTCGGCGTCGACGCCGAGTCCCGGGACGCGTTCTACAAGCTGCTCGACTCGCTCAACGACGACGGGATCACGATCGTCCTGATCGAGCACGACATCGGCGTCGTCACCGACCGGGCGGACCGAGTCGCCTGCATCAACACGGAGCTGTTCCACCACGGAGACACGGAATCGTTCGTCGAAAGCGACGCCTTGGAGCAGGCGTACGGAACGACCGGGCAGGTCGTCCACCACCACCACTGATGGAGCGGACAACCAGACGCCACCTCGAGCGGATCGGAATCGCGCTCACGGGGCTGTTCGCGGTCGTGATGATGATCTTTCTGGCCCTCGAGTGGCTCCAGGAGTACCCCTACGCGGGGACGCTGTACGATCAGTACACGGTCGCCGGAATGTGGCTCGACTACTACCTCGGAACGAGCGTCTTCGGCTACTCGTTTATGCTGCGGTCGATCGCGACGGGCGTGCTCGTCGGGATCGCCGCCCCGCTGGTCGGTACCTACCTCGTTCACCGAGAGATGGCTCTGATCGGCGAAACCCTCGCTCACACCGCGTTCGCGGGGGTCGCCATCGGGCTGCTCTTTAGCGCGACGACCGACTGGGACGGCTCCCTGCTCGTCTCCGCGCTCGTCGTCGCCGTGGTCGGCGCGTTGCTCGTCCAGTTTCTGTCCGAGCGGACGAACACCTACGGCGACGTGCCGATCGCGATCATGCTCACCGGCAGCTTCGCCGTCGGGACGCTGATCATCAGCTACGGTCGCGGCGGCTTCTCGGGGGTGAGTATCGAGGACTACCTGTTCGGGAGCGCGGCCGTCATCCCCGCCGAGGGCGCGCGGCTGGTCGCGATCCTGACCGTCGCAGTCGTCGGCGTCGTCGCGCTCACCTACAAGCAGCTGCTCTTCATCACGTTCGACGAGCAGGCCGCCCGGGTCGCCCGCCTCAACGTCACCTGGTACAACACGCTGCTCATCGTGATGACCGCCGTCGTCGTCGTCGGCGCCATGCAGATCATGGGCGTTATTCTCGTCGCCGCAATGCTCGTCATCCCGGTCGCAGCGGCCTCCCAAGTCGCCCACGGGTTCCGCGAGACGCTCTCGCTGTCGATCCTGTTCGGCCAGGTGTCAGTGCTCGGCGGGTTCGGCTTCGCGATCTCGCAGGGACTGCCACCCGGCGGGTCGATCGTCGTCGTGGCGATCGGGATCTACGCGCTGGCGATCCTGGCCTCGAGCCGGGCCAGCAGCGCGATCTCGATGCATTAGGTTCCCAGGCTGCGGGAGCACGCTACACGTTTAACCCGTTGCTCGTCAAACACTCGAGCGATGGGACGGTTATCCGACCTCTTTGCACCCGAGACCGTCGCCGTGGTCGGCGCCACCGACCGCGAGGGCGCCGTCGGCCGGGCAATCCTCGAGAACCTGCGAGACGAGTTCGCAGGCGAGGTGATCCCGGTCAACCCTAACCGCGACGAGGTCCTCGGGCTCGAGTGTTATCGCGACGTACAGGCCGCGCCGCCGATCGATCTGGCGGTGGTCGTCGTTCCGCCGACGGTCGTGATCGACGCGATCGAGGACGTCGCCGAGGCGGGCACCGACGACGTCGTCGTCATCACTGCCGGCTTCTCGGAGACGGGGGGCGAGGGCGCCGAACGGGAGCGCCGGCTCCGCGAGATCGCCGCGGAGTACGACCTCAACGTCGTGGGGCCGAACAGCCTCGGTGTGATGTCGACGCCGTCCAACATGAACGCCACGTTCGGCCCGGAGGACGCCCTCGAGGGTTCGATCTCCTTTATGAGCCAGTCGGGGGCCTTTATTACGGCCGTACTCGACTGGGCCAACGAACAGGGGATCGGCTTCCAGGACGTCGTCTCGCTCGGCAACAAGACGGTACTCGACGAGACGGACTTCGTCCGAGAGTGGGGCCAGGACCCCAATACGGACGTCATCATCGGCTACCTCGAGGACATCGACGACGGACAGGGGTTCGTTCGGGCGGCTCGCGAGGTGACCGACGACACCCCGATCGTCCTCGTCAAGTCCGGCCGCACCGACGCCGGCGCGCAGGCGGCTTCCTCGCATACTGGGGCGATCGCCGGCAGCGAACGCGCCTACGAGGCCGGTCTCGAGCAGGCGGGCGTAGTGCGGGCGACATCGGTCCAAGAGCTGTTCGACTACGCCCGAGCGCTGTCGGGGCTGCCCGTGCCCGAGACCGACGGCGTCGCGGTCGTCACCAACGCCGGCGGCCCCGGCGTACTCACGACCGACGCAGTCGGGGACTCCTCGCTCCGGATGGCCGATTTTACCGACGAGACGATCGACGCGCTCGCCGAGGCGATGCCCGACGAGGCCAACGTCTACAACCCGATCGACGCCATCGGCGACGCCGACATCGAGCGCTTCCGCGAGGCGCTGGACATCGCGCTCGAGGACCCGAACGTCGGGAGCGCGGTCGTCGTCAGCGCGCCGACCGCCGTGTTGCAGTACGACAAGCTCGCCGAGGTCGTCATCGAAAAACGCGAGGAGTACGGGAAACCCGTCGTCACCTGCCTGATGGGCGGCCAGCGCGCTCGAGCCGCCGAGGAGGTGCTCCGGGAGTTCGGGATCCCGAACTACTTCGACCCTTCCCGCGCGGTTGCGGGACTCGACGCGCTCGCGCGCCACCGCGACATCGGCGACCGGGCGATCGACGAGCCGGCCGAGTTCGACGTCGACCGCGACCGTGCTCGAGAGATCTTGGCGCGGGCCCGCGACCGCGACGACAACCGCCTCGGCGTCGAGTCGATGGACCTGCTCGAGGCCTACGGCATCCCGACGCCCGAGGGCGAGATCGTCGACGACCCCGACCGGGCACGCGACGTCGCCGAGTCGATCGAGGGCGACGTCGTGATGAAGATCGTCAGCCCCGACATCTCCCATAAGTCGGATATCGGAGGCGTCAAGATCGGCGTCAGCGACGACGATGTCTACGACGCATACGAGGACGTCGTCGCGCGGGCGCGCAACTACCAGCCCGACGCGACGATCCTCGGAGTGCAGGTCCAGGAAATGCTCGATCTCGACGAGTCGACGGAGACGATCGTCGGGATGAACCGGGATCCGCAGTTCGGTCCCCTACTCCTCTTCGGCCTGGGCGGGATCTTCGTCGAGATCCTCGAGGACACCTCGGTCCGGGTCGCCCCGATCGGCGAGGGAGAGGCTCGCGAGATGGTCGACGAGATCCGGGCGGCGCCGCTGTTGCGCGGCGCCCGCGGGCGCGAGCCGGCCGACGTCGAGAGCATCGTCGAGACGGTCCAGCGGCTCTCACAGCTGGTCACCGACTTCCCATCGATCCTCGAACTCGACGTCAACCCCCTCGTCGCCGGCCCCGATGGCGTACAGGCGATCGACCTCCGACTCACCGTCGACACCGACGAACTATGACTGACACCGACACCGACATCGACACCGACAGCGAATCGACCGCCGACAGCTCGCGGACGCCGATCCTCGTCGCCTCGCTCGAGGAGAGTACCGGAAAGACGGCGATCGCGCTGGCGCTCGCCAGCCTCGCCCGCGAGCGCGGCGAGGACGTCGGCTACATGAAACCGAAGGGCACCCGCCTGCAGAGCAACGTCGGGAAGACCTTAGACGAAGACCCGATGCTCGCCAAGGAGCTGCTCGATCTCGAGGCCGAGATCCACGACCTCGAACCCGTGGTCTACTCGCCGACGTTCGTCGAGCAGGCGATCCGCGGCCGCGAGCAGCCCGACGAGATCCGCGACCGCGTTCGGGAAGCCTTCAGCGAGGTCTCCGCCGGCTACGATCGGATGATCCTCGAGGGCGGCGGCAGCTACGACATCGGCGAGATCGTCGACCTCGCCGACGCCGACCTCGCGGAGTTGCTCGACGCCCGGGTCCTGCTGGTCGCACCCTACGAGGTCCCCGGCGACGCCGACGACGTGCTGGCGGCGGCCCGAACCTTCGGCGACAGGCTCGCGGGCGTGGTCTTCAACGACGTTTCCGACGCAGCCTACGACGGGCTCGAGACCGACGTCGTCCCCTTCCTCGAGGGCCGAGGGATCGACGTCCACGGCGTGATCCCGAGCGAGCGGACGCTCGCGGGCGTCACTGTCGCTGAACTGGCGGACGAACTCGGCGCGTCGACGCTCGTCGACGCGGGCGACGACGCCTACGTCGAGCGCTTCACTGTCGGGGCGATGGGCGCCGACAGCGCCCTGCGACACTTCCGCCGGACGAAAGACGCCGCGGTCATCACCGGCGGCGACCGCGCCGAGATCCACACGGCCGCGCTCGAGGCGCCCGGCGTCCGCTGTCTCATCCTTACGGGCGGACACCGTCCCTCGGGCGCGATCGTCGGCCAGGCGACCGAGAAGGGGATGCCGATCCTCTCGGTCCAGACGGATACGCTGACGACGGTCGAACGAGCCGAGGATGTCATCAGAAGCGGGCGCACCCGCGACGCCGAGACGGTCGAGCGGATGGCGGAGCTGCTGGCCGATCACGCGACCGTCGACGAACTACTCGAGGGGTAGCGCCCTCGATCGACGCCGATCGGGGCCGTCTGACCAAGAGTTAAGAGCCACCCATACATGACCCCTAACATGGACGACACGCACCAAGAGGTCACCTCGCTCGTCGGCCGCGAGGTGTACTCGAACAACGGCGTTTTCGTCGGTGAGGTCGAGGATCTTCAGCTCAATATCAGCGAGGAGACGATCGAGGGACTCGCGCTCGGCAACTTAAACGAGGAGTTGTTCCGCCAGGAGGCCCGCGCCGGAAAGGGCGTCATCGTCCCCTACCGCTGGGTCCGGTCGGTCGGGGACGTCATTCTGATCAACGATGTCGTCGAGCGCGTCCGCGATCCCGACGACGAAGAAGAAGACGAGATCGTCGCCTAATCAATTACCGTTCGAACCCTCGCTGCCGTCGACACCCATCGCGTCGAACAGCGTCCGCTTGACCGCTTCTTCGGTGAGCTCGAGCAGGGTGTCCCGAGTGCCTTCCGAGATCTCGATCCCGGTGAAGATGCCCAGCGGGATCTCCGCGCTGGCCTGCGTGGAGTGGCCCGCCGTCTCGCCCATCTCGCCGTAGGCGTCGTCGAGGACCTTTCCGATGTTGATGCGGATGTCCTTCGAGCGGCCCGCGAGGAAGATCGTCTCGTCGGCGATGCCGAAGACGGCGGTCGTCGTCACGCCCTCGAGGTCGAGCAGGTGGCCCGCGGCCTGGGTCAGCGCCTCGCGGTCTCGGACGAAACCGGCGTTCGAGACGAGGTGGCTGCCCTGGACGTCGCGGTTGGTGATCGCTTCGGCGAGGACGTCTAGCGTCTCTGGAGACATCGACGGCGACTCCACCTGCTCTAAGGTGTCGTGGTTCGCGAAGGGGTAGAGGTAGGCGGCGGCGGTGAGGTCGGCGGGGGTCGTGTCGCGTTTGAAATCCAGGGTCTCCGCACGGATGCCGTACAGCAAGGCGGTGGCGACCTCTTCGGAGACGTTCATGTCGAACTCCTGGATGTACTTCGTCATGATCGTCGACGTCGAGGACATGTTCGGGCGGATGTCGACGAACTCGGGATCGTAGGTCTCCTCGGCCTCGTGATGGTCGATAATGATGTCGATCTCGAGGTTCATCTCGGAGGAGGTCGCGTGATCGACCAGCGCGACGGTGTCGTACTCGCCAGGGTCGTCGATCTCCTCCCACTGGATCAGATCGATCCCAAGCAGGTTGACGAACGCCCTGTTTTCCTGGTGGCCGACGTCGCCCAGGTAGACGATGTCGGCCTCGACGTCGAGGTGGTCGGCGATCGCCTGCAGGGCTGCGGCGCTGGCGATCGAGTCGGGGTCCGGACTGTCCTGAGTGAGAATCGCCATCCGCGAGTCGGTCTCCTCGACCAGCCGGGCGAGTTTCCCCGCGTTGTACTCGAGCTCGCCCGACTCGAGCGCCCGGAGGGCGGACTCGGCGATCACCGAGGAGGGATTGATGACGATGTCGGCGCCGAGATCGGAGAGTTCGTCGCCCGAGACGGGGTCGCTCGCCCGCGCGACGAGGAACTGGCTCTCGTCGTTTCTCGTACGGATGTGCTCGACGGCGGCCTTGTTCGCTTCGACGTCGGAGGCGAGAATCAGGACGACGTCCCGCTCGGCGACGAGGTCGGCGGCCTCGGGCTCGCGGATGTCGGCGGTGCGGGCGTCCAGGTCCTGGTCGCGCAGGGATTCGACGCGGCTCTCGTCGCGATCGATGATCACGACGTCCTTTCCCTGCTCGACGAGTTCCTCGGCGACGGCGTAGCCGACGCTCCCGCAGCCGAGAATCGCATAGTCCGAGATTGACGAAATAGTAACCCCCGTGCTCATGTGAGAGTGTGGTCGAACCGACCGTACTTAACGGTCCCGAAGATTGGAACGTCGGCGCACGCTCGAGGAGAAGCCGTTTGGAGACGCCTGACACGGCGCCTCCCAAGGGAAACGTATATTTATCCAGGTCCGAAAGTCGGAGGTACAGGGCCGGTAGCTCAGTCCGGCAGAGCGTCTGACTCTTAATCAGACGGTCGCGTGTTCAAATCGCGCCCGGCCCGCTTTTGCGACGAACAACTTCGTGCGGAGCAAAGCGGCTAGAGCGATTTGAAGTAGACCAGAACAGCGCAGCGTAGCGAGCGTTTCTGGGTGTAGTTCACAATCGCTCTCGGCCCGGCACTCTCGAGAACCATCCCTCGAGCGCTCCGCAAGAGCGATATCGGTTCCGGCGGAGTGGACGGACGAATGAGTATTATCGCGGAGTTTACCGTCCCGTCATCGGAGTTCGTCTTCGGCGACGTCTTCACCGAGGCACCCGACACCACCATCGAACTCGAGCGCATCGTCCCGGCGACGGGGTCGATGATGCCGTACTTCTGGGTTCGGTGTGACGACCCGGAGGAAGTCGAACGGGCGATCCGAACGCATCCGGCGGTCCACGATCTGACGCGACTGGATTCGGTCGACGACTACGCGCTCTATCGGGCGACCTGGGCCGGCGACGTTCACGACCTGCTGTACGGGATCGGCGAGACCGACGGAGTGATTCTCGAGGCCTACAGCACCGACAGCTGGTTTTTTCGGCTGCGGTTCCCGAACCACGACGCGCTCGCGGGGTTCTACAACTTCTGTACGGATCACGAGATTTCGGTTCACCTCGAACGAGTCTACTCGCTGTCCGAACACGTCAACTCGGGGCGACAGCTGGGACTGACGCCCGAACAGCGCACGGCACTCGTGCTCGCGCTCAATCAGGGGTACTTCGACACGCCGAGCGAGGCCTCCCTGTCGGAACTCGGAGCAGAGCTCGGAATCACCCAGCAGGCGATGTCCAAACGGATCCGAGGCGGGACCAAGCAGGTCCTCACAACGGTGTTGCTCGACTCGGTCGATCGAGCACCGAGATAGCTCCCCGGATATAATTCCGTTGTTCGGACTACCCCTCGTACTATCCCGGTTTGTGCCGGACCCGTTCGTACGGAATGAGTGGTACCCACCCCGCCGATTTCGGCGTCGAACCGCCCGTATCACGCCCTCGCCGACGGATACTCCGACTCCTTCGCTCGAGGGACGAACCGCTGTCCGTGACCGCCCTCGCGACGCGTCTCGCCACGAAGGGATCGTCACGCGAACTCGAGGGTAGAACGTGCGAGCGAGTACGAATCGCCCTCGTTCACGTTCACCTCCCGAAGCTGGCGGATTCCGGGCTCGTCGAGTGGGATCGCGAACCTCGAGTGGTCCGGGCGGCGGACGCTCGAGAGTGTGACGACGACGCCGGAGACGACACGGATCGAGACCACGGGCGGTCCCGCGACGGGCGTCCGTTCGGGGCGTGGCTGTGCTGTCCGAGCTGTGGCCACCGTGACGTGACCCACGTTCGAGTCGGAGCCGACCTCGAACTCGAGTGTCGACACTGCGGACGCGGTGAAACGCTCTCGCTCGAGCGACGACCTGAGAGACGGTCCGGCGGTTCCGAACCGAGCCGGTCCAGCTCCGGCGGCCGAAGCAATCGCGAGCGAGCGCTCGAGGCCTCGAACGAGCGACTCGAACAGTTCGCCTACGCCGCCAGTCACGACCTGCAAGAGCCTCTGCGGATGGTCTCGAGCTATCTCCAGTTGATCGACCAGCGCTACGGGGACGAACTCGACGAGGATGGGACGGAGTTTCTCACGTACGCGGTCGACGGCGCCGACCGGATGCGGGCGATGATCGACGGGCTCCTCGCGTACTCGAGGATCGAGACGCAAGGAACCGCGTTCGAACCGGTCGCGCTCGGGGCGGTGCTCGAGGACGTGCGTAAGGACCTGGAGATTCGGATCGAGGAGACGGACGCGGACGTGTCGATCGAACCGCTGCCCAGCGTCGAGGGCGACGAGACGCAGCTGCGACAGCTCTTTCAGAACCTCCTCTCGAACGCCCTCGAGTACAGCGGCGACGAACGACCGGTCGTTCGGGTCGAGGCCGAACGCGATGGTTCCAGGTGGCTCGTCTCCGTTCGGGACGAGGGGATCGGGATCGAACCGACGAACCAGGAGCGGATCTTCGACGTCTTCGAGCGGCTTCACGGCTCCCACGAACAGCGGGGAACGGGGATCGGACTCGCGATCTGCGAGCGGATCGTCGAGCGCCACGGCGGCGAGATTCGGGTGGAGTCCGAGCCCGGCGAGGGAGCGGCGTTCGTGCTGGCGCTGCCGGCGATCGAGAGCATTCCGTGATCGGGCTCCCGGCCGAACCGCGATTAGTGTGATCGAACCGACCGCCTTCGAGTCGACCACGTGGCGGGGTCGAACCCGAACGGCTATTGTCGAACGGCGTCCACGTCCGCGCGTGAACACCGTGAGCGTCCTCGAACGACCGCTGCCGACGGAATCAGTATGAGAGTCGTCTCTCTCGCGGGGCCGAGCGACTCGGGCAAGACGACGCTCGTCGAGCAGCTCGTCCCGCGGCTGGCCGAGGAGCGTCGAGTCGCGACCGTCAAGTCGATCCATCACGATATCGAGATCGACACGCCGGGCGCCGACACCCACCGCCACCGAACCGCAGGCGCCGAGACGGTCGTCGGCGTCACGCCCGGCCTCACCTTCGACATCACCGCCCGGGGGAAGCGCGATCCGACCGATGAGCCCGACGACGAGTTCTTCCGGACGGACGACCCCGAGCTTCGGACGCTCTCGAGGGTGCTCACCCGACTCGAGCGCCGCGGTTACGACATCGTCGTCGTCGAGGGGTTCTCCAAGGCGCCGCTTCCGACGATTCTCGTCGGCGATCGCGATCCCGAGGCGGTCGGCGGCGAGGTCGTCGGCAGGGGGAGCGAATCCCTCTCGGGGCTCGTCGAGACAGTACTGGGCCTCGAGCCACTCGCGGCGCGTGCGGGGTCATCGGATGCGGACGAATCCTGAGCTGCCCGGTCAGCGATCCCAGGAGCGGTCTTACAGCGCGCATCGACGGCGCTGGCGGCTTTCGCGGGTCCCCACGCCCGAACGTCTCGTCCGATCGTCGCCATCTATTCCGTCCCGCCTAATATAGGGAAAACTGACTGTATCTATAGGTTGATGTTCATATATGCAGGTGCTGATAAATTTGGAAGTGGGATTATTGTGTTTCCTCTTGAATCCGTGAGTGAGAACAATGACATCCATTGCGGACCTCGAGATTCCGGGTGACGGAACCGGGCTGGCCGAGCTGTTCGACGCCGTCCCATCGCTCACCTGCGAGATGGAGCAAGTCATCGCCTCGAGCGGACACGGACTGTGGCTGTCCGGTCCCTCGAAGGAGGAGATCGAAGCCGCGATGACGGACGCCAGCGCGATCGAGAACTACTCGCTGATCAGCAGCGACGACGACCGCTGGCTGTACGACATCGAGTTCGACCCCGAGACGGTCGACCCCCTCGAGCTCGTCCTCGAGGAGGACGGCACCGTCCTCAGCGCGTCGGCCTCGGGCGGCTCCTGGCTCCTGAGCGTGCGCGTCCTCGAGCGCGAGGACGTCAGCTCGCTGTACGATCGTCTCGTCGACAACGACGTGACGCCGACGATCGTCCGCCTGTTCGACGTCGCCGACGAAAGTCACTCCCAGTGTGGCCTCACGCAGCGCCAGTACGAGACGCTGGTCGCCGCGATCGACCACGGTTACTTCGAAATCCCCCGCGAGGTATCGATGCAGGAGCTCTCCGAAGAGCTCGACATCTCCCACCAGGCGCTCTCCGAGCGCCTGCGCCGGGCCTACCGGGCGCTGGTCACCTCCGAACTCAACGTCGCCGAGGAGGAGGCGACCGCCCCGCCGGTCCCGTCCGACTGACGACAGCTCCGTCCCCGCCCGCTCTCGATTTCTACTTCGCGACCCGCCGTAACGGCCGCGCAACTGACCACACCACCTACCGACCACACTGCGTACTGTTATTAGCCGTCCGTGACATGTTGGTGTATGCACGTCGATACCGACGATGGCGTTCTCGAGATCAGGTTCGATCGACCCGGCGTTCTCAACGCGATGAGCCAGGCGGTCGCTACGGAGTTAGCAGAGACGATCGAGCGGGCCAATCCCGACGACCACCATGCGATCGTCATCTCCGGCGAGGGCGACGCGTTCAGCGCCGGCGGAGATATCGAGGCGATGGCCGAATCGCCCAGCCCGCCCCGCGAGTCCTACGAGGAGGTCACCGAGACGTTCGGCCGAGTCGTCGAGGCGATGCTCGAGTCGCCGGTTCCGATCGTCGCGAAGGTAAACGGCGACGCCATCGGGGCGGGGCTGGCCGTCGTCGCCCTCTCGGATATCGCCTACGCTAGCGAGGACGCTACCTTCTCCTGTGCGTTCGTCAGGGTCGGGCTCATTCCCGACACCGGTGGGACGTTCATGCTTCCCCACATCGTCGGCCTGCGGGCCGCGAAGAAGCTCGCGTTCACCGGGGAGTTTTTCGACGCCGACCGAGCGGCCGATCTCGAGTTGGTCAACGAGGCCGTTCCCGCGGACGAACTCGACGATCGGGTCCGAGAGACGGTAGAGCGACTCGGGCGCCGACCGACCGACGTGATCGGGATGACTAAACAGGCCCTCCACGAGAACATGGCCCGCCACTGGCGAGAGGCCGCCGACTACGAGAACACGCTGCAGGTCCAGGCGCGCGGTTCTGACTCCCACGAGGAGGGGGTCGCGGCCTTCCTCGAGGGACGTGAACCGGAGTTCAACGAGTAGTTGACTGGCGCCCGATTTCGCCCGCGAGAACACTCGAGTCGCAAGCCACCGCAAGCAACACCATTGTACGGTTCTTCGTCGTGTTTCAAATCGTAATGTCCCCAGAGTTCAACGACGACGACATCGGAAAGACAGTGATCAACGCCGACGGCGAGGAGGTCGGTCTCGTCGCAGACGTCGAACACGGTACCGCACACGTAGAACCGGACCCCGGGATCACGGATACGATCAAGGCGAAACTCGGGTGGGGCGACACTGACGAGAACGCCTACCCCCTTCAGGAGCCGGCGGTCGCCGAGGTCACGGACGACGAGATCCACCTCGAGCGCGACCTCGAGTCCGGTTCCGATGCTGGAACCGGTGCGGCTGGTGCCGGGACGACGGCCGGCGCGGAAGCGGCGACCGGCGCCACCGACACGGCGGATCGAGGCGACGACGACGACCTCATTGGTGACGACGATGACGACCTCATCGGCGACGACGATGATGATCTGATCGGAGACGATGACGACGACCTCATCGGCGACGACGATGGCCGCCGCGGTGACGATGATGACCTCATCGGCGACGACGACGATGACGATCTGATCGGTGACGACGACGATGACGATCTGATCGGTGACGACGACGATGACGATCTGATCGGTGACGACGACGATGACGATCTGATCGGTGACGACGACGATGACGATCTGATC
>PWMF01000210.1 GCA_003559215.1 Natrialbaceae archaeon
CCAGCCGTCTCCGTCCTCGTCGTAGCGAGCGAACGCGAGCTCCTCGAGGTCGACCGCGACCGAGACGCGCTCGCCGGCCGGGATCGCGACGCTCTCGAAACCTGCCAGTTCGCGAACGGGGCGGTCGACGCCGTCGACGGACGGCGGGCGAACGTAGACCTGGACGACTTCTCGGCCGTCCCGGCCGGCCGTGTTTTCGACGGCGACGCGAACCGTTCCGTCTTCGAGGTCGGGGTCGGCGTCGACGTACTCGTAGTCGGCGTAGCTGCGGCCGTGGCCGAAGGGGTAGGTCGGCTCTCGCTCCGTCGCATCGAAGTGGCGGTAGCCGACGAAAACGCCCTCGTCGTAGCGGGCCGTCCCGTCGACGCCCGGATAGCGGCCCTCGTCGGCCGTCGGGTAGGCGTTCTCGGGGGCGAACGTTACGGGGAGTCGCCCGCCCGGGTCGGCGTCGCCGTAGAGAACCGACGCAACTGCGTCGCCGTGGCTCTGGCCGGGGTACCAGTTCTCGAGGACGGCCGCGACCTCCTCGCGCCAGGGACACTCGATCGGGCCGCTCGAGTTGACGACGACGACCGTGCGGTCGTTGGCCGCGGCGACCGTCCCGATCAGTTCGTCCTGACGGGCGGGAAGGCGCAGGTCCTCGCGGTCGATCGCCTCGCTGGCCGTGTCGTGAACGAAGACCACTGCGACGTCGGCTTCGCGCGCGGTCGCCGCGGCGCCCTCAAGGTCGGGCTCCCGGCCGGGCTCCGCGCGTTCGTCCCCACCGCCGGTGAAATCCTCGAGCATCGACACGTCCTCGACTCGCGGAAGGCCGTGTGCGACCGTCACCTCACCCCCGGCACGCTCGGCGATTCCGGTTCGCGGATCGGTCTCGACGACGGGCGTCGTCTCCGAGGAACCCCCGCCACCGAGAACGGGATCGTCGACGTTCGGGCCCATAACGGCGACGTCAGCGTCGTCCGAAAGCGGGAGGACGCCGTCGTTCTCGAGCAGGACGGTCCCCCGCGTCGCGACGCGGGTCGCGAGCTCGCGGTGGGCCGGCGTGTCGACCGTGCCGTCGTCGGAATCCGTACGATCGCTCGAGGCGCGTCGCGCCTCGCCGTCCTCGAGCAGTTCGATGCGGTCCATCGCTCCGAGCACTCGAGCGACCATGTCGTCGAGTCGCTCCTCGGAGACCGCACCGGATTCGACCGCGTCGACCAGCGAGTCGGCGAACCGTTCGCAGCTCTCGGGGTCGGGCATCCCGTCGGCGATCGCGTCCGGGAGCTCGCCCACTTCGTCACTGTCGTCGTCTCCGTCCGCGGCGTCGGGCGTGTCGACGCCGTCGCCCGCCATCGCGGACTGCATCTCCGCCATCGAGATACCCGGCATCTCGACGTCGAGGCCGCCGTTGGCCGCGTCGTCGGCTCCTTCGGTGCCGAACCAGTCCGAGACGACGTACCCCTCGAACCCCCACTCGCCTTTCAGCACGTCTCGAACCAGTCGCTCGTGGTCGCTCATGCGCGTCCCGTTGACGTCGTTGTAGGCGGTCATGACCGAACCCGCACCCGCCTCGACGGCCGAACGAAACGACGGGAGGTACAGTTCGCGCAGCGGGCGCTCGTCGATCTCGGCGTTGACGGCGGCGTGGGCGGTCTCCTGACTGTTCGCGACGTAGTGTTTCGGCGTCGCGACGACGTCCCGAGACTGGATCCCCGCGACGACGGCGCCGGCGAACGACGCCGAGAGAACGGGGTCCTCGGCGAAGTACTCGAAGTTCCGCCCGTTGTGAGGGACCCGAACGAGGTTGGCGCCGGGCGCGAGCAGAACGTCCTGGCCCTTGCCTCGGGTCTCCCGTCCGATCGCCGCTCCCTGCTCGCGGGCGAGTTCGGCGTCGAACGTCGCGGCGAGCGCGATCGGCGCGGGAAACGCCGTCGCGGACTCGTCGGGGATCCGCACGCCAAGGGGACCGTCGGCCATCCGCAACGGCGGGATCCCGAGTCGATCGACGCCCGCCACGTACCCGGTCGCGCGTCCTTCGGGGTCG
Source organism: Natrialbaceae archaeon (assembly GCA_003559215.1). Lineage (GTDB taxonomy): Archaea > Halobacteriota > Halobacteria > Halobacteriales > Natrialbaceae > Natronococcus. Next base: position 2,027 of record PWMF01000210.1, read on the forward strand.
TTCGCGCCGTGGGTGAGCCGAACCTTCTCCTCGGGCGAGAGCTCTTCGACGAGCCGTCGGATCCGCGGTTCCGGTGACATCTACCGGCGGTTCACAGCGGCTGCAGGATAGTGTTGCGGTCGTCGGGCGAGCGATTGCGGCCGTTAGTTCGACGCGCTCGAGTCGTCCGAGGAGTCGTCGTTCTCGTCGGTCGGGCCCAGTTCGGCCTCGAGGGCCTCGTCGAGGGACTCGGCGTCAGCGCCGCCGCTCAGCGCCCGGCGAACGGCGACGTAGCCGGCCAGGAAGATCGCACCGGAGACGATCGCTCCCGGAATTCCGTAGCGTTTGTAGCCGAACAGTAGCACCTTCTTGCCGACGGTGAATGCACCGATCATCGTACGCGTAGTAGGCGAGACGGCGATATGAACGTAGGGCTTTCGTGTGAGTCGCGACCGCTACGCCGAGGCGGCTTCGGTCGCCTCGAGGAGGAGTTCGACCCCGAGATCGATCTCGCGCTCGGTGACGTCCAGTGGCGGCAGCAGTCGAAGCGACTTGTAGCCACAGCCGATCGTCAGCAACCCCCGCTTGAAGGCGGCCTCGACGATGGCCTCCCGCCGTTCTTTGGTGTCGAACTCGACGGCGAGCATCAGTCCGCGGCCGCGGACGTCGATCGCCCCCGGAATCTCGGCCCGCTCGAGTCGGCTCCTGAGCTGTTCGCCCCGATCGCGGGCGTTCTCGAGTAGATTCTGCTCGTGGATCGCGTCGATCGTCAGGACGCCCTGCATGGCGGCGATCGCGTCGCCGGCGCCCCACGTCGAGGAGATCCGGCCCGTCTCCGCGGGGAAGACGTCCGACCGCGAGATCGTCGCGCCGACGCGCAGCCCCTTCGCGCTGGTGATGACGTCGGGGGTCAACTCGAGGTGGTCGACGGCCCACAGCTCGCCCGTCCGCCCGAGTCCGGACTGGATCTCGTCGGCGACGATCTTCAGGTCGTAGCGCTCGCGCAGGGCCTCGAGGTCGCGGGCGAACTCCGGATGGGCGACGCGGTACCCGCCCTCGCCCTGAATCGGCTCGAGGATGAGGAAGGCGACCTCGTCGGGATCGATCACGCCCCGCTCTGGGTGAAGCTTGTCGGCGACGACGTTGCCGCCGGGGCCGTCGGTCAACCAGTCGGTCTCGTACCCTTCCCTCGTCGATGGGTAGGGAACGCTGACCACGCCGGGAATTTCGGGGTAGCCCGTCCGGTGGACCGCTTTCGAGCGGTTGAGCGAGAGCGCCCCGAGGGTCCGGCCGTGGAACGCGCCGTCGAAAGTGAACGCGCGGTGGCCGCCCGAGGCGTAACAGATCTTGATCGCGTTCTCGACGGCTTCGGCGCCGGAGTTCGAGAGGAAGACCCGATTCATCCCGTAGTGGTCGGTCATCGCGATCAGGCGGTCCTGGAGCTGGGTCGGACCCGGAAACTCGGGCTCCTCGGGCGGCCAGCCGCCGCTGGCGTAGAAGTCCTGGCCGGCGATCTTCAGCGGGTCGACGAGATCGAACTCGTCGAGCGTCTCGCGGACGGCGGGGTTGTTGTAGCCGAGCGGCGCGGCGCCGACGTGACTCGTGAAATCCATGAGGACGTTGCCGTCGACGTCCGTACAGAACGGACCGATAGCCTCGGCTTGGGTGTCCCAGACGAATTCGTAGACGTACGTGCTCGGGGCGGCGTAGCGGTGGTGGTAGTCGGCCCACCGTTTCGCCCGCCCACCTGGAATCGTCCCCACCTGCGGTTCGGCCGTATCGCGGTCCATGCAGGCGATTAGAACGCCGACGAGTTAAATGGACACTGCTCGCCTCGCGGGGCTACACGACGACG
>PWMF01000168.1 GCA_003559215.1 Natrialbaceae archaeon
GACCGAAGGTCCCGCTGACCATGCCAACAGGCGCTTCGCGCCCGTGAGCAGAGAGTGGTGAGCGAGCAACGCGAGCGAACCCGACGAGAAAAAGGGACGTGTGCATCTCTATGTAACGATTTACCCAACCCGGAATCGAGGACGACCCCGGACCCCTTAGTCGACCGACCGAGGCGCCGTCTCCTCGAGCCGATCCGACGACTCACCGTCCGGGACGTCCTCGACTTGTCGGTCGTACGGGCCCACCTCGAGCGGAGCGGTCTCCTCGCGGTCGAGCCAGATAGCGATCCCGAGCGCCACCGTGCCGACCAGTCCGGCGACGAACGAGGCGACCGCGGCCGTGAAGCTCTCGGAACCGCGGACCGCTCGAACGAGCGAACCGACCAGTCCGACGAGTCCGCCGGCCAGCCCGGCCGCGCCGGCGCCGTAGAAGACGACCGCGGGGTGAAAACTCCGGACAATATAGCGCGTCTTGAGGCGCCACAGGAAGCTCCGCAACAGCAGCAAGGAGACGAATCTGATGAACGACGAGTAGCCGATACTCGACTCCTCCTCGCCGTAGACGGCCGTCATCGGCACGTCCGCGACGCGAAACTCCGCGACGTTGAGGTGGGTCAGGAGGTGGTTGAGGAAGCCGTACTCGTCGGTGATCGACTCGAGGTCGAGCGTCTCGATCGCCTCCCTGGAGATGGCGGTGTACCCGTTCTGGGGGTCCGACAGCGTCCAGTAGCCGGTTGCGAACTTCGAGAGCCCGGTGAGGGCGGCGTTCCCGATAAACCGGAACGTCGACATCGAAGCGCGGTCATCGGGCGTCAACAGCCGGTTGCCCTTCGCGTAGTCGGCCTCGCCGTCGACGACTGGATCGAGGATCCGATCGAGGATCGCGGGGTCCATCTGGGCGTCGCCGTTCATCACGGCGACAACGTCGATCCCGTCAGCAGCGGCCCGCTCGTAGCCGGTCTTGACCGCGCCGCCGTACCCCCTGTTTTCCTCGTGGGAGATCGGGACTACCCGTCGGCCGTCGCCCCCGTCGGCGATCGCCCGCGCCGGCTCGGCCGCCTCGTTGATCCGCTCGGCGACGCGCCGGATAACGGCCCAGGAGTCGTCCGGCGAGGCGTCGTCGACGGCGTAGATCCGATCGACGTACTCGGGGATCGTCTCGATGACGCGTCCGACGAACGCCGCCTCGTCATAGGCAGTGACGACCACCGCGATCGAGTTGCCTTTATACATCGGTCCCACCGTCCGTCCGTCGCGGTTCGAGCGGCGCCGATCGACCGTCGCTCGAATCGTCGCGGTCTCCGGTCGGGGCGGACCCGTCGTGTGAGCCCGCGAACGTGTAGTGACTGTGGGCTGTTCCCGAGAGGTCGAGGGCGTCCCGGCCGTCGACGACGACCATCGGCTCGAGTTCGGGCCAGGGAATCCCCTCGAACTCCTCGTGGGCCGTGACGACGATCGCGCCGTCGAACGACTCCTCGAGTAGGTCCTCGAGGGCGACCGGACGGGCGCCGTACTCGGCGGGATCGACCAGCGGATCGATTCCGGCGACGTCGGCCCCCGCCTGGCGGAGCGCGTCGACGACGCCCAGCGCGGGCGAGGCGCGGGTCTCCTCGACACCGGCCCGATAGGTGATCCCGAGGACGAGTACCGAGGCGTCGGCGAGATCGGTGCCGGCGTCGGTCGCTGCGAGTCGGTCGGCGAGGCGACCGACCATCACCGACGGCATCGCGTCGTTGAGCTCGCGGGCGGTTCGCATCACCGGCATCGGCTCCTCGAGCCGCGAGAGCAGGAAGTGGGGGTAGTAGGGGATGCAGTGACCCCCGACGCCGGGCCCGGGCTCGTGGAGCTGGCAGACCGAGAGTCCGTTGGCGGTGTCGATCGCCTCCCGCACCGAAATACCGAGCTCGTCCGCGAGCCGACCCAGCTCGTTGGCGAGCGCGATGTTGACGTCCCGGTAGACGCCCTCGAACACCTTCACGGCCTCCGCAGTCGTCGCGTCCGACACCGCGTGGACCTCGTTGCTCGTGAGTTCGCCGTAGATCAGTTCGGCCGCGCGGGTGCTCGCCGCGTCGACGCCGCCGACGACCTTCGGGTACTCGCCGCGGATGTCCCGCAGCGCCGATCCCGAGGCCGTCCGCTCGGGACAGAACGCGAGCCCGAACTCGCCGCGCTCGAGCCCGCTCTCCTGGATCAGGTGCGGAAGCAGGACGTCCCGACAGGAGCCGGGCGGTAGCGTCGACTCGGCGACGACCAGGTCGCCGGGCTCGAGCCCGGCGGCGATGTCCTCGAGCACCGATTCGACGGTCGTCAGATCGGGCGAGTCGTCCTCGGCAAGCAGCGTCGGGACGATGATCACGTGGATCCTGGCGTCCGCGGCGGCCGCGGCGCCGTCGGTCGTCGCCGCGAGCCGACCCCGCTCGACCTGATCGGCGACGAGGTCGTCGAGCCCCGGTTCGCCGACGACGTGGCTTTCGCCGTCGTCGAGGCGCTCGACGACCGTCGGGTCGATGTCGATACCGGTGACGTTGCCCGTCGTCTCGGCGTAGACGCCCGCGAGGGGAAGTCCCATCTTGCCGAGGCCGTAGACGGCGACGGGGATCTCGCCCTCGATCAGTCGGCGCCGGAGATCGGCCGCGGACAGCTCGGAATCGTACGGCGCCGGCGGCCGGCTCATCGAGCGTTCACCTCCCGTTCCCGCCGTCTCGCTCCGAGCCTGGAGTCGATCTCCTGGACCGTCTCGAGGGCCGCGATCCCGTCCTCGGCGGTCACCTCGGGCTCGGTCCCGGTGCGGACGGCCTCGACAAACGACTCGAGTTCGCACCGCAGGGGCTCGCTCGTGGCGATTCGCGGGCGTTCGACCACGCTCTCGTGGCGGTAGCGGTTCTGTCCGTCGTCGGTGAGGTACTCGGGGTAGGAGTCCCGATGGATCAGCACCGACTGCTCGAGGTAGTCGACCTCGACGAGACACTCCCGGGCGGTGACGGTGAGTTTCCGGACCTTCTTCTGGGTCACCCGGCTCGCGGTCAGCGTCGCGACGATATCGTCGTACTCCATCGTCGCCGTCGCGTACCGGCCGTCTGCCGCCCCGATCGCCGAGATCGACGTCGGCTTCCGATCGAGGAGGGCACCGACGACGTCGACGTCGTGGATCATCAGATCGAAGACGACGTTACCGAGTGCGTCGCGGTTGATCGGGGGGCCGAGCCGCTCGGCCTCGACGCTGATGATCTCGAGATCCTCGACGAGCTCCTCGAGCATCCTCACCGCCGGATTGAACCGTTCGATGTGGCCGACCTGCAACACCCGGCCGTACTCCCGGGCCCGCTCGGCGAGGGCGCGCCCCTCCTCGACCGAGCCCGCGATCGGTTTCTCGACCAGCACGTCGACGCCGGCCTCGAGACACCGCGAGACGACCTCGGCGTGTGCGTGAGTCGGTACGGCGACGGTGACGGCGTCGGCCCGCTCGAGCAGCGCCTCGAGAGAGACTGCGTCGGTTCCGTACTCGGCGGCGACTCGCCCGGCGACCTCGCGGTCGCGATCGGTGACGCCGACGAGGTCGACAGTTCGTAGCTCGCTGTACACCCGCGCGTGGTTCTCGCCCATCGAGCCGGCACCGACGACGCCGGTCCTGACAGTAGATTGTTCGGTCATTGCGTATCGTAGTGGTCCCACACCGCCTCGACGACGGTTCGGCGGTCGTCGGCCGAGAGCGACGGGTGAACGGGGAGAGAGAGTACCTCGTCAGCGGCCCGTTCGGCCTCGGGAAACGTCGCCGCGGCCGTGCTGACCGACTCGTAGGCCGGTTGGCGGTGGATCGGTCGGTCGTAGTAGATTCCGGTGTCGATACTCCGGTCCGCGAGCGACTCGGCGAGCCCGTCCCGGTCGGTCGCCCGAACCGTGTACTGATGGTACACGTGACGGTACCGTGGCGGTTCGGTCGGCGTCTCGAGGGGGAGCTCGGCGAACGCCTCGTCGTAGGCGCTAGCGTGCTCCCGGCGAGCCCGGTTGAGCGACGGCAGCCGCTCGAGCTGGACGCGACCGATCGCGGCCGCGACGCCCGTCAGCCGGAAGTTGTGACCGAGCTCGAGGTGGTCGTACCCTCCGGTCCCGGTCTCTCCTCGGCCGTGGTTGACGTACCGCGCCGCCCGCTCGGCGACGTCCTCGCGATCGGTCGTGATCATCCCGCCCTCGGCCGTGGTCATGTTCTTGGTCGGGTAAAACGAGAAGCAGGCGGCGTCGCCCAGCGAGCCGACCCGGCTCCCCTCGCACTTCGCGCCGTGGGCCTGGCAGGCGTCCTCGAGGACGAACAGGTCGTGATCCCCGGCGAGCTCGAGCAGGGCGGGCACGTTCGCGGGCAGCCCGTAGAGGTGGACCGGCAGCAGGCCGACGACGTCCTCCCGTTCACGTAACACCCGTTCGACGGCGTTCGGATCCAGCGCGTACGTCTCGGGGTCGATGTCGGCGAACACCGGCGTCCCTCCCGCGAGCCGGATCGCGTTCGCGCTCGCGACGAACGAAAACGGCGAGGTGACGACGGCATCGCCGTCCTCGACCCCCAGCGCCTCGAGTGCGGTGACCAGTGCCGTCGTCCCGTTCGAGGTCGCGACGGCCCGGTCGCCCCCGCAGAAGGCGGCGAACTCGCGCTCGAAGGCCCGGACCTCGGGGCCGTCGGCGAGGGCGCCGCTCTCGAGAACCTCCCGGACGCGGTCGATCGCGTCCGGACCGAGTTCGGGATCGGCGATCGGAACCCTCTCGTCGCTCGGTTCGTCGGTTACGCGCTCGATACTCGTCTCGGCGTCGATCTCGGGATTGGTGTCTGTGTCGGTCATTCGAGCTGGTTCGGTCCCTCGAGGGGTGCGGGAAGCGGTCTGGTTCGAGCCGGCGCGCCGACGGCGAGGCTGTCGGCTGGAACGTCCTCGACGACGACGGCGCCGGCCGCGACGAACGCGTTCTCGCCGACCGTCACGCCCGGCAGAACGGTCGCGTTCGCGCCGACGGAGGCGCCGTCCTCGAGCGTCGGTCCCTCGAGGTCAACCTCGGTCCGGACGGGGTACTCGTCGTTCGTCATGACGGCACCGGGGCCGACGAAGACGTTGTCGCCGATCGTCGTCTCGGTCGGCACGTAGACATTCGTCTGAAGGCTGACATGTGAGCCGATCGTCGTCTCGCCGTCGACGACGGTCTTCGTGCCGACGAGCACGTCGTCGCCGATCGTGGTCCCCTCGCGGATCAACACGTCGTGGCCGGTCGTGAACCCGTCTCCGATGGTCACGTTCCCGTAGACGATCGAGCCGGCCCTGATCGTCGCGTCGGCGCCGATCCTGGTCGGCTCGTCGAACTCGCCGTGATCGATCGTCGCGTCGTCGGCGATCGTACAGCCCTCGCCGGAGACGAACCGCGTCACGACGACCAGCCTCCGCGCGGGAACGCGGTTCCGGGCCGGCCCTGCACTCGTCGGTCGTATCTGTGTTCGCTCATAGATGGATAGCAATCGTCCCGACACAGCCGGTAGCGAGGCTTTGTTATCCCGGGCTTGACGGTCGCGTAGTCACGTACTACGTCGCCGCGCGAGGGACGGAACGGAGCGACACGTTCGGGAACTCGATCGATCGGCCCCGGTGACTGCGGGGCGGATCGGTCGGAATCGTCGCTACGGACGTCAGTCACGGCTTTTGACCGGTATATAGCGGTTTCGACGGGGTAGCCGCGAGATAGTAAAGGGCCACTCCGTCCCACTCGCTGGTGTGAACTATCCGACCAGACCCGGCCCCCGAGCACAGGGGACGGGATCGAGAGGGAACCCATGACCGACCGAGAGTTCAGCCAGGCCGAACTGTTCGACGTTTTTAGTAACGCGCGAAGACGCCAGGCGGTCAGATACCTGAAACGTCAGGGCGGAGTCTGTGACCTCTCGCCGCTGGTCGAACAGGTCGCCGCCTGGGAAAACGAGATCGGCACCGATGAGGTGACGCGAACCCAGCGTCGTCGCGTCTACATCTCGCTGTATCAGACCCACCTGCCGATGCTCGAGGATCACGGGATCGTCGACTGGGATCCCGATACGCACACGATCGATCTCCTCCCCAGTAGCGAGGTGTTCGAACCCTACCTCGATCGGCAGGTGGGCTACCAGCGACCCTGGCACCGGATCTACGCGGGAGTGACGGCGCTGGGCGTCGTCACGCTCGCGCTCACCTGGCTGTCCGTCGGACCCGTGACAGCGACGCTGGCTCCCGCAGTCGCGGTCGCGCTCTGTCTCGCCGTGCTGTCGGTGTCGATCCTCCATCGCGTCTCGAGGCAGCCGGAGCTACCGCTGCTGTTCGGCGCGGCGGGCCGGTAGTCTCCGGGATCCCTCCCGAAACCCGACGACGCTCCTCGGTCAGCCCCTCTTGTCACGGCAGAAACGACGACCCGCCGCGGTTCGATTCTTCTCCGCGGAGAGCACACCTGCGCTCATCAGGACGATCGGCGCCACGTTCACATGGCCACGGTCGAACGCACCGTCGAGAGTGATCTCGAGTTCCCCACGGCTCGAGGCCGACCCGGGGTGAGCCCGACGGTGGGCGCAAGTTCGGGTCGCCCGCCTCGAGACTCGGGGCGGCGGAGCGGCGAACCGTCTGCTGGCTCTCGGATTCTGCCCGTCCGCGGGCGGGATAGCTTTCGACTCGCCCGCGACGGACGCCAGTTCGCGGCCGGCACAACCGTGGTCGTCGAACCCGTCAGTCCGCCGGTTCCGGCTCCGGTTCCGGCTCCTCGGCGACGGTTACCCAGAAATAGGTCTCCTCGAGGGCGTCCTCGTTCGTCGGTCCGGTCGGCGGTTCGCCCTCGAACAAGAGCACGCTGATCCGAACCGTCTCTCCGGGTTCGGCCGTCGGGGCGACCGGATACGTGCCGTCGTCGGTCTCACCCCCCGGGACTGCGGTTTCGATCCGCTCGTGATCCGTGCGGTCGGCGACCTCGCCGCCCTCGATCACCTGTTCCTGGACGACGACCGTGTACTCCCGGGTCTCGTCGCCGCCGTTCTCGACCTCGATAGTCACCGGCACCGACTCACCCGGCTCGACCTCGTCGGGAAACTCCCCAGCGACGAGGTCGCCGTCCTCGGTCTCCGAGTACAGCGACAGCTGGTCGTAACCCCCGGCCGAGGCCGGAAACAGAAACGCGGCGACGAGCAGTCCGACAGCGAGGGTGATCGCGACGCCGAGGACGACCGACGACACGGTCAGGCCCCGCCCGTCGGCGCCCACTAGCCGCTCGCGGATCGTTCGAACCGAGACAGTAAAGCGGACGGTCGCGGGCGTCCGGAGCCGACGAACGACGCCGAGCTGCGCCAGCCCGATCGTCGTGACCGCCAGCCCGCCGGCGACCGACGCCGCCTCGAGCTCCCAGCCGGCAAACGGAAGCACGATCAGAGTGATCGGCCCGAGAGTCAGCGAGAGCACGAAAGCGAGCCCGAGCCGCTCGACGGTGTCGATTCCGCGCGGCCGTCGGTCGGCCGCCGTCGTCGCCGCCTGCTGGGCGGCCCGTTCTCCCGCTGGAAACAACACGGATACGAGCGCGTATCCGGGCAGGAACAGCGCGAGCGGAAACGTCACCAGTAACCGCGGTGCGGTCTCCGGATCGAAACTCGTGACGGCGAGATACGAGAGCGCCGCCGCCAGCGAGACCAGTGCGAGATCGAGGGGGTACCAGCGAAGAAATCCGAGCCGCGTTTCCGTGCTCGTCGGGTGACTCACGCGTCGGTCACCACGGCTGTTCGGTCGGTCGATGACTCGAGAACGGGGGCTCCTACCATAGGTCGTTGAGCCAGTCTCCACCCGCGGGCTTTGTTATGGCCGTATTACCGGCTCTCGGAGCCGGTCGCGGTCACGCGGGTCCGAAGATGCGGTTCACGGATCCGGCTGTCAGCGCTCGTAGAATCGGACTACAGGTCGACGTACTGTTGTTCCCACTCTCGGCGTTCGCCGATCCGTTCGTGGCCCTCGTCGGTGATCGCGTAGTAGTTGGTCCGTCTGTCGAGCTGTCCCTTCTCGACGAGTTCCTTGTTGACGAGCGTGTCGAGGTTCGGGTACAGCCGACCGTGATTGATCTCCGAGCTGTAGTACTGTTCGACCTCGTCCTTGACTGTCTGTCCCGACGGGCGGTCGGCGCCAGCGATCACGTACAGGAGGTCGCGTTGAAAGCCGGTCAGATCGTGCATTGCTCAATCACAGTGACCGTTCCACTGAGTAGATATTTGTTATCCGTATCATACAGCCGCGCTAGTAGTTCGTTCCTGTCCGGCGACTCCAATTAAAATGATTCTGCGAACGACGCTCGTTCGTTTCGGGACGTTGCTCGGGCTCTCGAACGATCTCGTTCGGAGTCCGCCACCGGCGTCACTCGGATTTCGAGAGGGAGACGTCGATCCCGTTCGAGTCGATCTGGACCGACAGGCCCTCTACCGTTGCCTCGTACGCCGTCGTGTGCGACCCGTTCTCCTCGAACCGCACGCACTCCTCGAGCAGGTCGCTCTCGAGGAGGTTGTTGATGCGCCGATAGACGGTCGCCGAGGAGCTGTCGGTCCGTCCGGTGAGCTCCTTTGCCGTCTTCGGGCCGTCGCTGGTCGCGACGAGGATCGTCCGTGCACAGTCATCGCCGAGCACGTTGAGCTGCACCGACGGGTTCGAGTCCGATTCCGTTCGTGTATTAGTCGCTTGCGTTGACATAGTCATGATCACCCATCTTCGCCAGGGCCGCTGTTCGTCGCCGGACCGCCCAGCCCAGTCCGGTAGAGCCGCGGCGTACCGCGATCGCGGACCGCGTCGCCACGTTCCAACACGTAGATCGGTAAGCGGTAGTGGTATTTGAGAACGGTGGACCTTACACTCAGTTTCAAAATCGCCTTCGGCAGAAACTGTTGATTTCGGTCGGGAAACGGACACTTTCGACCGGTCTCAGACGGGTGGCCGACCGGTACTGTCCGACGAACGAACGAGAACGCGGCTGAATTCACCTTGAGATCGGAACCAACTGATATCGGAAACCGTGCTACAGAGGCGCTGTAGGCGTCCAAAACAGCCATAAACGGCGGGTTTCCCGGCGTGCAGAACCGCTCCGAGGGTGAACGGTCTGTGTCCTTTATTCACGTCTGCCCCCCTGAATCCGACGAGGCCGGATGCGCGACGAACGGATTCGTCCGCCGCTCATCCGCGAACACCCCCTACCTATGAAACGAACACAACACGGCTGGAAACCGATGGAATCGTCGTCGGCAGGTGCTCGCTGTCGAAACTGTGGGACACACGTCACTCAGCAGTTCGCTCGAGTCTTCGGAGACAACGGCGACGTCGTCCACGGCTGTCCCGCCTGTACGACGTATCGGGAGATGCAATCTGGCGGGCACTTGCCCGGATAAGCGTCCAGTCCGTTCTCGCCGTGTTAGTTTCCTGTCCCGATCGATGGAAGACAATCCTTCCGAACGGACCGGTTGGGAATTAATACCGCAGGTTGAAGTCGGTGGTCGGTGAAACTTACGCGTATGTCAGTGGGTGGTGGACCGGTCGGTAACCGTACCTCTTCGAACGCTCTTTAATCAATGTCCGTCCAGACGAACCGAACCGACTCACTCGAGGAAAGCGAGGTTTTTCACATCCTGGGCAACGATCGGCGGCGAGCGATCGTACAGCTACTCGCCGAGGAAGCCGGACAGGTCGACGTCTCGGAGGTCGCGACCGAGATCGCGTCGACCGAATCGGAGTCGACGTCGGTCCCGAACAACCTCTACAAGAGCGTCTACGTCTCCCTCCAGCAGACTCATCTCCCCCAGCTCCAGGAGGATTCAGTCATCGAGTACGACTCCGACGCGAAGACGATCCGCCCTGGACCGAACTTCGACGACGTCCTCACCTACGTCGACAGCGAGACCACCGATCGCTCGTCGACCCTTCGCCTCCATCTGGCGCTCTGTCTGATCGGTCTGCTCCTGATCGCGGTGGCCGGCCTCGACGGAGTCGTCGGCTCGAGTCTGGATCCCGTGCTCTCGAGCGTGTTCGTCTTGCTGGTCGTCGCCGCGAGCAGCCTCTATCAGCTGCTCGGTTAGGCGGTTCGCTCGAGAGCCACCGGCTAACCTGGGCTACTCGTTTCTGGGTCGTTCCGGCGATTTCGAGGCCGTCGGCTCGTGGCCCGGCAGACAGACGAGGTTCTCCCGTCCAAGCCGGAGCTTCGTCACCTCCTCTTCTTCCTCGAGTTCGGCTAGCAGTCGACTTACTTTCGCCTTCGACCAGTCGACCGAGTCGACGATCCTCGACTGTTTCATCCGGCCGCCGTTCTCCTTGATGAGTTCGCAGACCCGCTCTCGGTCTGTCACGAACTCCTCGTTTCGCTGCGGATCCGACTCCGTGCCCAGTCCCGACGTCTCCGCAAGCTGGTTTCGGGCGACGAGCGCGCCGCCGAGCATCATCAGTGCAACGAGCCCGGCAACGGACGCGAGATGTGGGTCCCAGACGAGTCCCGGAACCGACACAACGCCGAGGGTGACTCCCTCGCTGATCGACGGAACGAGCGCGGTAATGACGGATTCGGAGAGCACGTGGATCATGGTGGCTGGAGAGATCGGTCCGTGTTACTGCGATCCGCGGAACGACCGTCTTACGCTGAACCGTCGACAGCACCCCACAAAGTATTTTTTATAAATCATGTATTGTTACTCCCAGCGCGGTATTTCACGTAGACGCTATTCTCAGACGACCTAATTCCAGTGTGGGGACTCTTCCTTCGATAAGAGAAAGTGATACTTCCGACCTGATTACGTTCCGGGGACGCCGGCCGCCTCGAACCCGGTTACGCCGATAACGGCGAGGACGTAGAGAACGACGAGCACCGACAGCCAGGCGATAACCGTGATAACGATCGCCTCGATCCACCCGCCGGGGTAGCGGGCGTTGATCACCGCGAGGTAGGCGACGAACACGAGGAGCGGTCCCAGAAGCGGGATCCAGCCGAAAAAGAAACCGACGATCGCCCAGACGAGAGCGCCAATGAGTGCGGTGATCAGGGCGTAGGTGTAGTCCTCGGTGTCGACGACGACCTTCGCGCCGACGAAGATGCCGAACGCACCGATCAGGAGGCTAACGACGAAGACGACGAGGCTGTCGATCATGTCCCAAACCACCCTCGCGGAGCCGTTAGTTATCTTTCACCTACACGAACCTGATCCGACGTTGAGCCATCCACGTCGGTCAGTTTCGGTAGTTACGGCGCTCGAGCGGTCCAACCCGTCGATACCGGAGAAAAACCACGATTATCGACACGACCCCCTGAGCGTCGCTCCGGATCCCGAGTCGGGCGCCGAGGGCGATCAACGCGGTGCCGTCCTCGAGCGGGGGCGTTCCACCGCGGCCGTCGCCGCTCGCGCCCCGGCAACAGAAGCTATATCCGGACCTCACGGATAGATGGTGGCAATGACCGTGGATCTCGTCGTGCGAAACTGCACCGTCGTCACGCCTGCCGGACGGACCCCCGACGCCGGCGTCGCGGTCGAGGACGGGACGATCGTCGCCGTCGGGCGCACCGATCGCCTCCCCGACGCCGAGCGGGTCCTCGACGCCGAGGGGTGCGTCCTCGCTCCCGGCGTCGTCGACTGTCACATCCACAACCGCGAACCCGGCCTCGAGTACAAGGAGGACTGGGAGTCGGCCACCCGTGCGGCCGCGGCGGGCGGCGTAACGACCGTCGTCGGGATGCCGAACACCGATCCCGTCATCGACCGTCCCGAGCACCTCGAGTTGAAGTACGAACGGGGCGAGGCCGGCGCCCACGTCGACTTCCAGAGCTACGCCGTCGTCACGAGCGAGAACCTCGAGCTGATCTCCGACCTCGACGACGCCGGCGTGCTGGGGTACAAGATCTTCCTCGGCTCGACCGTCGGCGACGTCCCGCCGCCGACCGACGGCGAGATCCTCGAGGCGATGGAGCGGATCGGCGAGACGGGCAAGCGCCTGGGCTTTCACGAGGAAAACGGCGAGATCATCGACCACTACACGGCGCGGTTCAAACGCGAGGGGCGAGACGAGCCGATCGACCACTCTCACTCGAGGCCCGTGATCGCCGAGCGGGAGGCCGTCGAGCGGATGATCACCTTCGCCGAGGAGACCGACGCGAGCGTCCACATGTTCCACGTCTCCTCGGGCTCCGCGGCGGAAGCCGTCGCCCGCGGCAAGGATCGAGGGGTCGACGTCACCGCGGAGACGACACCCCACTACCTCTGGTTCACCGAGGACGTGATGCACGAGTTGGGCAACGTCGCCCGGATCCAGCCGCCGATCCGCGACGCCGACGAGCGAAAGCGCCTCTGGGAGGTCGGCATGGACGGCGGCGCGATCGACTGCATCGCGACCGATCACGCCCCCCACACCCCCGAGGAGAAGAAGGTCGACGACCCGTTCGGAAACACCTGGGACGCGACCTCGGGGTTCGTCGGCCTCGAGACCGAGGTGCCCGTCGCGCTCAGCTTCGTCGAGCAGGGTCGGCTCACCCTCGAGGAGTGGGTCCGTCGCCACTCGGCCCGACCCGCGCAGGTGTGGGGGATGTACCCACAGAAGGGGTCGCTGCAGGTCGGCACCGACGCCGACTTCACGATCGTCGATCCCGACCGGGAGTGGACCCTCGAGAGTCCCGACGAGTTGCACTCGAAGAACTGCGTCACGCCGTTCGTGGGAGAGTCGTTCGTCGGCAAGCCGACCGCGACGGTCGTCCGCGGCGAGGTCGTCTACGAGGGCGGCGACGTAGTGGGCGAGTCGGGGTACGGGACGCGGGTCGACGCCGACGGCGCGTAGTCGGGATTCATTCGACCGGCGTTCCGTCGTCGATCGGTACTCGCGATTCCCGGAGACAGGCGTTTGTACGCGGACGCGAGAACACCGACAAACGCGACGCCGAAGCCACCGGTGGTGAGCACCAGCCCGGACACCAGGGCGGCGCCGCCGGACGTCGAGTCGACGCCGATCGCGAGCAGCCCCGTTCCGTCCTGGGCGACGAGCCAGCCCACGACGATCAGGCCGAACAGCAACAGGTACTGGACGGTGATCGCGTGTTCGAGCGCGTCGGTCAGCGTTACCCGCGTCGGCTCCGGCTCGGCGGAAGACACACGTTCACAATCGATCCGTTTGGCGAGTGCTTTCGGGGCCACCCTACTCGAGGTCGGCGCCGACCGCCTCCTCGACCGACGAGAATCCGTCGCGTTCGAGCAGTTCGACGAGCCCCCGGTTGATCCGTTTGGCCGTCCCGGGACCGCCGTAGACGAACCCGGTGTAGAGCTGGACGAGTGACGCGCCCGCGCGTATCTTCTTGTAGGCGCTCCTCGCCGAGTCGACGCCGCCGACGCCGACGATCGGTAGGTCGTCATCGGTGTGTGTCGCCAGCGTTCGGATCACGGTCGTCGAGCGCTCCTCGAGCGGGTCGCCGCTGAGACCGCCCCACTCCTCCCGACGCGGCGACTCGAGATCCTCCCGGCTGGTGGTCGTGTTCGTCGCGACGATCCCGTCGAGGTCGCACTCCTCGACGATGTCGACGAGGTCGAGCATCGACTCCCTGGGCGAGTCGGGGCCGATCTTGACCAGTATCGGGACGTCGTCGTCGTTTTCGGCCTCGAGAGTCTCGAAGATGGTCCGCAGGTGGTCGGGTGCGGCCTCGTCGAACTCGTCGGGCGTGTTCGGACACGAGACGTTGACGACGACGTAGTCGGCGAACGGCGAGAGCCGGACGAACACTCGCCGGTAGTCCTCGACCGCCTCCCGTTCACTCGAGGAGTTCATTTTGCCGACGTTGACCCCGAGCGGAATCTGGGGCGGACCGTCGCGCTCGAGGCGATGCCGGACCCGTTCCATCCCGTCGCCGTTGAAGCCCATCCGGTTGATCATCGCCTCGTCCTCCCGCAGGCGGAACAGCCGCGGGCGGTCGTTGCCGGACTGGGGGTAGGGCGTGACGGTTCCGATCTCGACGAACCCGAACCCCAGCGCCTCGAGGGCGTGTGTCACCTCGGCGTTCTTGTCGAACCCCGCGGCCACGCCGACCGGATTGGAAAACCGACACCCGAACAGCTCGGTCTCCAGCGCCGGATGGGCGTACCGGTAGTTCGAGGCGAGAACCGCTCGCGTCGGCCACGTCGACTGCACCGCTCGCAGCGCCCGTTTGCCGAGGACGTGGGCCGTCTCGGCGGGGAGTTTGAACGCGAGTGGACGGACTCGCGAGTACAGCGTCATTGGTAACTACTGGGAATACCGGAAACGTAAACCCCTCGGAACCACCCCGCTCTCCCGTGGCTGCTAGGATCGCTCGAGCAGGGCCATGATCGCGCCGCCGCCGCCGACGCTCATTCCGACGAGCCCGCGCTCGAGGTCCTCGTCGCGAAGTTGGTACGCCAGACTGGTCGCCAACATCCCTCCGGAGGCGCCGATTGGGTGGCCGAACGCGACCGCGCCGCCGCGGGGATTCATCCGCTCGCGCGGGATTCCGAGTCGGTCCATGACGTACGCCGACTGGGCCGCGAAGGCCTCGTTGATCCAGAACGCGTCGACGTCGGCCACCTCGAAGCCGTTTCGCTCGAGCAGGCTCGCGACGACGTCGCCGACGGCCTCGTTGAACTCGTCAGGGTCCCGGTAGACCAGTTCGTAGTCGGCGAGCCGAGCCATCGGCTCGAGCCCGCGGTCTGCC
>PWMF01000068.1 GCA_003559215.1 Natrialbaceae archaeon
GACGGGCGGGCCGGATCGACCGGTCGGGATCGGTCCTCGAGGCGACCGAGCGCGCGCTCTCGCGGGCCGACGACGACGACCTCGTGCTCGTCGCCGGCTCGCTGTACGCGGTCGCCGAAGCGCGCGACCGGTGGTCCCGGCTCCAGATCCCCAAGCGGACCGAGACGGAGCCGGAGGCTCGGTCGGTGCTCGAGGGAATGGGCCTCGAGGAGTCGACCGTCGCGGCGACCGCCGAACGGACCGTCGGCCGGACGGTCAAGACCTACCTGCGGGGACCCCAGGCCGATCGAATCCACGGGGTGTTCGAGTCGATCGGCGGCGACTGCACGCTCTCGCCGACCGAGACCTCCACCCGCCGCGTGACGACGGTGCTTTCGGGAACGAACGCCCAGTTTCGGGAGCTGATCGACGAACTCGACGACGACGAACTCGGGCTGGCTCACGTCTCGAGTCAGCTCCGGAGGATCGTCGAGAACGCCGACCGCGGGGGAGACGGCGGACCGCTCCCCTGGGACCGGGAAACCGCTGTCATGGGTGTCCTGAACGTCACTCCCGACAGCTTCCACGACGGTGGCGAGTACGACGCGCTCGAGGACGCCGTCGCTCGCGCGAAGGCGATGGCAGATGCGGGGGCCGACGTCGTCGACGTCGGCGGCGAGTCGACGCGGCCGGGCGCCGATCCCGTCCCGGTCGCCGAGGAGATCGACCGCGTCGTTCCCGTGATCGAACGGCTCGGCGACCTCGAGGTCCCCGTCTCGGTCGACACGCGGAAGGCCGCCGTCGCCGACGCGGCCCTCGAGGCCGGCGCCGAGATCGTCAACGACGTCTCCGGGCTCGAGGATCCGGAGATGCGCTTCGTTGCCGCCGACCACGACGCCACCCTCATCGTCACGCACAGCCTGGACGCGCCGGTCGATCCCGACCGGGACGTCGCCTACGACGACGTCGTCGAGGAGGTCGTCTATGACCTCCAGGAGACGGTCCTCCTGGCGGAACGCGCCGGCCTCGATCGCGATCGGATCGTCGTCGATCCGGGGTTCGGGTTCGGAAAGAACCCAGAGGAGTGCTTCGAGTTACTTTCCCGACTGGACGAGTTTCGGGGGCTCGGCTGTCCGGTTATGGTCGGTCACTCACATAAATCGATGTTCGATCGGGTCGGCTGCGACCCCGGCGATCGACTTCCACCGACGGTCGCGGTCACGACGATGGCAGCCGAGCGCGGCGCCGACGTCGTCCGGGTTCACGACGTCGCCGAGAACGACGCCGCGATTCGGACCGTTCGGGCGACAGATGGTCGGTAATTTCCGGAGATATCGGTCGGAACGGACCGAGAATCGACGGAATCCGACCGGACGACAAGTACTCTTATAGTACTCCCGTGAGCAGTGTGGGACATGATCACTCGACCCACCAGCGACGGTTCTTCGAGCGGCCGCCGCCTCGTCCACGAACGCCCTCCTCACGATCGTTCCGACCGCTGAGCGATGTCGATCACAGTCAAAGCGTACGCGGAACACGAGCACCTCGCGCTGGTGCCGACGTTGCGACGAGCGGACGACCTCGAGATCAAGGTCCTCACCCAGGCCAACACCGATCCGGGATCGCACGTCTTCCCGTTTCTCCTCGAGTACGAGGACGTCGGCGAACTGGAGAGGTTCCTCGAGGGGGATCCGACCGTGGACGACTACCACCTCGTCGACGAGGGCGAGGATACCCATATCTACTACATCGAACACTCGGCGGAGACGAAGCTGCTGAGCCCCGTCGTCACGCAGGTAAACGGGTTCATGTCCTCCGCCGAGACGAAGTGTCGGGGCTGGTTCGTCACCCTCCACCTCCCCGACCGGGAGGCGCTGACCACGATCTGGGAGTACTCGGAGGAGGACGACGTGAGCTTCGACATCGTCGAAGTGTACGGTCGGACTCGCAACGAAACCGGCGTCGCCTACGGGCTAACCGAGGAACAGATCGAGGCGCTGACGGTGGCCTACGACTGCGGCTACTTCAGCGAGCCTCGAGAGATGGCGCTGAGCGACATCGCCGACGAGATTGGCCTCTCCTCGACCGCCATGAGCGGGCGGCTCCGGCGCGGGATGCGGAATCTGATCTCTGCCGCGTTGATGGACGGCGAAGATATCGAGTGACGCCGGCTGGGCGGCTGTCCACCGGCGATACCGTTCCGACCGAGAGGCCGAGTCGCCGCAACCGCGAATCTGTTACGAACTCGAGTCGACGATCTCGTTTCGCAGCGTGCCGACGCCCTCGTACGTGATCTCGACGGTATCGCCGGGCTCGACCAGTCCCGGGTTCGCGGGGCTGCCGAAGGCGACGACGTCGCCGGGACGGAACGTAAAGCGCTTCGAGAGGTAGGAGACGATCTCGTAGGGATCGAACAGCATAAGCTCCGTGTTCGCGTCCTGACGGCGCTCGTCGCCGATGTCGGTGTGCATGTCGATCCCCCGCGGGTCGAGATCGGTCTCGAGCCACGGTCCGAGCGGCCCGGAGCCGTCGAACGCCTTCCGCGCCGTGCGGCCCTGCTGGTCGAGCGCGTCGACGTCGTTCATGATAGTGTAGCCGCGGACGACGTCGGGAACCTCCTCCTCGGAGACGTCGTGACAGCGCTCGTCGATGACCGCCGCGAGCTCCCCGGCGTAGGTCAGCTCCTCGGTGAATTCGGGGTACTCGATCGGATCCTCGTGGGCCAGTAGCGACGCCGGCGGCTTGATGAAGAAGTCGGGCTCCTCGGGGCGCTCGTACTCCATCTGGTCGAGGGTCTCGACGTAGTTGCGTCCGACGCAGTACATCGCTGAGGGGTCGGCAGGCGGGAGGAGTGCGCCGTCGACGCCGATCTCATAGCGCTCGCCGTCGGCGCGAACGACGCCGTCCTCGTACTCGCCGGTTACCGGTCCGTCCGCCGTATCGATCCGTGCAAGTCGCATTGTCGGCGGTCTCGCGTCCAGCCGCGTATCTCTACCGGTTTGAGTTCGAACGTGTCGGCTGGACCCGTGTTACGCTTTTCCCGCTGCTCGTCGGAGGACGCTTCGCATGAGCGAGTACGACACCGACGTATTAGTTTCGGCGGACTGGGTCGAAGACCACCTCGAGGAGTTCCAGGCCGACGGTCCCGACTACCGTCTCGTGGAAGTGAACAGTCCCGAATCGCCCGAGGAGGGGGATTTCCCCTCGCGGTACGACGAGGGTCACGTTCCGGGCGCGATCGGGATGCAGTGGGACGAGGACCTCTCCGATCAGGACCAGCGGGACATCCTCAAGAAGGAGGACTTCGAGCAGGTCGTCGGCGACCGCGGCATTAGCGAGGAGTCGACGGTCGTCTTCTACGGCAACGGCTGGATCCCCAACTGGTTCGCGCTCTTTGCCTACTGGGAGTTCAAATACTACGGCCACGAGGACGCCCGGGTCCTCGACGGCGGGAAGGACTACTGGGTTAACGAGGACTATCCGCTCACCGACGAGGAGTCCGACTTCGACGCCGTCGAGTATACCGCGAGAGGCCCCTTCGAGAACATCCGTGCCTACCAGGACGACGTCGACAAGGCTCGCCAGGCTGGGATTCCGATGGTCGACGTCCGCTCGCCCGAGGAGTTCTCCGGCGAGATCATCGCTCCGGAGGGACTCCGCGAGACTGCCCAGCGGGGCGGACACATCCCCGGGGCCTCGAACGTTCCGGTGAAGACGAACCTGCGCGACGACGGCCGGTTCAAGCGGCCGGACGAGCTCGAGGAGCTGTACGCCGATTCGGGGATCGACGGCGACGAGACGGTCGTCACCTACTGCCGGGTCGGCGAGCGCTCGGCGATCGC
>PWMF01000049.1 GCA_003559215.1 Natrialbaceae archaeon
ACCGGCCCAGCGGCGTACGTCGTCTCACTCCCTGCGAGACCGATCCGGCGTCGCCCCCTCGACGACCAGGTCCAGCAACATCGCCTTCGGACTCGAGGGCGGGTACCGTGTATCGATCAACTCGCGCGCCGTCTCGAGGTCGCCGCGGACCGCACACTGTCGGACGCGACCCGCGGTTCGCAGGAAGTCCGACGAGTCGGCGTCGTCGATGTACTCGGTCGCCTCGGGGGCGGTCGGACCGAGCGCCTCCCCCCTGATCTCGTCGAACTCCTCCAGGAGCGGTTCGTAGTCGTCCTCGAGCTGGACCAGCAGGTACTCCACGGCGAAGCGCTGGAACTCCGATTTGTTCGCGAACGCCCCCTCGTCGATGTGTTGCTGGACGATCTCGAGGACCTCCTCGGGGAACCGGACCGTCGATTTGACCATAGTGTCACACGTTGCGAACGAGTGGTATATATTTGGGGGCGACACACTGGACGCGACCGCCCGCCGGGTAGCCGGACTCCGCCGACTCGACCGTTTCCCCGAGCGCTCGAGGGAGCTCGCTCGTCCCGGGTGCCACGAGGGAAAGCGACGACGTGTCACACGGGTGTCTGACTGAGATTGATGAGAGTCGCCCGTGATGGGTACGCTATGACACCCTCCGTGCAACCGCCTGAACTGACCAGCCGCGACCGCCCGCGAGCCGGTCCCTGGAGGCGGTAACTCGATGCTGTCGACGCGACCCCGGACGCTGCTGTCGCGGGGAACGGACGTCGCGACCCGAAACCGAGCCTGGCCGGCGTACGTACTCGCCGTCCTGATGCCCGGAGCGGGGCACGCCTACACCGGCCACTGGCGGCGCGGACTCGTCTGGGCCGTGCTGTGTGTCGCCGCCCTCGCGTTTCTCAGCACGGGCGCGATACTCGTCGAGCGCACGGCCGCGGAGCCGTTCCTCGTCACCGCGCTTCGCCTCGAGCACGCCGGCTTCGCGGACGTCGCCTTCCCGCTGGCGGTGCTCGTCCTCAACGTCATCGACCTGTACGGACTCGGCGGCCTCGAGGACGCCGCGGTCGAGCCCCCGCTCGCGAACCGAACGCGGTCGTAGCCCGACCGCTGGCGATCGGACGCGGGCGAGCGCGCGATCTCGCGCATCGGTCCCACCGTTCTCATCGAGAGAGTGTCTGACTGACGTTCAAGTGTCCGGTCGCAGTGGGAATCGGTATGGCCCCTGCAGAACTCGGCGTCGAGATCGCGCGACGGATCGCCGCCAGCGAGGGTGTCGATGCGGCTGCACTGGATCCACCGTTGCACGCGGTGGTCGACGTCGACGCCCTCGAGTCCCTGGTTCATCCGCAACCGAACGAGCGTACCGACTTCACCGGCGTCGTCTCGTTCACCTACGGCGATTACGCGGTCACGGTCGACGGGACGGGAGCCGTCTCGGTCACCCCGACGGAAGACGCGGATCCGGACCCCGGCGACGGCCCCGGCCGGCAGTTCGAGTACAACCCGCAGTAGGACACGCGGTCGTCCCACCGGTGTTCTCGCGGCTCGCTCCTCGAGCCAGCACCGAACGATACCGTCCGGCCTCGAGACTGGTCGGTGCTCGAAGGCTTACTGTCACCCTGGTACGCAGTACCCCGACACCCCTTCACAATAACGATTGTTTATTTCGGCTTCTGCCAACTATTATTGCGAATACGTAAATAGCTCCGGACCGAAACGGATGTATGAACGACGCCGAACCCCGAGAAGCCATGACGGACGTGCCGGTCGACGCTGCCGAACCCCCGCTTCACCTCCCCGGAACGCCGACGACCTCGTTCGTGAGGACGTTCGAGCGCCTGTACAGCTTCTTCTCCCGCTGAGTTGAACGCGACGCACTCGATACCGACGCGGAGCCACGCCACTCAATCCTCATCGCAACGACGAGACGACGGCCACGCGGGCTCTTCTTAGTCGACAAACGAGAACGACCGAGCAGCGCCGGAGTCCCTCGAGTCTCCTCGCCCCGACGAGCGAACGCGATCCGCCGACCGTCACCCGACGTCACACTCGCCGCCGGCGTCGGCGTCGGGCTCGAGCGCACGGGCCTGAACGACGTCGCTCTACACCGTGACCGCGTAGCCGGCGTAGTCGAAGGAGACGTGGTCGGTCGCGGCCCTGCCCATGAACGCGGCGTCTAAGGCCTCCGGATCGATCGTTTCCGCGAGCGACGGCAGCTCCGGCGGGGGACAGTCCCTCAGTACGGCGACGACCGACCAGACGCCGCGGCTCGGGGGTTCGTCGGGGGCCAACTGGTACTCGTGTGTCGTCGCCGGGGGGGACCGATCGGTGTCGCTCATCAGAACGGGATCCCCTCGAGGAAATCCGCGCTCTGTTCGTCGAGATGGTCCACGCGCGAGCCCAGCAGCTCGCGGACCAGCATGACCAGGGCGTTGTCCTCGCCGACGCCCGTGATCGCGGTCTCGTTTTGAATCCCGTGGTCGTTGTGTTTGCTGAGCGTGCCGAGCATGATCGCCTCCCGGTCGGCGAAGAGGAGTCGACCCACCTTCTCGCGCTCTGGCGGCATGTTCATCCAGTCGCGCTGGGGTTCCCACAGCGTGACGTCCGGGACCTGTTCGCGGACCCGGTCCCGGATCGCCTGCGTTTGCGTGCCGACGTAGACGTCGACGCCGCGGTCGACGGCGTCCTGCAGACAGCGGAGACACGCCGCCTCGACGAGATCCTCGTCGGTGTACAGCAGGAACAGCTCCTCGTCGGCGTACTCGCAGAGCGCGCGGCAGTGCTCGATCACGTTCGCGCGCCCGTCGAGCCGCCAGATGTCCTGTGAGGGCTCGGCGACCGAGAGGACCGCTCGCGGCGCCTCGGTGAGGTGCAGATCGAACCACTCGGCGTTCTCGATGAGGGGGTGGCCGCGGTAGCTGACGGCGCCGCTTCGAGCGTCGTACGAGGCGAGGCCGACCGCCGCGAGCTTCGGAAGGTGGACGTGATGGAGGGCCGCACAGCAGTCCTCGACGGGATCGGCGTCGGCGGTCTCGGTACCGGGTTCCCGTTCGACGATCGCGCGAGCGAGAGCGACCCGGGACAGCGCCGTATCGTAGTCGGCGAGTACCGACAGGGCGATGCGTCGCCGGCGGTGAACGAGCGCCCCGAGGATCCCGTCCCAGTCGATCCCGTCCGTCTCGATTATGCGCTCGAGCTTCGGGTTCTGCAGTGCCGGGTGAGTCGAGATCGAGACGGCGTTCACCTCGGCGTCCCAGTCGATCAGTCCCGCCTCCTCGAGCACCGGAAGGTGAGTCTGTCGGAGGGAGACGTGCCACCCCGCCAGTTCACTTTCGGTGACGTCGAGCAGTCGCTTCTCCGCGTCGGTGGCGGCGAGATGGATGGCTACCTCCTCGTCGGAAATCGGCTCGGTTCGGTTCCGGAGGAGTTGCAGGACGGCTCGACGCCGTCCGTCGCACAACGCGTGTAGCACATCGTTCGTTTGCTCGCCTCGCATTCTTGTTGATAGGTTGTCGGGTCAGTAGCTGATAAAACACCCGGTAATAGCTGTCTCCTATCCGATGTCGGAGAGTATCCGTTCCTAACGAGTTCGTAGACCCGACGACCGAGTCCGGTATCGATCGGCGGGGACGCGGCACGCTTTCTCGCGAACAACCGCGTCGCTTCGGCACCGTACCGTCCCGCCGCGACGGGTACTCGAACTTCACCCGGTCCGATCAGCCGGGGTCGTCCGGCGGAACCGAATCCTGATCCCGTCCGGATCCGTCGTTTCGAAGC
>PWMF01000045.1 GCA_003559215.1 Natrialbaceae archaeon
AGGGTCTGCTCGAGGGCTTTGAGGTCTGATTGTTTCATTGCGTGCTCCAGAGGCAAACTGGATATACAGTAGTTTATACAGTATTTTTAAAGCACGCCAACAGCAGATACCAACATAGCCATGCACATACAGTATTATTGACGCTGGCAAAACGCGCAAGCGTGCGAATTTTGTATAGGTGGCCAAGGTTTTCTTTGGGAATAATGAAATCAAGGTGTTAGCTGGTAAAAGCTTGCGATGATAAGATTGTTGAACGCGCGTGCTCGTTCAAGTCAATAAACGAGCACGCTGTCTAATACCTGTTAGGCAGTCTCCAGAATAGTGGCCCGCATATAGTGATCGATATGAAGATAATGATACGTAGAGCAAAGGTCGACGATGCCCCCAAACTAGCCGAGCTCATGAATCTGGCAGGAGAAGGAATTCCCGCCTACTTATGGCAGAGAATGGCTGAGCCGGATGAGGACGTCATGGCATTTGGTGCGCGCCGGGTCGCGCGAACGGAAGGGGGGTTCAGCTATACGAATGCCTATGTCGCAGCCATTGGAAACGATATTGCGGGTATGCTCCTGGGCTACAAGCTTCCAGACCCTCACGATCTTCCTCCTATGGAAGACGTCCCGCCTGTTGTACGTCCACTTTTGGAGCTAGAGTCTCTTGTTCCCGGTTCGTGGTACGTAAACGCCGTCGCGACAGACTGCGCCTATCGGGGCCAGAAGATTGGTCGCAGGCTTATGGAGCTGGCGGAACAGTTGGCTGGTAAATCGAGTGCAGAAACCGTCAGTTTGATTGTGGCAGAAGAAAATGCACCAGCTATAGGGCTATATCGAAAGCTCGGCTATCAAGTCATAGAACAACGCAAAATCGTACAGTATCCAGAATGTCCTCACACTGGAAACTGGATTCTCATGAGCAAGAAGATAAGGGCAACTGCCTAACAAAAGCGTCAACGCGGACCGGCTTTTCCGCTGGCGCGAAAAAGTCGGCCGGTTACGCTAACCGTTAGATGGAAAATATGAAGAGA
The DNA here is from genome assembly GCA_003559215.1 of Natrialbaceae archaeon. Classification (GTDB taxonomy): domain Archaea; phylum Halobacteriota; class Halobacteria; order Halobacteriales; family Natrialbaceae; genus Natronococcus. The sequence goes on from PWMF01000045.1 coordinate 1,025, forward strand.
GTCGAAATTGTCTAGCTTTTTCTTCCCGTACATAGCATTTCTCTACGGTGCAGCGTATAGCATTCAACAGATTTTAGAAGGGATTGGGCTAGCGTCTTCCAACTTTTGGGAGCGGAATGAGAAGGGGGTCATAGTCGGAAGTTACTGGTCTCCTGCAGAGGCAGCAACCCCCATTTTGGGTCTCCTTTTGCTCTATTCGATAGTTCTATTTTGTGCGCTTTTAGCCGCTGGATTTGTGATCGCACGGTGGCGTGGTGTTACCGTTGCCTTTGCAGCACTGGCTGTTCCTGGGCTTTTGAACGTCGCTGGGTTATGGCCTCAAATACACTATCTTCCAGATTCGTTTTATATTGGAGGTGGTTCGCTAGGGAGTCCATTGGGCATGGTCCCCCTCTTAATCCTCAGCCTGCTAACGGGGTGGTGTATAACTATAATTGTTTACGACACCCTCAACCTAACTGATAAATTCCGTGGCTACTATGATCATTTATGGTACGCGACGGCACTTCTTGCTGGGCTGTTTTTCGTGGCAGACTCTGTTGGCAGTCGTCACGTGTCAAAGCTCGCTGAAGAAAGCCGAGTAAGCCGAGCAGCGAGTTTGTATTTATTAAACCAGGTTCGAAGCTACGATCAGTTTTGTAAGAACCAAGGCTTGGCTGAAACGCCTTCTTGTACCTGGGCTTCTGATGTACAACAAACATTGAATGAATATGCAGCTTATGGGGAGAACATTTTCCATCAACTTGGTCCCGCTGAGAGTGCCGAAATCTACGCTGGCATCAGAAGGTCGGCTCCAGAAAAAGAAATCATCCAAATTCGTAATGAGATCGAACGCTACAATCGCACGGTTTGCCCTGTAGAAGAACTAGGAAATGGGGTTCGGCAACACGCTAGGCCATCAGGTGTTTGCCAAAGACCCCCCTCAGCATTCTGCAGAGCATTCCCTGATGGTCCGGAAGGGCTGGTAGACAAATATATGATCACACGATCTGTTGCACTAGCTAGCGAGTGTATTATCCCGACTCTGGTTGCTTCCAAAGCGAAACAAGAAGATTTAACTGAGGCTATTGAGAGTAAACAGAAAGAACGATACCAGCGGTGGTGGTTGTTTATCGCACTAGCTGCCGTGGTTGGTGGAAAAGTAGCTAATTCGACTACAAAAGTTGCCAATCTAGACAAGCGTGATCCTCCTGACAGGCGGCGTTTAATTCGCCCTCCTCTACGGGGATTGTCTCGCGTAATCAAGAAGTCAACGGGAATTGGTAAAGCTATTGGTCGATGGCTCAAGCGATGGCAGGCACATAGAAAGTGGTGAAGGTCACTGTGCCGGGACGGGGTTTGGGTCAGGGCCATCTAACAAGTTGCTGCACACGGAAAAATTACTCGCTCCGCTCCCAATTTTCCGGTGAGCAAGGCGTTATGCCTAGGAAACTATTTCGTGATGAAAATGATTCTTCTTGGTAATGCCGGTTCTGGCAAAAGCACGCTCGCCAGGAAAATCATGTCCAAGCAGGCTGCTGCTCGCCTGTCCCTGGACGAGGTGGCGTTTCAGGATGGGGCGGAGAGGCGCCCGCTCTCGGATAGCATTGCGGATGTGAGGCGTTTCATGGCCGATAATGAGAGCTGGATCATCGAGGGTTGCTACGCGGATATTATCGAAGCGATCTTGGGAAATTGTGAAGAGTTTATCTTTCTCAACCCGGGGGTCGATGTGTGTATCGCGCATTGCCGCGCACGGCCCTGGGAGCCGGAGAAGTTCAGCTCGAAAGAGGAGCAGGATGACAATCTCGAGAACTTGATTGAGTGGGTCGCGGCCTATGAGAGTCGCGCCGACGAGTACGGGTTGAGCCGGCACCGGGAGATTTACGACGCTTTCCCGAGGAAAAAACGGGAGCTCAACCACCCGAGTGAGTACGCGTCAATCTAGCCACCACCGGCCTGGTAAGGTGTGGTGTTCTGCGGGCGTCAACGCGGACATAACCAGCGAGATGAAAAGCCCCGAGTCAGTCACCTGGCTCGGGGTTTTTGCTTGTTGGCGTTGCGATTACCTGGCGGCGAGCGCCACCCCCACCTTGGAGCGGTTGGGCCGGCCGATGGCCTGGGTGATCCAGGTGCCGGTGGCGGCGAGTGCGTCGAGGTCGATGCCGGTCTCGATGCCGAGGCCGTTGAGCAGATAGACCACGTCTTCGCTGGCCACGTTGCCGGATGCGCCCTTGGCGTAGGGGCAGCCGCCGAGGCCGGCGACGGAGCTGTCTACCACCGCGATGCCTTCCTCCAGCACCGCGTATAGGTTGGCCAGCGCCTGGCCGTAGGTGTCGTGGAAGTGGGCGGCGAGCTGCGCCATGGGCACCTCGCGGCTCACGGCCTCGAGCATGCGCTTGGCCTTGAGGGGCGTGCCCACGCCGATGGTGTCGCCCAGCGACACCTCGTAGCAGCCCATCTCATAGAGCGCCTTGGATACCTCGGCCACCTTGGCGGGGGCGATCTCGCCCTCGTAGGGGCAGCCCAGCACGGTGGAGACGTAGCCGCGCACCCGCACGCCGGCGGCCTGGGCGCGCTCCAGCACCGGTTCGAAGCGTGCCAGGGACTCGGCCACGGAGCAGTTGATGTTCTTCTGGGAGAAGGCCTCGGAGGCGGCGCCGAACACCGCCACCTCCTCGACGCCGCACTCCAGCGCCGCTTCCAGCCCCTTGAGGTTGGGGGTCAGCGCCGCGTAGGTGACGCCCTCCAGCCGGGC
>PWMF01000149.1 GCA_003559215.1 Natrialbaceae archaeon
GATACCAGTGGGCTGGACTGCAGTGGGACGTTCGCCTGGTAGTGTCTCCTTTATGTCACACTGTGGATGCGTACAGTCTTTCAAAAATGCCACAGACAGCCCAACTCGCAATGTTATACAGTAACACTGCAGTCAGCCTCCGGTTTCGCATAAGGAATCACGCATGTGCGCCTGGGCGCGTTGCAATGTACCCGTGCGCGAGGCTGATCGGATATCATATCAGGTGGAATGCCTGCAGAATCAACCGCTTGCGGCGCGGTGTGGCAGCAGATGTGGCAGCAGCCCCGGTTTCGCCTATAGGGATTCCCGCGTGTGCGCGTGTGCGCGGTTAGATGTAGGGCGGTACCCCTTTGAGAATTTCCACGAGGACCGGGGGCGCGGGGGGTTTCGACCCTCGCTCTTACGTGGGTACCCCCTCACAATTTTCTGCAGTACCACTTCAGTACCACTTCGGAGGTCTACTGTCGCCACCAGTCATTCAACTACAGCTAAACCCCCCGGAGCTTTTGGGCGGGATGGCACCACAGGCTCAAGAGTCGCAATAGACTTGAAGACTTCATTACTGTAGTCCGACTCAAGTCCACTAGAGTCCTTTGCAGTCATCACAAAGAACCACGTTCCATCTGACAGTCCTTCGATCATGTAGCTGGATAGACCGGCATCAACTTCAACCTCACGGGTGTATTCACCTGAGGCAAGACCGTAGTAGATGACATACCCAGCTAGGTCAGTGAGTGCTGACCCATCCTCTCGTTCTGTGGGAGGTGTCCAGGATAGCAATGCAGTGTCACTGTAGGGTCCACTAGAGGCATGGAGGAACTGTTGCGAGGGTGCATAGCTGACCACCAAGAGGAAGATCCCTAGAAGGACTAGGATGTGGGAGTTATTCCACGGGGGGCGTAGGTTAGTGAGGGTCATCCGCAGTGCCCCTCATCGAACTGTTCAAGGAAGTGTTCACAGATCCACATCGCAAGCTTGTATCGCCAGCTATTCCGACTACCGTAATACTTGTGTCGCTTCAGTCTGGCTGTAAGTAGCCACTCGCGTGGACGCTCAGCGAACAGGGCACTACCCACAACCACGTTCAGGATCACATCCATGACCAGACCCACCACCAGCAGCACATAGGCGTTAACCGTGGCGAACCAGTACAGATCATGCCGGACAACCTTCAGGTGCATAATGGCTAGGTAGAACAGCCAGGTGAACAGTACGAACGCATAAGTAGCTAAAGCTATGCCGACAATGCTTAGGATAGACATTGGGTTACAACCTTCATGGTTCTCTCTCTCCATCATTATCAGGGTGGTTACTTAAGTGGACACTATAGTTCCACATTGATAGACACTTAAGTCCATCCTCAATGGAATCCAATGTACAACTATAGTGGTTACTTAAGTATTGTTTTAGTTTCATTAGTCAGGGTTTAGACTTAAGTGGAAACTACAGTATTACATAAGTAACTGTAGTTATTACTATAATAGCTTTACAGAGCACTGCATAGATCTCCCCTGCTACCCGACTCACCTGTGTGTATTACACAGTGCCTGAAGTCAGGAATGGGCTACCACCTTCCATTCCACTTCGTGTCGGAGCTTCCAGAGTCCACCATGATCTGATTGTCAGATGAGGGGGTGGGTCTGTCCGTAGGGCTAAAGAGTCGAGCAACAGGGGCGCGTCTATGACTAGCCATTCAGCTTTACGTCACACTCGCATGAGTCTCCCAGGGGATGCTGGTTAGGCGTGTCCCCCGAGAATGCTCACTAATGTGGAGTGCGCTAGCACGGTGCGCTAGCTTGGAAGGTCGAACCAGATATCCTTGTAGGGGTCGATAGTGCCACCCACGACATTCTCCATGAACTTTTCCAGTTCCTCGTCCAGTAGCCTTGTGGTCCGCTCCTCGATGGCATCCTCAGCGTGGACTCCCATCTGCTCTGTCCAGTACCGGACTGCACCCTCCACGGCATCCAGCCTGTCATCGTGTCGGAGGGAGCCACGTTCCTTGGTGATGCGGGTCATCTGGTAGAACAGGGAGTAGCCAGGGTCTGGGGCACTGTCGAAGTCACTTCGGATGAGACCTTGGTCCACCACCAGTCGATGCTGGTTCATCACAGGTTCCAGCGTATCGATGATCCTGCGTTCCTTCTGCTGGGTAGCCCTGTCGCCCTCCTCCGCTGTACACGGGTATATCCTGCGTAGCACAGGCTTGAACAGTTCAAGGAACATGCCATCACCGAAGTTAGGCTCAGCCTGTACCATGTTCACCTTGTGCTTCTGAGCAACCATCGCCAGTGCCTGCAGAGTGTCCTGCTCGTAGCCACCCTTGAAGCCTCCAGCGTCCACCAGATAGATCCACCCATGTAGCATCTTGGTGACTGCGTAGGAGGTTTCATCTGAGCCTCGACCTGAGGGGTCAATGAACATCATCGCCCAGGTGTATTCCTCCATGTCCTTTGCAGTCCACATGGGGCTGTAGTACCTGTCGTTGTTCAGTCCCACTACAGGGACTTCATTCACGATCTGATCCCGACCAGCACTCCATACGAGCTTGATGGGAGCCATGCGTGTATCGAGAGGCATCACGATTAGGTCAGAGAGCTTGAGCGGATAGCGATCCTTGTCCGAGAGGCTGGTGTCCAGCATGAACTGCAGGGCAAAGCCAGATCGACCATAGGAAGCTTCACGCTCCAGCAAGTCCTCGTCAGAGAACCTGCCTACATCTGTAGGTGCCCATGGGACTGCACCGTGTTCCATCTGGTTGACGATCAGAGGTGCCAGCCTACCCTGGTACACGTCCACCCTCTTCGGGATGCGAGAAGGCCATACGCGGGTCTCATAGCCACGGTTGGCAAGAGTGTTGTAGATACTCATCTCGGTCTGCGGGGTGCCAAGGAACGTAACCTTGCCTCCCGGCTTCAGGATGGCATCGAACTCCTTGATCCTCTCCGATAGCTGGTCCCGCATCAGTTGTGTCAGAGAATTGTTAAGGGACTCAATGTCATCCGCAATGATCTCATCAGCACGGCTCCCGGTAAGCTGACCAGTGATACCCACAGATTTCACTGAGGGTGAATGGGAGATTCCTGCTGGTCCTACGTCAAATGCAATGTTGGAGTCGCGTTGTCCCTGCTTCGGCTTCAGCACAGAAAGCAGTGGCATCTCAGCGATCAGACGCTTGGTGAAGATCGTAAACTGGTCGGAGCGATCCTTGGATGCCGAGACCACGAGGAAGCTTAGGTGAGGGTTCAGGAGCAGCCTCCAGATCACATAGGCTGCAGTGATCCATGACTTACCTACTCCTCGAAATGCCTGAATGACCTTTCTGCGTGGGCCATTCTGCAAGTATTCTGCAATGTCGTATTGGATTTCTGTCGGGTCAGGTTTGGCTGCAGTGATTGCTCCAGCCTCCCATAGGTAAAGCCAGACGAGATACAGGAAGTTCCTGAAGTCCTCTAGCTCGGGGGGAATGTTGTATGGACGTGCCATAGGGTCTCCTGTAGTGCCACACACACGACGATCTTCAACTACCCGGTACCCATGCTAGGGTGGATAGCTGAAGACCGCGTGAGTGGGCTTAGGTTAGGGCGTGGGTTTCCACGGGCCGTTGACCGTGGGCGGGTAGACGTTGAAGTCCTGCTGACTCTCCTTGCCTTCCTTCCGGTCCCCCCGCATCACCGGGACATCGAGCCAAGTGCTGGGGTCGGAGCGGTCAAGCGCGGCCTTGGAGACC
>PWMF01000201.1 GCA_003559215.1 Natrialbaceae archaeon
CACCTCGGAACGACGATCAGATACCACTACCGCGACGGCAGCGCGCTCGCGACCGTCGTCGAACGGACGTCCGAACGGGTGACCTTCGTCGGCGAGGACTGCGACGGCACGTTCACCCACGATCAGATCGATCGCCTGTTCGCGACGGATCGCCTGCAGGTCGTCCTCGACGACGAGTTGCACCTTCCTGACGGTGCCTCGCTGGAACGGTAGGCCCGTCCGTGGTCGAGGCCACACCCCGGCATCGGTGCAGCCGCCCGCTCCTCCTCGAGCGAGAACCGAACTGTTTTGTGGTGATCGATAATACCCTACTTAGTATGAAACACGTTCACGGACCGCTGTGCTCGATCGATCTCGACGAGCGCTCCTCGTCGACCGAGGACGTCGACGACGACCTCGAGTCGTTCATCGGCGGGCGCGGGCTCGCGACGAAGCTCGCCCACGACCGGATTCCCTTCGACGCCGATCCCCTCGGCGCCGATAACCGGCTCTACCTCGCGACGGGACCGCTCCAGCACTCCCAGATGAGCTTTACGGGACGGATGTCGGCGACTGCCGTTTCGCCGCTGACCGACGGGCTGCTCTCCTCGAACGCCGGCGGGTTCCTCTCGCGGAACTTCACGGGAACGGGCTACAGCGCCGTCGAGGTAACCGGCGACAGCGACGACCTCGTGATCGTCCACGTCACCGACGAGGGTGTGGAGTTCGAGGAAGTACCGGAGCTCGAGGAGGCGACGGTCCCCGAGACCTGCGAGTACATCGAGGACGAACACGGCCTCGAGTCCGACCACACGGTCGTCGTCGGCCCCGCGGGCGAGAACGAGGTCCGGTTCGCCTCGATCATGACCTCCGAGGAGCGAGCCTTCGGCCGGGGCGGGCTGGGCGCCGTCCTGGGGTCGAAGAACGTGAAGGCGATCACCTTCGACGGCGACTCGACGAACGAGGTCGAGATCCCGCCGCTGCAGATGGAGGTCCACGGCGAGGCCGCCCAGTCGGATCACATCATGAAACGGCAGGGCACCTCCTCGATGACCGAGTTCGCGAACACGGTTGAGGCCCTGCCGACCCGGTACTTCTCGGAACTCTCCTTCGAGGGCGCCGAGGGCGTCAGCGGCGACCGCGTCGAGGAGAAGAAGTACAAGAAGGGGACCTGCTCGGCGTGTGCGTTCGCCTGCAAGCTCCCCACCCGGGACGAGGAGTCCGGCCTCGAGACCGAGGGCCCCGAGTACGAGACCGTGATGGCGTTCGGGCCGAACTCGGGAGTCGACGACATCGTCGACGTCATGCAGTCGAACAAGCTCTGTGACGTGTTCGGGCTGGACACGATCTCCTGTGGCGACACTATCGCCGCGTACCTCGCGAGCGAGGACGAGTTCGGCAACGTCGACCTGATCCACGATCTCGTCGAGAAGATCGCTCACCGCGAGGGCGTCGGCGACGATCTGGCGGAGGGTGTCGAGCGCGTCCACGACGATCTCGGCGTCGAGAACTGGACCGTGAAGGGCCTCGAGTTCCCCGCCCACGACGGCCGCACGCTGAACGGGCAGGGGCTTGCCTTCGCCACCTCGAACCGCGGCGCCGACCACATGTACGCCGAGTTCTACCCCTACGAGTACCCGCTGGTCGACTCCGAGAAGGCCTTCGAGAAGGAGGGGCTCGACGACAAGTCGCCGAAGGTGATCGAACTCGAGAACGTCAACGCGATCAAGGACAGCGCCGTCCTCTGTAAGTTCTCGCGGGACTTCGTCGACGAGGACCGACTCTCGACCCTGCTCGACGCCGACTACGAGGACTTGCTCGAGATCGGTGGGCGGGTCGTCGCCCTCGAGCGCCACTTCAACAACCAGCGCGGCTTCGATCGGGAGGACGATACGCTACCCTACGAGCTGCCCGACTTCGAGGACGCGCTCTCGGAGTACTACGCCGAGCGTGGCTGGAACGACGATGGGACGGTCGTCGACGACCAGCTGAACGCCGCGCTGGCTGACGACTGACCCTCGTTTCTGCGGTCGTCAGGCGGCGACGTCGACGGTCGGCGCCTCCGGCGTTCCCGTCCAGAGCCACGTCGCCGCGATCGTCGACGAGAGCAGTACCGCGAAGCCGATCACGAGCCAGATCGCCCGGTTCAGCCCGTACGCCTCGGTCAGGACGCCGACGACGGCCGGCGAGACCGCGATCCCAATGTACGTTGCCCCGGTCGTGAGGGCATTGATCGGGCCGCTGTACTCGGGAGCCGCTTCGACGGCGTAGGCCGACAGCGCGGGGAAGCAACTCGAGAGCCCGGCCCCGGCGACGAAGACGGCCACGAAGAGGACGGGGCCAGTGATCCCGGAGAACGCGACCGCGAAGGCCGGGATCGCCGGGACGGTCGCGACCAGCATGAGTAGGAGGTAGGGGACCCGATCCACGAGTAGCGTGTAGCCCGTGCGGGCGGGGATGTACGCGAGCAGATACGTCGACAGGAGCAGGCTGGCCGTCCCCGTTCCGTAGAACCCCTCCGCGTAGTAGACGAGCCAAGTGAAGACGATCCCCTCGACGGCGCCGGTAAACAGGATTCCGACGGTGGCGCCGACGACGGGGGGTCGGCCGAGCAGTTCGCGAAGCGCATCGACCGAGATCGACCGTTCGGCCTCCATCGAGGGAAGTTCGGTCCGGGCGGCGACGACTGCAACCGGGACGAAGAGCCCGGCGAGGACGAGGAAGACGGCTCGCCAGTCCGCAAACGCGAGGACGCCGGTGACCAGCTGCGGCCCGAGCACGGCGCCGGCGGCCCAGGCGAGCGCGTAGGCGATGTAGACCCGCCCGCGGTTGGCCGAGTGGATGTGACTCAGAGCCGCCCGATCGACACCGCGGAACACGCCCGCGGCGCCGCCCTGAGCGAGCAATGCGAGCAGGAAGACGGCGTAGACGGGCGCGGCCGCCATCGCGACCAGGGCACAGATCACGCCTGTGACGCCCGCGAACAGCGCCCACCGCATCCGGAGCCGGCCCGCGAGCAGTCCCGTCGCGACGGCGGCAATAGCGAAGCCCGCGGTGCCGGCCGGTGCCACCAGCCCGAGTTCGGCCTCCGAGACCGCGAACGTCGCCTCGAGGCTCGAGAGGATCGGTCCTCTCGCCTGCAGCGCCATCGCATCCCCGAGGACGAACAGGAAGATGGCGACGGTCCAGACCTTCGTTCGCTCCATACCCTCGCTGTCGGTTCGTCGTAGAAAACCGTGGCCATCGACCGCTCCCGACCGTCGAACGCGCCGTCGCTTTCATTGCAGAAACTGTAGTTTGGTAACGTTCAACAAACGGTGAAGCACCTTCCCGACGTAGCGTCGGACAGCGAACTCATGGCAATCCAGACTACGACGCCAGCCGTAGGGGATCGCTTCGACTCCGTCGTCGAGGTCCTCGCCAAGGCCAACGAAGTGAAAACCGGGGACGAGCTCGCCGGGATCGCGGCCGACTCGGACGCCGAGCGGGTCGCCGCCAAGCGGGCGCTGGCGGGGATGCGACTCGAGACGCTCCGGGAGAACCCCGTCGTTCCAGCCGACGAGGACGAGGTGACGCGAGTGATCCAGGAGGCTGTCCGGGAGCCGATCTACGAGGAGATCAAGGACTGGACCGTCGCCGACCTTCGCGAGTACCTCGTTGCCACCGGAACGGGCGAACGCGAGATCGCGGCGATCAGACCCGGGCTCACCAGCGAGATGATCGCCGCGGTGACGAAGCTCATGTCGAACCTCGATCTGGCGCTCGTCACCTCCCGGATGGAGGTTCCAGCGCGCTGTAACACGACGGTCGGCGAGGCTGGTACCCTCTCGTTTCGACTGCAACCCAACGACCCCGCCGACGACGTCTCGAACATCATCGACGCGACGCGGGAGGGGCTCTCCTACGGCGTCGGCGACGCCGTGATCGGCATCAACCCGGTCCAGGACAGCGTCGAGACCACGACACGGATCCTCGAGGCGACCCACGAGTTCATCGAGGAGTGGAACGTGCCGACCCAGAACTGCTGTCTCTCCCACGTCACCACTCAGATGGACGCCATCCGGGAGGGCGCCCCCGCAGATCTCGTCTTCCAGAGCCTCGCCGGCACTGAGGCCGGCAACGACGAGTTCGGCGTCGACGTCGACCTGCTCGACGAGGCCCACGACCTCGCCCAGCGTCGCTGCGTCTCCTCGGGGCCGAACGTGATGTACTTCGAGACCGGGCAGGGCGCCGAACTGTCCGGTGACGCCCACCACGGCGTCGACCAGCTCACGCTCGAAGCGCGCTGTTACGGCCTCGCGAAGCGGTACGATCCGTTCCTCGTCAACACCGTCGTCGGCTTCATCGGCCCGGAGTACCTCTACGACGGCCGGCAGGTGATCCGCGCCGGGCTCGAGGACGTGTTCATGGGCCAGCTCCACGGGATCCCGATGGGGATCGACGCCTGCTACACGAACCACATGCAGGCCGACCAGAACGATATCGAGAACCTCGCCGTCCTGCTCGCCGCGGCGGGAGCGAACTACTTCATCACGGTCCCGATGGGCGACGACGTCATGTTGAACTACCAGTCCAACAGCTACCACGACGCCGCCGCGCTCTGGGAGCTGTTCGACCTCGAGCCGGCTCCCGTCTTCCGCGAGTGGCTCGCAGAAATGAACCTCTGGCGTGAGGGCCGACTCACCGAGCGCGCGGGCGACCCGACGATCTTCACGTAACTATGGCATCCGACTCGAACCCCGACACCGATACGGAACCGCTCGAACCGACTACCAGCGACGATGCGGGCCGCGACGCCGACTCCGACCGCGGAGACGAGGACACGCTCCGGCGCATCGCCGACCGCAACCCCACGCGCCTCGGCGTCGGCCGATCTGGCCCGCGGCCGACCACCGGCTCGCTGCTCGAGTTCCGGGCCGACCACGGCGTCGCCCGCGACGCGGTTCACTCGCGGGTGAGCGACGACCTGATCGACGATCTCGGCCTGGTAAGGCTCCGGACGACGGTCGCGGACACGGACCAGTACCTTGCCCGCCCCGACCTCGGCCGGGAGCTCGACGCGGAGAGTCTCGAGCGACTCGAGCGCGACTGTGAGCCCGCACCCGACGTGCAGATCGTGGTCAGCGACGGCCTCTCCTCGGCCGCCGTCGAGGCCAACGTCCCGGAACTCCTGCCGGCGCTGCTCGACGGGCTCGAGGCTCGCGACGTCTCGGTCGGCACGCCTGTCTTCGTCGAGTTCGGCCGGGTCGACGTGATTGACGCCGTCGGCGAGTCCCTCGAGGCCGACTGCTGTGTGAATCTCATCGGGGAACGCCCCGGACTCCGGACCGCAGAGAGTCTGAGTGCGTACCTGGTCTACGGCCCCGAGCGCGGCTCGGCGACCGCGAAGAAGTCGGTCGTCTCGAACATCCACGACGGCGGGCTCCCGCCGGTCGAGGCCGGCGCCGAACTCGTCGACCTGATCGCGGAGATGCTCGACGCCGAGGCGAGCGGAGTCGATCTTCGCGAGGACGACCGCGAGTTCCGGACGGAGTCCTGACCGGCCGTGAACGCCCGTCCGGAGTCGCTGACGAGCGTCGGCATCGACGTCGGGACGACCACGACCCACACCGTCGTCAGTCGCCTGCGGGTCGAGACGCCACCCGGTGGGGCGGCGAGGCCCGAGATCGTCGACCGTGAGATCGTCTTCCGGGGCCCGGTCCGCGAGACGCCCCTGCTCGATCGCGAGACGATCGACGTCGAGGGCGTCGCCGCGTTCGTCGAACGCGACCTCGACGCGGCCGGCCTTGAGCCCGCGGCCGTCGATACCGGTGCCGTGATTGTCACCGGCGAGACCGCCCGCCGGGAGAACGCCGAGCCGCTCGTCCACCGGGTCGCGGCCGACGCGGGCCGGTTCGTGGCCGCGGCAGCCGGCGCCGACCTCGAGGCGGTACTCGCGGGTCGGGGCTCAGGTGCAGCGGCCCGCGCCGCCGATCTCGACGGCGTCGTCGCCAACGTCGACGTCGGCGGCGGGACGACTAACGTCGCGATCTTCGAGGGCGGATCGAAGGAGGGACGGGTTCGCGAGACGCGCTGTCTCGACGTCGGCGGCCGACTCGTCAGGTTCGACGGCGCCGATCGCGTCAGTTCGATCTCCCCGCCCGCGCGAGTCCTCGTCGAAGCGCTCGAGCTACCGATCGCGATCGGCGAGCGACCCGACGAGGAGACGCTCGCCGCGCTCGCCGGGGCGATGGCCCATCGGATCGGCGACCTGCTGGAGGGACCGCCGTTCGACCGTCTCACGCGCGAGTTGGCGATCAGCGAGCTGCCGGCCGATCCCGTTTCCCTCGACGGCGTCGTCTTCAGCGGCGGCGTCGGCCTGCTCGTCGACTCGCCGCCGGCTGACCCGTTCGCCCACGGCGACCTCGGGGGACTACTTGCGGCCGCGCTTCGCGAGCACGAGCGGGTACGATCCTGGACCGTTCTCGAGTCCGCGGAGGACCTGCGGGCGACCGTCGTCGGCGCCGGAACGGAGTCGACGACGCTCAGCGGGCGGACGATCTCGCTCGAGCCCGACCTGCTGCCGCTTCGGAACGTTCCGGTCGCCGACGCCGGCCACCTCGCGGACCTGGAAGAAAGCCGTCTTTGCGAACCCCTCGAGTCTGCGGTCGCTCGGCTCCGGGAGCTACACGATCTCTCGTCGGTCGACGCCGTCGCCCTCGCGGTTGCGGACGTCGGCCCGCTCGAGTACGAGCGACTGGGATCGATCGCGGACGCGCTCGTGTCGGCGCTCGAGTCGGTGCCGCCCTCGCTCCCGGTCGTCGTCGTCGTTCGCCAGAACTGTGCGAAGGCGCTGGGACAGCTCCTCGAGCGCCGCAGCGACCGTCCCCTCGTCGTGCTCGACGAACTCACCGCCCGCGACGGCGACTACCTCGACGTCGGCGCGCCGATCGCGGGCCACGACAGCGTTCCTGTCGTCGTCAAGACGCTCGCGTTCTGACGGCGGCGACTACCCCTCCCTTTCGGAATCCGACCCGTTCGGTCCCCCGAGGTCCTCCGTCCCCTCCCGGTCGTCGCCCCGCGAGGGAAGCGGCGCGTCGTCCGCTCGCGAAGGGTGGATGTTGTAGTTCTGACCCTTGTAGGGATCCTCCTCGGGATCGTAGTCGAGTTCGCTGCGCTCGAACAGGTAGATGAAGAAGCCGAAGATCGGAATCGCGAAGGTGATCGCGACCCACTTCCGCGTCGGCTCGAGACCGACGCGGCCGGAATCGTAGTAGACGAACGCGGTGATCCCGAGGTGCCAGGCGAGCGGAATGCCGATGATCGCCGCCAGCAGGATGTTGCTCATTGGAGACCGTAGGGGCTCGACCGATGTAAATCGCCTGTCCGGATCGCTCTGCGGCAGTCGAGCTACGCCGTCGTCGGCTCCCGTCCGTCACCCCGACGGTGGAACGCTCGATCTAACACTACTCGAGACGCTCGCACCGAGCGAGAACCGCGTTCTCCCCGCTCGCAAAACCCGGGCCAAACGGCCCGGATCGAACGCCTCAGTTGACCTCGAATTCGATCGCCGCACCCTGGCCGAAGCCGACACACAGCGTCGCCAGGCCGCTGCCGCCGCCGCGCTTTTCGAGTTCGTGGATCAGTGTGACGGGCAGGCGCGCACCGGAGGCCCCCAGCGGATGACCGATCGCGATCGCCCCGCCGTTAACGTTGAACTTCTCGGGGTCGATCCCGAGCTCGTCGCGCGAGTAGATCGACTGGCTGGCGAACGCCTCGTTGAGCTCGACCAGGTCGTACTCCTCGATGTCGCGGCCGTTTCGCTCGAGTAGTCCTTCGGTCGCGGGCACGGGTCCGATCCCCATCACGGTCGGGTCGACGCCGGCGACGTTGTTCGCACCGACCTCGGCGAGGATCTCGAGATCGTGCTCCTCGGCGAAGGCCTCGCTCGTGATCAGCAGGGCGGAGGCGCCGTCGGAGATCTGGGAGGCGTTCCCCGGTGTGACGGTGCCGTCGGACTTGAAGACGGTCGGCAGCTCGGCGAGCTTTTCGGCCGTCGTACCCGGCCGAATGCCCTCGTCCTCGTCGACGGTGCCGTCGTCAGTTTCGATCGGGACGATCTCGTTGTCGAAGCGGCCCTCCTCGGTCGCCTCCTCGGCCCGCTGCTGGCTTCGGGCGGCGTACTCGTCTTGCTCCTCGCGGCTGACGCCGTACTCCTCGGCGACCTTCTCGGCGGTCATCCCCATCTGGAGCTCGCCGATGTTGTAGTACTCGGCCATCTTCGGGTGGACGTTGTGGGTGTTCTCGCCCATCGGCACGCGGGACATGTTCTCGACGCCGCCGGCGATGATCGCATCGCGGTTACCCGCGGCGATCGCGTCCGACGCCGAAATCACGGCCTGCATCGAGGACGCACACCAGCGGTTGATCGTCGTCCCGGGAACGTCCTCGCCCAGCTCGGAGAGCAGCGCGATGACGCGGGCCAGGTTGTTCCCCTGTTCGCCGCGTTGCTGGGCGCATCCCCACATCAGGTCGTCGACGTCCTCGCCGGAGAGGCCGGTCTCGGCGAGGATCTCGTCGATCAGTGCGACGGAGAGGTCCTCGCTGCGAAGGTCCGCGAAGACGCCGTCCTCTTTCCCCTGGGGAGTTCGTACCGCTTTGGCGACGACAGGTGTCTGTGACATACCGTATCGAACATTCCTCACGAACTTAAATTCGATAGAACTCTCGAGGATGCGGGCGGAGTTTACCGTGGCTCGTTTTTACTTCAGGGATGATATCGAGGCGCCTCGAGAACAACGCTTATCCCGAGTAGCTGGCAATACGCGGCCATGAACGACGACGGCGCGGACGCCGGGCTCGAGGCCGAGGACGCTCGGATCGACGAACTCGATGGCGACGAGCGCGATCCAGCTGACGCCGGAGACGCAGCTGATGCAGCCGATTCCGCTGGCGACGACCCGATGCCGAACGTCCCCGATCCCGAACCCGAGGGGTCGGACGTTCCCGAGGACGTCCAGAAGTATGCCCGATTCACGAAGATGGACGGCGCCCAGTACGAGCGGGTCAACGAGTTCCTGCGCGATCGGACCTACATCACGGCCCGCGAGTGGGCCATCGCGCGGCTCTGTTCCGACTTCCGGACCGAGACCGGCGTCGAGATGACAAAGATCGGCGAGAACCTGCCGGAACTGGTCCCTTTCATGACCGACACCTACACGCCTCAGGCGGTCAATCAGGCTCGAGCGTCCTTCGAGGAGAAAGTCCGCATGGCGGGGGCGACGTTCCTCTACGGCGCGATGTGTGACTTCTTCACTGCGGAGGAACTCGACGACGTGATGTACGAGTCGACCGAGGTCGCGAAGTTCTTACTCGAGGTCGAGGGCGTCGACCTCTCGGTCGACGAGGAGCTCGAGGCTGAGGAACGCATCTCGACGGTGATGCGCGAGGTTCGGGAGGCGAGCGAGGAGCTCCGCGACCGGGAGACCGACGAGGAGTAACGGCCTACCCGTCGGTCCACTCGCGAACGTCCGACTTCTCGAGGAACAGCGACGGATCGTCGTGGGAGAAGACGATCCACTCGTCGGCGGCCTCGGGACGGACGTGGATCTGCAGGTCCTCCTCACGCAGCGCGCGCTCGAAGACCTCGCGGGACGCCGAGAGCGCGTAAGTCACCGGCACGAGGACGGCGCTCTCGCTTCGCTCGTCGCGCTCGACGACCAGCGCGAACCGCTGGTCATCGCTCTCGCCCTCCGAGGGACGGTAGTACACCTCGGCGTCCCCGAACGAGACGTCGTCGCTGCCGACGAGGTCCGCGACGCGGTCGTACGCCGACTCCGCGATCGTGACGTCGAGTCCCGAGCGGTCGGCCCGCTCGACGGGCGTTACGTCGATCGGCTCGAGAACGACGGCGTCCCAGCCGCTCTCGCGGTACTCGGCGGCGATCCCGTCGGCGTCTGCGACCAGCTCCTCCCACTCGGGCATCGTGGTCGGGTTCGGCCCGTCGTTCATCGCAGGTCCTCCGGACGTCGGGTAGCCATACTCGAGTTGCCCACTGCAGGCCGGAAAAGCGTTGTCACCGCTCGAGCCGGTGCCGGTCGTTCCTCGAGACGCTTCGATTCCCGGGATCGGCTCCCGTTCGGAAGGTGGCGGTTTCTCTCCGTTCCGTCGACGCAACGATCGCAACGCCCGAGTAGGGTCCGTTTTCGATCCTCTCGGATCAGTGAAAAATACGACACGGCGTACTTCGACGAGGTCGCGATCGCGATCGTCGCCTCGCCGATCGGCGGAGGTGGCGATTGTGGCGTCCCTATTACCGTTTTCCAGGCGACACTGCCTCGCAGGGAGTATTTAAGCGGAACGCTCACTCGGTAGCGAGTTCGATACCATGTCGAGCGACATATCAGACGAGTTTGGAATGCCAACGAACAGTTTCGACGCAGATGAACCGTCAGGAGAGTCCCAGCGGGGGAACGACGCCACCGAGGGGACGACCGGTTTCAGTCTCTCCAGGCGACAGACCCTTCGTGCGGGCGGCCTCCTGGGCGCCGGCGGGTTGCTCGGCCTCGCGGGTGTTGGGACCGACACCGCGGCAGCGAACTCCGGCAGCCCGGACGAGATTATTCACCTCGATTACGACGCGCACGACGACTGGGACGAGCTCTACCGGGTGTCGACCGGCGACCCTGAGAACCTCAGCTTCGTCTCCAGTCCGACCGTCTCCGGGAACACGGCCCTGGAAATGCGGATCCGGGAGGGGGATCACTGGGGCGTGAGCACCCACTACGACTTCGAGGACGGACTGCTCGACCTCAACGGCCGGGTCAGCTTCTCCCTCGGTGCCGACTGGACGATGGACGGCCGCGAGCTGGCGAACTGTCGGCTGTGGAACTGCGCCATCGCTCGAGGCGAGGCCAGCGCCGGCGGCGGCGATCCCGACGGGACCAACGGCTGGAGCAACCGGATGTACGTTTCCACTCAGGGATCCGATCCCGAGGGACCGTACCACCTCCTCTCGAACACGTACCACATGGGCGAGGGCGACGGAGAGTACGGCGAGCAGGACTACATCGTTGATGGCGAGGAGTACGCGCTCGCACAGCCCGAGATCGTCCCCGGCCAGTGGTACGAGTTCGAGTACTACGTCCGCGTGAACACGGTCAGCGGAGGCGAGGCGAATTCCGACGGCGTCGTTCGATACTGGCTCGACGGCGACCCGATCTACGAGCGCGAAAACTTCCGGTTTACCACCGACCGGACGGACAACGTCGTCGATACCACTGGCCCCGTCGGTCACTACGGCGGACAGTACGTGGCCCCGACGACCCTCTACGCCTACTACGACGACCACTCGATGGCTCTCGGAGGGACGTTCGACTCCGCCGCCGGCTCCGAGAGCGAGTCCGACACCGAGACCTGTCCGTAGCGTGTTCGGGAGACGCGAGTCGATCGATCGTGATCGAGTCTCATTCGATTGACGCCTTATCCAGTCACTCGGACCGACTACTCACCGACCTCGACGATTTCGAGTGCCCGGCCGTCGGCCAGCCGATCCTCGAGCGCCCGTGGGATCTGCTCGGGATCGCTCGGTTCGCCTGCGGCCGCGACGCTGCCGACGCTGTCGGGGTCGAACGGCACCTCGAGCGCACCGTAGACCGCCTCGAGGACACGGGCGAGTTCCTCGCGGTTGTCGACCACGAGGATCCCCGAGACCAGTGCCGCGTCCTGGCGGACCCGCTGGGCGATGCCGGCAATCTTCCGAAGATCGTCCTGCTCGGCCGTCGACAGCGAGTGGGCGCCCGGACAGAACGAGTCGTCGGGTTCGCCGCGCTCGAGGTCGACGCCGAGCTCTTCGAGAGCGTCCGCCACGTCTGCCGTCAGTCGCTCGTAGCGCTCGTCGGTGCCCTGCCGGAAGTCGTCTATGGGCTCGGTGCGGGCGAACGCGACCGTCGTCTCGCCGTCGTAGGCGACGGCCCGTCCGCCCACGCTGCGCTCGATCGGGGGAAACGCCCGCTCGCGGGCGGCCTCGCGGGCCTGACCGTACCCCTCGAGTCGACTGTCCCGCCGTCCGAAGGCGACCTGCCGGTGAGGCGTCCAGACCCGAAGGGCGTGCTCGCCGTCCGCAGCGACCTCGAGGAGGCGTTCGCTCACCTCGCGGTCGGCTTCGATCGTCCCCGCCCTGCCCCGGAACACTCGCATGTCCCGACGTTCGGGTCGATGGGTCTAAACGCTCCCGCTCCCGACTCGCAGGCGACAGATGGCCGTCACCCTCCCCGACGCGCTGCTCGCTCGCTACCAGCGGTTCTCGCTGTTCAATTCGCCGTACCGCGCCCACGACGGCGGCTGTGCGGTCGATCTGTACCCTGGAACCCTGCGCGACGGTCGGACGACCGCTGCGCCCAGCCCCGTCTCCGGGGTCGTCCGCGAGACTCGCACCGTCCGCGCGCCGCCGAAGCCGTACGCCCCCGAACACGACCACCTGATCGTGATCGACTGCGACGGCCCCGGGGAACTCGAGGGACTGACGGCCCGTATTCTCCACGCCGAGCCGTCCGTCTCGGATGGGGATCGCGTTGCGGCCGGGGAATCGCTGGGCACCCTGGTCCGCGCCGGCTTCTTCGCACCCTGGGTCGATAACCATCTTCACGTCGGCTTCCGGGAGCCGGATCAGAACCCGTACCGGGCGTCGGGCTCGCTCCCGCTCGAGCCCGGCGTCGAGATCGAACCGCTCGCCTGGGACGGTGCCGGCAGGGTCGTCGCGACGGGCGAGACCTACGCGGTGTTGGACGCGCCAACTCACCCCGATCCGGGGTCGCGGTTCGTCGGCGTCGGAGCCGATAGGGGAGGTGTCCTCGACGGCGGACTCCCCCACTACGACGGCGGCGGCCTGCTCGGACTCGATGAACCGTCCTCGGGAGCCGTCTCCCTGAACGGTGACCGCCTCGGCGTCATCGACGGGTGGACGATCGGCTGGGACGACGTGGTAGTCCTCGTGAACGACGAGCCGATCACGGGATTGTCGCTGTTCTGCGCTCGCGACGCCGACTTCGGAGCGAAGCTGATCTGTCCGGAACTGGAACTCGAGGTCGGTGACCGCGTCGCCGTCTCCGTCCGCCCCGGATCAGGTCCGTAGCGCCCCGCGACGCGCTCCGCGGACGTCGGCGTCGACGATCGTCCGGTGACGGTCGGTCGAGGCTACTGCTCGCGGTGTCGCTCCTTGGCCTCTCGATAGCGTTCGTCCTCACGGACTCGCTCCCAGTACTCTTCGAAGACCAGCGCGGCCTCGCGTTTCTCCTCGTCGGCCCACTGCTCGGGTTCGAACTCCTCTCCGTCGTCGCCGTACTTCGTCCCGCCAGGATACTTCGCGTAGCGCATCGCCCGCGTGTATCCCATCTGGAGATATTTCCGGGCCATATCCATCCCCGGAAAGTCGTCGTTCTCGCGGTACTCCTTGTAGCGCTCGTAGATCGATTCTGCGGACTCTCGAGCGCTTTCCTCGTCAGCATAGGACCACAGGGGGAGCAGTTCGCTCTTGTACGGTTCGACCTTGAACACGCCCTCCTCCCCGCGGCCGATTTCGTACTCTCTGGGATTTTCGCGGAAGTCGACGTCGTACTCGGGGCCGTCGTCGGTGCCGTCAGCCACACGGACCACGGCGGGGTCGCCCGCTCGAGCGCTCGTTCATATCCTCGGGACGACTGCCGATCGGATGAATCCTCACTGGGAGTGCGCAAACCCGGAAGGGGTGCGAGCGACGGTGAGAGTGCCGGCCGGAGCGAACGATCGGACGCGAACTCGTCGGGGGCCCTTGAAGCGCAGCCGTAAAGAGTGTCGCTGGTCCACTGGATGACATGAGCGACGAGCCACCGAACTCGGCCGCGGAGATCGACGACCTTGGCCGCTTCATTCAGCGCTACATCGACGAGAACCACGAGTTCCTCTCCTGGATCGGCACCAGCGTCGAGGACGTCGACAACGGAACGATGACGCTGTCGATCCCCTACGACGAGAAGCTCACTAACATCCGGCCGAACGCGGGTCCCGACCAGCGCCCCGACATCCACGGCGGGATCGCCGCGACGCTGATCGACACCGTCGGCGGCTTCGCGATCCAGACCCAGCTCGAGGACCCGCTCTCGACGGGCGTCGCGACGATCAACCTGAACGTCAACTACCTCCGCCCGGCGACGGGCGACCTCGAGGCGACCGCGGAGGTCGTCCGCGCGGGGTCG
>PWMF01000222.1 GCA_003559215.1 Natrialbaceae archaeon
GGCGGGCGTCTCCCCCGAGGACGTACGATCAGTCGACGACCTCGAGCGGCTGCCGTTCACGACGAAGGAGGACTTCCGCGCCGAGTATCCCGACGGCCTCTTCGCCGTCGACGACGACGAGATCGTTCGCATTCACGCTTCCTCGGGCACTACCGGTAAACCCAAGATCGTCTCCTACACGCAGGAGGACGTCGACGTCTGGAGCGAGGTCGTCGCCCGGTCGCTGGTCGCCGCCGGCGTCGAACCCGGTGACACCGTCCAGAACGGGTACGGGTACGGCCTGTTCACCGGCGGTCTCGGTCTCCACTATGGGATCGAGGAACTCGGCGCGACGGTGATCCCGATCGGCGGCGGCCAGACTCAGCGCCAGGTCGAACTCCTCGAGGACCTGAAGAGCGACGCCCTGAGCTGTACGCCGTCGTACTCGCTGTACCTCGCGGAGACCGCCCACGAGATGGGCGTCGATCCACGTGAACTCCCGGTGTCGACGGTCATCTTCGGGGCTGAACCCTGCACGGATCCGATGCGCGAGGAGATCGAGGAACGACTCGACGCCACGGGGATCGACATCTACGGGCTCTCCGAGATCATCGGCCCCGGTGTCTCGAACGAGTGCTACGAGGCCCAGGAGGGACTCCACGTCTGGGAGGATCACTTCTACCCCGAGGTGATCGATCCGAAGACCGGCGAACCCCTCCCGGAGGGAGAGGAAGGCGAGCTCGTCCTCACGACGCTGACCAAAGAAGCGCTCCCGGTACTGCGCTACCGGACGGGGGATCTCACGTCGCTTACGCACGACGAGTGCGAGTGCGGTCGGACGATGGTCCGAATGGACAACGTCACGGGCCGGGCCGACGACCTGCTCATTGTTCGAGGCGTCAACCTCTACCCCAGCGAGATCGAGGACGTCGTCCTCGAGTTCGACGCGGTCGCTCCCTACTACCGTATCGACCTCTACCGCGAGGATAACCTCGATCGGATGGAGCTTACGATCGAACGCGAGTCGGAGGTCGATGCCGACCTCGAGGAGCTGCGCGACCGCCTTCAGACCCGTCTCTCGAACGTGCTCTCGTTCACCCCGGACGAACTGACGATCGTCGACCCCGGCGAGATCGAACGCACCGAAGTCGGGAAAGTCAAGCGCGTCTACGACCACCGATAGCGGTCCTGATATCGTTCACCTCCTCGCCAGGCCCGGTTTCGAAGCAAGTTATACGAGATACGGGAGAAAACCCACGGCTTTAGTCGTGGGTAGCTCAATTGCGCTACGATCTTGGTACCTTGCGAGGCGTGCAGAGACCAGGGACGCCGGGCTGGTCGTGCTCGACACCAAGACAGTATCGTGGTCTTCCGGGATGATCTGAAGCTCCTGATCGAAACCAAGGAGTGAGGCGTTTCGGTCCGACCAGCACCGTCGCTGTCGAGGATCCGTTTCGCTGTGGCACCTCCGACACTATAAAGTAAGAAATATGAGTGGTATGTAGTAGTATAATTTATACTACTGCTACTGTGGGAGCGAACTATACGATCGGAGTTCGGGATGGATTAGACAGTATAAGTGGATTTAATCCGGTTTCTTCGTTCCATTCCGTCATCCGGCCACTTTTCCCACCCCTTCCATTTTGGCCTCGAAGACCGGTGTTGCTCGCTAAACGAGGAAAACGTCACGAAACTCGACTCAACTCATATCGTTTAATATAGTATAAATGAAAACAGATGTGTACTACGGTTAGGGCCGACAGCACGGTGGCTCTTGCCAAAGACGCGGTCCGTCTCGGTGTCGACCGCCAAACAGGTTCATCGGCGCGGTCAGGACTGCTCGAGACCGAACATTTACCTCTGCCCTCAGTGTGGGTAGGCGTAATGTCACTGCTCGTTCCGTTCGACGGTTCGGTGCTCGCGAGGAAGGCACTCGAGCGCGCTTCGACGTTCGGGGACCTGCTTGAGGAAGACATCGTCGTTCTGACGGTTGTTCCGGATGACGAGGAGTACGCTCGGAATCGGGGCTGGATCACCGAGGGAGAGCCGTTCGATCCCGAGACGATCGCCGCGGGGATGCAACGGCGCGTCGAGGACATCGCACCGGAGGCAACGTTCCGGGTCGAGCGCGTCAGTTCCGACGAGCCGACCGCGACGGCGACGACGAACGTCGTCCGCGAGATCAAGCGGATCGCCGGCGAGATCGGCGCCAGCGTCGTCTTCATCGGTTCGGAGAACGCAGGCTCGGTGATCTCCCCGCAGTCGAGCGTCGGAAGCCCCGTCGCGAACGACCACCGCTACGACGTCTACGTCGTCCGCCACTCCGAGAGCGAGGTCGGTGACGTCGAGGACATCGACTCCGTGCGCTCGTAGCGCGACGGGACCGCCTGGAGGCGATCCCGCTCGCCGCTCGAGGGCGGCGGCCGGAGGAACGCTTATTCGACTGAACGACCTCGGGTCAACTAAGACATGGTCGACCGCAACGGGTGGGACGCCGACGCGTCGGTGCCGGCGGGACCATCCCACGACCCGCCCGCGTCGTTCGTCGAGCAGGCGAACGTGACGGACGAGGCCATTTACGAGACGTTCGAGACGGAGTGGCCCGACTGCTGGGAGCGAGCAGCCGACCTGCTGTCGTGGGAGCGAGAGTACGACACGGTCCTCGAGGACGACGACGCTCCCTTCTACGAGTGGTTCTCGGGCGGGAAGCTCAACGCCTCGTACAACTGCCTGGACCGGCACCTCGAGGCGGGGCGGAAGACCCACGCGGCAATCCGGTGGGAGGGAAAGCGCGGCGAGCGCGAGACCTACACCTACCAGGATCTGGCGACGGCGGTAAACGAGTTCGCGGCGACGCTGCTGGATCTCGGGGTCGAGGAGGACGACATCGTTACGCTGTACCTGCCGATGATCCCCGAGTTGCCGATCGCGATGCTGGCCTGTGCCCGGATCGGCGCGCCTCACTCGGTCGTCTTCGCGGGACTGTCCGCAGACGCGCTCGCGACCCGGATGGACGCGGCCGACAGCGAGTTCCTGGTGACCTGCGACGGCTACTACCGGCGGGGTGACGCGTTCAACCAGAAGAGCAAGGCCGACAACGCCCTGATCTCTCTCGAGCAGGACGTCGAGACCGTCGTCGTCGACCGCCTCGGGGACGACCTCCCGCACGTGCTCGGCGAGCGAGAGCACGATTACGACGAGCTGGTCGCGGCCCACGCCGGCGAGACGGTCGAACCGGTCACCCGGGACGCCGAGGACATGCTGTTCCTGATGTACACCTCCGGGACGACGGGCGAACCCAAGGGTGTCGTCCATACGACGGGCGGCTACCTCGCCCACGTCGCCTGGACCTCGCGGGCGGTGCTCGACGTCAAGCCCGAGGACACCTACTGGTGTGCGGCCGACATCGGCTGGATTACGGGCCACTCCTACATCGTCTACGGCCCGCTCGCGCTGGGGACGACGACGATCATGTACGAGGGGACGCCCGACTATCCGGATCGGGATCGGCTCTGGGAGATCGTCGACCGGAACGCGGTCGACGTCTTCTACACCGCGCCGACCGCGATCCGGGCGTTCATGAAGTGGGGCGAGGAGTACCCCGCGAAACACGATCTCTCCTCGCTGCGGCTGCTCGGCACCGTCGGCGAGGCGATCAGCGCCCGCCCGTGGAACTGGTACCGAGACCACATCGGCGGCGGCGAAGCACCGATCGTCGACACCTGGTGGCAGACCGAGACCGGGGCGATTACCGTCTCCACGCTGCCTGGAGTCGACGAGATGAAACCCGGCTCGGCCGGCCCCTCCCTCCCGGGGATCGATGCCCGCGTTGTCGACGCCGAGGGCGACCGCGTCGATCCCGGCGAGACCGGCTACCTCGTTCTCGCCCGCCCGTGGCCCGGAATGGTCCGGACCCTGTACGACGGCGACGAGCGGTACCGCTCGGAGTACTGGAGCCAGTTCTCCGATCCTGATGACGACCGGTGGTGGTACTTCAGCGGCGACGCGGCGACGATCGACGAGGACGGCTACATCACCGTCATGGGCCGGGTCGATGACGTCATCAACGTCGCCGGACGGCGGCTGAGCACGATGGAGATCGAGGGCGCGATCACCGGCGTCGACGGGGTCGTCGAGGCCGCCGTCGTCGGCCGCTCGAGCGAGGCCGACGGAACCGAGGTCTGTGCCTACGTCAGCACGGAGGCGGACTGCGATCCCGATGGCGACCTCCGCAACCGGATCGTCGAGAGTATCGAGTCCTCGATCGGTCCAATCGCCACCCCAGGGTCGATCGTCTTTACGCCCGAGCTTCCCAAGACCCGCTCGGGCAAGATCATGCGTCGCCTGCTCGAGGACGTCGCGAACGGGAATCAGCTGGGCGATACGAGCGCTCTTCGTAACCCCGAAATCGTCGGGGAGATCCAGACCGAGGTACAGACCGAGTAGTACGCTTCGCAAACGCAACGTTCGCGAAACAGAGATTTCCCTCCGCCCGTCGCCACCTCAACGAGTAACTGCCACCTACTCGGGGCTATGCCGATACAGTTATTTTCGCGGACTCAGAATACCCGAAACGTGAGTCTCGAGGAGCCAGAGCCCGCCGCAGTCTCCCGCGAGCAGTACGAGTCGCTTCTCGACGCCGCCGAGACCTACCGCGAGGCGCTGGCCGTCCGCTGTTGCGGGGAGGTCGGACTCCGTCCGACCGAACTGACGCGGGTGACGGTCGACGCCATCGACCAGGTGCGGACCGATCCGCCCCGGTATCTGCTTCGCCTCTCGGAGTCGCGAGTCGCGTACCTGCCGACTGGGATCGAGCGGGAGCTGCGGCGGTACGCCCGGAGCAACGGCCTCTCGAGCGACGACCCGGTGTTTTCGGTCTCGGCGCGCCGGCTGCAGATGCTCATCACCGAGGTCGCCGAGCGGGCGGGCGAGCGACTCGGGGAGCCGGCGATCGAGTCGATCTCGACGGACGATCTCCGGCGATACTTCCTCGAGAGCGCGCTGACCGACCACGGGATCAACCCGCTGGTCGTCAAACGGGTCGGCGGCTGGGGAAGCTTCGAGGCCCTCGAGTCCTACCTGCCGAGCCCGACCGATACGGAGATCGTCGACGAGTTCGCCGCGGTCGAAACGGGCTCGAACGACCGTTCCGGGGGCGAACGGACGGTAAGCGACGGCAGCGTCGTTCGATCGCTGTTCGCGGCGAGCGAGCGCTGCGCGCTGGTTCGGCTCGACGCCGACGGCTACGTCGATCGCTGGAACCGGAGTGCGGAGTCGGTGTTCGGCTACCGCGCGGGCGAGATCGTCGGCACCCACGTCTCGACGCTGTACGCCGACGAGGCGGTCGAACGGGGCCGGCCCGATCAGACGCTGACCCGCGCTCTCGAGGAGTCGGGGTACGAGGCCGAGGGCTGGCGCGTCCGCCGGGACGGAAGCCGGTTTCGCGCGGCCGAGATCGTCACGCCGCTGCGCGACGATCGACACCGGCTGCAGGGGTTCGCGCTGCTGGTCTACGACGTCTCGGAGTACCACGACCGCCTCGAGGAGGTTCGCTCGGACCGCGAGACGCTCGAGCAGGTGTACGACGTCGCCACTCGTCACCGGGCGCTGACGGACGCGTTGCTCGAGGCGACGAGCCACGAGGAGGTCGAGACCGAAACCTGTCGCGCCCTCGCCGAGGGACACACCTACGACGTCGCCTGGATCGATCGGACGACCCACTCTGATCGCCACGGAAACTGGCGAACAGCCAGCGGGCTCGAGGCAGATCGGGTCGATCGGCTCGTTCCCGAGGACTGGAGCGAGCCGCGTCCGTCGGCTCCGGATCGAGAGCCCCGCTCCCGCGAGGACGGCCCGGACTCCGAGCTGGTGCGCTCGGGAATCGACGAATCGACCACCGGTCTCGCGGAGACGGCAGACACGCGATCCGTTTCGGTCGCGACGGACGTCGAAGCGACGCTCGAGGATGATCCCGGCATCTTCGAGGGCCGCGTCGCGGCAGTTCCGCTGTGGTACGGCGATACGGTGTACGGGCGGCTGTCGGTCGCGACCGAACGGACGGATGCGTTCGGCGAGGCCGAACGGGCGTGGCTCGAGACGATCGGACGACAGGTCGGCTACGCGATCGCTGCAATCCGCCGGCGGAACCTCCTGCTGTCGGATCGCGTGGTCGAACTCGAGTTCGTCTGCCGGGACGAGGGGTCGTTCTTCGTCGAGACGACGCAACGACTCGACTGTCGGTTCCAGCTGGACTCGCTGGTTCCGCTCTCGGACTCGACGCAGTTGTACTACGTCCGCCTCGAGGGGGCGTCGCCGGCCGAGGTCTTCGAGCGCGCCGAAGAGGATCCGGGGATCAGCGACTGCCGGCTCATCGAGACCTACGAGGACGCCTGCCGGCTCGAGTTCGTCGTCGAGGGCTCCTCGCCGACGCTGACGCTGACCGAGTACGGCGTCACTGTCTGCGAGGCGCGCTTCGAGGACGGCGTCGCGACGATCACGGCCGAGTGTGCGTCCGACGCCGACATCCGGACGATAGTCGCCGGGCTGCGATCGGCGTTTCCCGACTCCGAACTGGCCGGGAAACGCGAGACCGAACGTCCGGTTCAGACCGGCCGGGAGTTTCGGGAGGGGTTAGAGGAGCGACTGACCGACCGACAGGAGGCCGCGCTGCGGGCTGCCTACTCGGGCGGGTACTACGACTGGCCCCGCGAGAGCACGGCCGAGGAGATCGCCGACGCGATGGGGGTCTCCTCTCCGACGCTTCACAGCCACCTCCGGAAGGGCCAGCACGAACTGTTGCGGACGTTCTTCGACGACCCGTCGGGCGAGGAGTAGTCGAGGTCGACGATCGACGAACGGGCTCACGGCACGAACCTAGGTCTTTAGCGTCAATCGGCGAGTCGGTGGCGACGCGCCGACGACGCGACTCGAGTTCGCCGTCGCGCGACCGAACGGGATCGGTGACGGTCACGATTTCCGGTCGATATCGGGCCGACTAGTTAGAATACTGTCATCCATTCCCCCGGAATTCGGGGCTCGTTTTGTACAACTAGAGGCGGGCTTTACTATGGCTGTTGTAGACTGAGTGGTTGTACCATGTCACAGGACGACGTCAGTCTGGAGGCGCGGCTCGAGGAGCAGGACACCTTCGAGCCGCCCGAATCGTTCGTCGAGCAGGCGAACGTAACGGACGAGGGGATTTACGAGGAGTTCGAGGAGAACTGGCCGGAGTGTTGGGAGGGGGCAGCCGACCTGCTCTCCTGGGAGCAGGAGTACGACACCGTCCTCGACGAGGGCGATGCGCCGTTCTACGAGTGGTTCGGTGGCGGGAAGCTCAACGCTGCGTACAACTGCATCGACCGACACGTCGAGTCGGGCGACGGCGACCGAACCGCCATCGAGTGGGAAGGCGAACTGGGCGAGACCCGTTCCTACAGCTACGAGGAGCTCTTAGAGGAGGTCCAGGCCGTCGCCGCGACGTTCCGCGATCTCGGGGTCGAGGAGGACGACGTCGTCACGCTGTACATGCCGATGATTCCGGAGCTGTCGGTCGCGATGCTGGCCTGCGCCCGGATCGGCGCGCCCCACTCGGTCGTCTTCGCCGGCTTCTCGGCCGATGCGCTTGCGACGCGGATGAACTCCGCCGACAGCGAGTACCTCGTTACCGCAGACGGCTACTACCGACGGGGTGACAGCCTCGACCACCTCTCGAAGACCAACGAGGGGCTCGAGGGTGTCGACCACGAAACTACGACTGTCGTCGTCGATCGGCTCGGCGACGACCTCGATCACGAACTCGAGGACGGCCAGCACGACTACGAGGAGCTCGTCGCTGACAACCGTGGCGAGACGGTCGAGCCCGTTACGCGGGACGCCGAGGACATGCTGTTCCTGATGTACACCTCGGGGACGACGGGCCAGCCCAAGGGGGTCAAACACACGACCGCGGGCTACCTCGCGTACACGGCCTGGAGCTCGCAGGCGGTGCTCGACTTAGAGCCCGGCGACACCTACTGGTGTTCGGCCGACATCGGCTGGATCACGGGCCACTCCTACATCATCTACGGTCCGCTCGCGCTCGGCACGACCACGGTGATGTACGAGGGGACGCCGGATTACCCGGACAAGGATCGGTTCTGGGAGATCGTCGAGAAGAACGAGGTCGACGTCTTCTACACGGCGCCGACGGCGATCCGGGCGTTCATGAAGTGGGGCAAGGAGTACCCCGAGAAGCACGACCTCTCCTCACTGCGCCTGCTGGGAACGGTCGGGGAGCCGATCAACCCCCGCGCATGGAAGTGGTACTACAAACACATCGGCGGCGAGGAGTGTCCCATCGTCGACACCTGGTGGCAGACCGAAACCGGCGGCCACATGATCACCACGCTGCCGGGCGTCAACGACATGAAACCCGGTTCCGCCGGTCCCGGACTCCCCGGCGTCGACGCGCGGATCGTCGACGCACAGGGTGAGGAGGTAAGCGCCGGCGAGGCCGGTTATCTCACCGTCCAGAAACCCTGGCCCGGCATGCTGCGGACGCTGTATCAGAACGACGATCGCTTCATCGAGGAGTACTGGGAGGAGTACTCCGACCCTGACGCGGACGAGTGGGTGTACTTCCCGGAGGACGGCGCGAAGATCGACGACGACGACTACATCACCGTCCTCGGTCGCGTCGACGACGTCATCAACGTCTCCGGCCACCGGCTGGGGACGATGGAGATCGAGAGCGCGATCGTCGGCGTTGAGGGCGTCGCCGAGGCCGCCGTCGTCGGCGGCGACCACGAGGTGAAAGGCGAGGCCGTCTACGCCTACGTCATCACCGAGGACGGCTACGAGGGCGACGACGAACTCTCCGAGCAGATCGTCGAGGGCGTCGTCGACGCCATCGGCCCGATCGCGAAACCCGAAGAAGTCATCTTCACGCCCGAACTCCCGAAGACTCGCTCGGGCAAGATCATGCGCCGCCTGCTCGAGGACATCGCGAGCGGAAACGAACTCGGAAACACGTCGACGCTTCGCAACCCCGAGGTCGTCGACGATATCGCGGAGCAGGTGCAGGACTAGTCGTCCTGTCTTCCTTTCGAAACTACTCACCAACCACGACACGTGATACGTTAATATGACAGAGAATACCACTCAAGACGCGGACGACGCTGTCGAAACCGACGGCGGGGTCAAGACAGAGGCGTACCTCGACAAGGAGATAAACATCTTCAAGCCGGCGACGCCGTTCATGCGGGATCACCTGAAGGTAATCTGGATCTCGTTTCTGGCGTGGATCCTCGTCGTCTTCGGCCCGACGACCGCAACCTTCCTGGCACCGGAGCTGATGACCGGGACGACGGTCCTCGGCGGCTTCCCGCTGCACTTCTTCCTGGCGGCGATCTTCACGCCGCTTGGCGCGCTGTTGTTATCGGTCGCCTACGCCATGCAGCGCGATCGCCTCGACACGAAGTACGGGATCTCTCACGAAACCGAGGAGGAGACCGACTCCGGAACGGTCGCCGCCGACGGAGGTAACGAATGATCGAAGCGATCGACCCGATCGTCATGCAGGAGACGGCGCTGGACGTCGGGGAGTTCAAACTGATCCCGGCGCTGACCGTCGTCGCAATGCTGGTGTTGTTCCTCGGCGTCGGCTACTTCTTCCGCGTCGCAGCGGTCGACGAGCTGTGGGTCGCCGGCCGCTCGATCGGCTCGATCGAGAACGGGATGGCGATCGGCGCCAACTGGATGAGCGCCGCCTCCTACCTCGGCGTCGCGTCACTGGTCGCCCTTTCGGGCTACTTCGGGTTGGCGTACGTCGTCGGCTGGACGACGGGATATTTCATCCTGCTGATCTTCCTGGCCGCGCAGTTCCGCCGGTTCGGGAAGTACACCGCCCCCGACTTCGTCGGTGACCGGTTCTACTCCGACTGGGCGCGCGGAATTGCGGCCTTTACCACCCTCGCGATCGCTTTTACCTACGCGATCGGCCAGGCCAGCGGGATGGGACTGATGGCCCAGTACATCTTCGGCATCTCCTATGAGGCCGGCGTCATCGGGTTGATGGCCGTCACAATCGCCTACGTCGCCCTCTCTGGGATGCTCGGTACGACGAAGAACATGGCGATCCAGTACACCATCCTGATCATCGCCTTCACGCTCGGCCTGTACGCCGTCGGCTGGACCGAGGGATGGTCGACGGCGCTGCCGTACCTCGAGGCCGGACCGCAGGTCGCCGAGGCTGCGAGCATCGAGGCCCAGTTCGTCGAGCCGTTCGCTGCGGCCGGCTACTACGGCTGGATCGCGCTCGCGTTCAGCCTGATCGTCGGCACCTGTGGGCTCCCCCATGTCCTGGTGCGGTTCTACACGGTCGACAACGAGCGGACGGCCCGCTGGTCGACCGTCTGGGGCCTGTTCTTCATCTGCATACTGTACTGGGGGACGGCCACCTACGCGGCCTTCGGCGGTCTGCTCTACGACCGCGAGGTCAGCGGCGGCGACGGCTTCGCGCAGATGCTCGGCATCGAGGCCGACGCACTCGTCGTGCTGACGGCCCAGCTCGCCGACCTGCCGACGTGGCTGGTCGGGCTGGTCGCCGCGGGCGCCGTCGCGGCGGCACTCGCGACGACCGCGGGACTGTTCATTACGGCCTCCTCGGCGGCCGCACACGACATCTACACGAACCTCTACAAGGATGACGCGACCCAGCGCGAACAGATGCTCGTCGGTCGCTTGACGATCATCGGGATCGGTATCCTCGTGGCGCTGATCGGACTCAACCCGCCGGCGCTGATCGGCGAACTCGTCGCGATGTCGTTCGCGATCGCCGGTACCGTCTTCTTCCCCGTGTTCTTCCTTGGACTCTGGTGGGAGAACACGACCCGAGAGGGCGCACTGGCCGGGATGCTCACCGGTATCGCGCTCTCGTTCGGCGCGATCGTCAACGACACCGTCGTTCCGATGTACACCGGCGTCGACGAAGCGGCGATTCCCGCGGTCGCAACGTGGCTGCCGGGAACCTCCTCGGCGCTCGTCGGCGTGCCGGTGGTGTTCACCGTGATCATCGTCGTCTCGCTGGTCACCGACGAACCGCCACAGCACGTCAAGCGACTCGTGCGACAGTGTCACAGTCCCGAACCGATGAGCCAGATGGAATCGGCCGAAGACGCCGCCGCCGACGGCGGTACCCCCGCAGACGACTAACCATGTACGACACGATACTCGTCCCGACCGACGGAAGCGACACCGCCGAATACGCAGTCGAACACGCGATCGACCTCGCCGAGAAGTACGATGCCGACGTCCACGCGCTGTACGTCGTCGACACCAGCGCGATCGACGTCAGCCTCGGTACCGAGCAGGTCGACCGCATCCGACAGGGCCAGTTCGGCGACATGCCCGAACTCGAGCAGCGAGCCGACGAGGCGACGGGCGTCGTCGCGGCGAAAGCCGAGGCCCACGATATTCGCGTCACGGAGGCGGTCGTCGCCGGACAGCCCCACAAACAGATCAGTAGCTACGCGTCGAACAACGACGTCGACCTGATCGTCATGGGCTCTGCCGGCCGCAGCGGCGTCCGGCGGGCCCTGCTCGGCAGCGTCGCCGAGCGAACGCTGCGCTCGACGAAGATTCCGGTGTTGGTCGTCGACAGAGAGGACTGACTCGCCAGCGGTTCCGCACCGTCACCTTTTCGCCGTTTTTACCGTTCGTCCGTCGCCACCTCGAGGCTCGTGACGAACCCGAAGTACGCGACGATTCCCGCGAGCATGAACATGTAGTACGCCCAGGTCGGCCCCTCGAGGACCCGGAAGATGATCTCGACCATCGTCACCCAGCTGACGGCGAAAACCAGATCGACGAAGATCCCCCACCGCTGTTCGCGCGCGTTCTCGAGCCACTCGCCGAAGTTCGTCATCGGATAGAGGGTTCCGTCGGCGAGTCGAAAAGCCTGCCGCTGTCTGTTCCCTCGAGACACGCTCGAGTCTCGCTGGCGAAGCGAAACCCCCTAACCCCGGCCGGGACTGAACCGTGGTATGAACGAGACACCCGAGGTCGCCGTCCTCCGGCTCGGCCACCGCCCCGGTCGGGACGAGCGGATGACGACCCACGTCGGGCTGACCGCACGCGCGCTCGGGGCCGACCGCGTCTGGATCCCCGATAACGCCGGCCAGTCCCTCGAGACCGTCGACGACATCACCGACCGGTTCGGCGGTCCCTTCGAGGCCGAACTGACCGATTCGCCCCAGGCGCTGATCCGCGACTGGGAGGGACGGGTCGTCCACCTCACGATGTACGGCGAGCGGATCCAGGACGTCGAGGACGAGATCCGTTCGGTCCGGGAGGACGACCGGGAGCCGCTGCTCGTCGTCGTCGGCTCCGAGAAGGTTCCGTTCGACGTCTACGAGGCCGCCGACTGGAACGTCGGCGTCACCAACCAGCCCCACTCCGAGGTCGCGGGCCTCGCCGTGTTTCTCGACCGGCTGTTCGAGGGCCGCGAACTCGAGCGCGAGTGGGAGGATGCGGATCGCGAGGTGATTCCCATGGAGACGGGCAAGCGCGTCGAGTCGCTCGAGGACGGCTAAACGATCCCGCTCCCCCAGAGAATCGTCAGTACGGAGCCGAGAATCCCGAGCAGTCCCGCAATGAGTCCCTTCCGAGCGTCGTCCATGCGGTCGGTGTCTCTACCGGAACGGTATATGTTTTCTCCGAGACGTAGTGTAATATAATCCATTACGCTCGCGGCACGGCCGCGGAACGACATCGTCGCTCGAGGGTGGTCGCCTGGGCTCGCAGGGCAACGGATGCGGTAACTCTACGTTGAGAAGGCGCAGTACCACGGCCTTCAGGCCGTAAAGGATGTCAACGGTGAACGGCCGGCCGGAGCAGTCGGAGGGGCCGAAGGAGACGACTGCCGACCACCCGTACTATCGCCGCCGTCCCGGTCTCGGACTCGTCGAGGGCGTACCCCGTCCCGACCCGCTCGATCGGTCCCGAGTCGCCGACGGTCTCGAGGACGCGCTCGAAGTCCTCGTCGGGCAGCCCCGTCTGGTCCTGCAGTTCCGCACGCGATAGCGGCCCGTCGGCCTCGCGAAGCTCCCGGAGAACCGCCCAGCCGTGGGCCGAGACGAGGTAGTACTCCTCCTCCGAGATATCGCTGTCGTGCTCGCTCGAGCGGTCGACCCCGAGACGGAGGTCGTACAGCGAGTCGAGGCAGAGCCACGCGGCGACGGCGGCGAGGAGACCGAAGACGACGGAACCGTCACCGATCGCGAGGACGGCGAACACGAGTCCGCCGACTGCACCGAGGACGACACCGGCGGCGGCGTCCGGATACCCCCAGGCGTCACAGCCCGCCCTGAGCGCGTCGAGGGCGACGAGTCCGGCCGCGATCGCGATCACCGACCCCGCAGAGAGATCCGTCAGAACGGCGAAAGCGGCGAGTACGGCTGTGACTCCGACGATCGTCACCGGGTCGAGTTCGTCGCCCATTGCCGCTCGAAACGACGTCATTGATCGGCTGTACGTCATATCAATCCATATATCTTTGTGGTTCGCCGGCACCCGAACCGGAGCCGTCGGCTCGGTACGGCGTCGCTCAAAAGACTTAATGGGCCGATCGCGCTACGTGTAGGCAATGGCTTTTGAGGACCTGCTCGAGGATCCGGTCATCCAGAAGTACTTGCACGAGCTGGTCGGTCCCACGGGGATGCCCGTCGCGGCGGCGCCGCCGGACGGGGAAGTGACCGACGAGGAGCTTGCCGAGGAGCTGGATCTCGAGTTGAACGACGTCCGGCGCGCGCTGTTTATTCTCTACGAGAACGACCTCGCCACCTACCGCCGGCTGCGCGACGAGGACTCGGGCTGGCTCACCTACCTCTGGACCTTCGAGTACGACAACATCCCGGAGAACTTAGAGGAGGAGATGTACCGGCTCCACGGCGCCCTCGAGGACCGGCGCGAGTACGAGCGAAACCACGAGTTCTACCTCTGTGAGATCTGTTCGATCCGCTTCGAGTTCGGCGAGGCGATGGACTTCGGCTTCGAGTGTCCCGAGTGTGGCTCGCCGGTCGAATCGATGGACAACAACCGCCTGGTCGACGCGATGGACGACCGCCTCGACGACCTCGAGGACGAACTGAACATCGACGCGGACGCCTGATGGTCGTACTCGCAACCAAACTCTACGTCGAAGGTGACGCCCGCGAACGCTCGCTGGACTCGCTTCGCTCGCTGATCGGCAACGAAATCGGCGAGCTCGACGTCGAGTTCGACCTCTCGATCCGGGACGACGACTTTCCGGAGGTCTCCCTCGAGGGCGAGGACGCCGTCGTCGCCGAGAACGTCCTCCGCGAGGAGTTCGGCGAGATCGTCGACGAACTCGAGCCCGGCGAGACCTACGTCGGCACGCTCGAGTCCTGGAGCGACGAGGGGTTCGTCCTCGACGCCGGACGACCGGTCGAGATCCCGACCGACGAGCTCGGGCTCGGTCCCGGCTCGCCGACCCAGATCCGCGAGCGCTACGGCCTCGTCCAACATCTTCCGATGCGGTTCGTCTACGGCGGTGAGCGATCCGACGGCGAGGGTGAGCCGTCGCGGCTGGCCGACGAAGAACAGGACCGCCTCTACGAGTGGACCCGCGGTGACGGCCGGCTCAACGTCAACAGCGCCACGCGCGCCGAGGTCCGAGCGACGCTCAACCGCGCGGGCCACGCACAGGACTACGTCACCGTCGAGCGCCTCGGCCTGCTCGAGCAGAGCGTGATCTGCACCGAGGGGACGGATCCACCGGGCCTACTCGCGAGCGTCGGCGAGTACCTCCCCGCGGAGCTGCGATGTGTCGTTCCCTAGCATGAATCGGCGGCTCGCTCTCGCGGTGATCGCGGTCGCGCTGCTCGCGACGACGGCCGGCTGTTCGGCGATCTTCGGCGGAATCTCAGACGAGGAGCTCGACCGCGAGCAGGAGTACGACGACCTGCGGGACAGCGACGCCGACGTCGCCGTCGACATCGAGGGCGGTACCGTTCTCACCAGCGGCGAGTTCCGCGCGGTGTACGACCTCAACGAGACCGAGGAGCTCTCGCTGTACCGATCGAGTTTCTACACCGAGGACGCTCTCGACATCCACAGCGTCCGCTACTGGTACCCGAACGGGACCGAGGTGACGGGCTCAGACCTCGAGATCGACCAGGGTCGCTCGAGCACCGAGGTCGAGGTGCCGGACGGAAACGGGACGCTCGCTTTCTCGGGTAGCGCCGGCAGTCGTACCTTCCAGCTTCCGGCCTACGTCCACGGCTCCTACGAGGTGACCCTCTCCGAGGGGTACCGGACCTCGAACTTCCTGTTCGGCGACGTGAACCCCGGCGGGTACGAACGCGAGGTCGTCGACGACCGCGAGCGGCTGGTTTGGGACGAGGTCGACAGCACGATCTCACTTCGGTACTACCTCACCAGGGACATACCGCTGTTCGCCGGGCTCGTCGGCACCGTCGTCCTGCTCGGCGGCGCCGCGATGGCCTACTACTACCGGAAGGTCCAGAAGCTGAAAGAACAGCGCGAGGAGATGGGACTCGACGTCGAGCTCGACGACGACTCCGACGACGGGCCGCCACCGGGGATGAAGTAGCCCAACTGTTCTTCCTTTCCGCTCAGCTCTCGAGCGAGACGGTCGTGACGGTCAGCCGTACCCTCTCCGGCTCGCAGTCGGTCCACTCGTGCTCGAGGTGTTCCCAGGCCCGCTCGTGATCGGTGTGGGCGGCCGTTATCGAGATGCCGTCGTCGACGTCGGCCGTCCAGTTCGCCCGGTCGACGACGCGCGCCGTCACTGCAACCTGTCCGCCGGTGTGAACCGCCCGCCCGTCCGACTCGATTCGGACGAGCGAGACGGTCGCCCGCTCCTCGCGACAGGTC
The DNA here is from genome assembly GCA_003559215.1 of Natrialbaceae archaeon. Taxonomy (GTDB): domain Archaea; phylum Halobacteriota; class Halobacteria; order Halobacteriales; family Natrialbaceae; genus Natronococcus. Next base: position 15,874 of record PWMF01000222.1, read on the forward strand.
GCCGTCGGCTGGCGGCGGAACTGACTCCCCGCTTCGTCGCTCCGAACCACGGCGCCGCCGTCGTACGCAACCGCCTCCGAACCCGACCGGTACGAGAGCGTTCCGAGTTCGATCGCGCCCTCACCAGCAACGGGATCGCCGTCGGCGACGACCTCGAGTTCGGTACCTCCCTCGTCGACGACGAGCGTGCCGCCGCCGACCGGTAGCGCGGCCGTTCGACGCTCGAGCCCGTCGTAGCGGGCGAGTTCATCGAGATCGCTCGCGAGGTGGGTCATCCCTCGCTCGGCCGTTCGAAGCTCCTCGGCCTCCCGTTGATCGTCGAGCAACCCGAACCCCGCGACCGAAAGGATCGCGACCGACCCCAATACGATCCCGAGGACGAGTACGAACGAGAGCACCGCCGAGACCCCTCGCTCGTTCGTCGGACCGTTCCGCGACGTTCGCTCCCGGTTCATCGATCGCCCCCCTCGAGCGCTACTCGCTCGTCCTCGACGCCGATCTCGATCGGTCCGCCCGGAACGGTGTTCGGCTCGAGATCGGCCGCGGTCGAAACCGGAACGAGGACGGTCGCGTCGGCAGCGTGTGCGGACAGCCGGAGACAGTCCGCCTCGCCCGCAACTCCGTTACAGTCGTCTCGCGCTTCGACGGCGTACCCGGTTCTCGCGACCGTTCGCGGCGCGTCGGCGCGAGCGACCGTTTCGGCGCCCTCGCCGGCGGCGACCCGATCCGCGGCTTCGATCTCGCCGGCCAGCTCCTGTCCTACCGTCTCGAGCGAGCGCTCGGCGGCCCGTTCGGTTTCGGTCTCGAGGACGGCCCCGGCGCCCGCCAGCAGGACCGCGAGCAACGCGGCCGAGATCCCGAGCGCGAGGACGTGCGTGACGGCCATCGTGATCCCTCGGTCCACCGTGCCGTCGTCGATCATGGCTCGCCCTCCGGACAGCCGACCTCGATCGTCCGCGTCCGCTCAACGCGGCGGTCCGCGGACTCGGCGCTCACGCGTACCGTCGCGTTCTCGATTTCGTACTCGCCGTCAGCGCGCTCGAGGCCGACGCCTTCGAGTTCGACGTCGACTACCGTCGTACTCGAGTGCACGCGGGCGTCCCGGTATCGGTTGGCGAACGCCTCGAGGTCGTCGTCGACGGCGGACTCGAGTGTCCCCGCCTCCGTCTCCGTCCGTTCGTCCGCGTTCTCGAGCAGGCAGCCGATCCCCCGCTCGAGTTCCGACTCGACGACGGCGTACTCGCCGGCGTCGACGCCCGCCTCGGTCGTCGGTCCGGTCTCGAGCGCCCCGATCGCGGCGACGATTCCGAAGACGACGACCGCCAGCACGATCGCGCCGAGTACTACCATCTGACCTCGCTCTCGCGGGACTCCTTCGCTCGGACGGCTGGATCCGTCTACCATACGGTCACGCGCACCTCCGCGAGGGCGTAGACCGACCCGGCGTCGTCGGCCGGCGCGATCGGATACCCCTGGTCCTCGTAGGCTCGCTCGAGTTCGATCCGGTTCCCGTCTGCGGTGAGACGGTCGTTCTCGTGGAGGGTCACGACGTAACTCGCGGTGACGGCTTCTGCCGACGGCGATCCCTGATCGACCAGCGTCGCCCCGTCGTTCCCGCCGTCGGCGACGATCTCGACGTTGTAGCTCCGGTCCTCGTCGCCGAACCGCGCTTCGAGGATCGCACCGAGCGTCGACCGCTCGGCGAAGGCGTCGGCGCTGTACGTTCGCTCGCCGTTCCCGTCGGCGGGCGGTCGATCCGCGCCGTAGAACGCGCTCTCGCCGGATTCGGCGTCGCCGGCCCACGTTGACGCGTCGTCGTGCCAGCTTCGAACCGTTGCGGAGAGGTCACCCTCGCCGTCGGCGACGACGAGCGCGTCCCGGATTTCCTGCTGAAGCTGGAACTGCGTCGCTCGGTCCGGATCCTCCGTCGCCGGCGCGACGAGCGCCGACTGCGCCGCGACGAGGAACGCGACCAGCAGGATCGTCGCGGCGATCGTTCCCTCGAGCGCGTACGCCTGCCCTCTAGGACTGTCGATCCCGATCATTTCCACACCCTCACGACGAGCCGGTAGGCGGGCTCGTCCGCTCCGGACTCGAGTTCGAACGACCCCTCGAGCGCGACGATTCGGGCCGCACTCGCGGCGGACTGGCCGTCGTCGGGCGCCGTTTCCGCCTCGAGAACGGGCGTCCCGTCCGCGCGCTCGAGGGTCGTTCCGTCGAGTCGCTCGAGGCGAACGCTGCCTTCGTCGGCCGGCCCACCCTCGAGCTCGGGGTGGTGGTCGATCCCGTCGGCTCCGAGTTCGGCGACGAGTCGATCCCCGTCGAGTTCGTTGTGGGTGGCGAACTCCGCGACGAGTCGATCCGCGATCCGGTCGGCCTGTCCTCGCTCGGCGTCCCCGACAGGGTCGGCCGGCGTCGTGACCGACGGAATCGCGGCGAAGACGATCGCGACCGCCAGCAGAAAGACGCCGATCCCGACGACGAAGTCCTGGGTCGTCTGGGCACGTGCGCTCGATCGAGGCGCGTGGCCCACGCTATATCACCACCGCCCAGCCGACGAGTGCGACCGTCGCCAGCGCGAGGGCATACTTCAGCCCGCTCAGGAGGTCGGCGTTCCGAATGTACCCACAGAGTGTGCCGGAGATGACCGCCTGCAGGACCACCGCGTGAAACAGCAGGACGCTCAGCGCGTCGGGCGGGACCGCCCCGCCGGACGCCGAGTCGGCGGGCGCTCCCGGCGTCGCGATCCCGCCGCCGGCCATCGCGTCGAGGAACTGCGTCTCGAGGATCGCGATCACGGCGAACACCGTCAGAAACGTCATGACGATGATGACAACCTGCATCCGGGTCCGGGATCGTCGCTCGCGTTCGAGTTCGTCGTGGACCTCGCTCGTTCGAGCTGCGGTGCGAAGGACGGCCGAGATCCGGTTCGATGCGGCCTGGCTCTCGGCGATCAGTCGCACCGTCCGGGCCAGACGCGGGATCCGGTAGGCGTTCGCGAACTCGACGAGCGCGCGCCGCAGGCTCGTTCCGTAGCCGACCTTCGCTCGGATCCGTTCGAGCTCTTGACTCAGTTTTCCGGTCCCTCCCTCCGCGACCGATTCGATCGACTCGAGCGGCGTCAGCCCGGTCTCGTTCGCGCTCGAGAGCTTCCACAGCTCTTCCGAGAGCGTCTCGACGACGGCTGCGCGACGGCGTCGGTTCCACTCGGAGGCGACGGCGAGGGGACCGCCGACGACGTACAGCGGGAGGTACGCGTAGACGACCGTCGCCCGGAGCGGGCGTTCGAGCACTCCGCTCCGGTCGATCGGTACCGAACCCATTGCGATCGCGACCGTGACGACGGCAAGCGACGCCGGAACGGTGACCGCGAGGGTGTACGACGGGTTGTCCCGGAAGAAGAGATGGGGACGCCGCAGTATCCCTACTGCTCGGTCGGTCGCCTCTCGAGACTCGATCCGACTGAAGACGGCGTACTTTCCGGCGAGCTCTTCGACGGACCCGCCGCCGGACGGTCGGCGTTCCTCGCCGTTCCGAAGGCGGTCGCCGTCGGTTGCGAACGAGAGCGTCCCGTCGCCGGGATCGTCGTGTTTGACGGTCGAGATCAGGACGAGAAAGGCAACCCCGATCAGCGGGAGCAACGCGTAGACTGTCAGGTACAGCATCTCGGGCGGAACGTTCGCGTTCGGCAGCAGCTGCACGACGACGGTGACGATGAGCAACAACAGCGGAAACAGCGAGAGCGTCATGTACAGCTCGCCGAACAGCTCGAGCGTTTCGAGGGTGCGCTCCTGCTCCCGTTTTGCCGTCTGGGCGTGTTTTCGTCGCTTCTCCTCGAGGAACCGCTCCGTGTCGCCCCCGCTGTCGACGACCGAGAGCAGGTCCGTCAGGAACTGGCTCAGCTCGTCGCTGGGTGTCTCTCGGGCCCGACGCCTGATCGCCGTCCGGTAGTCGACGCCGAGAGACGTCGCCTCGGCGTGGACGGTTCGAAACTCCCGGGCGACCTCCCCGTAAGCGTCGTCCGCCCCGGCCATCGCCGCGATAATCTCGAGGCGGTCGAGCCCGCCGATCGACAGGGCGTACATGAACGAGACGGCGTCGGGAAGCAGGACGTCGATCTCGCGTCTCCGCGCCGAGGCGCGCGCGTGGGGGATCGCGACGAGCGATCCGAATCCGCCCAGAAACCCCAGCGTACCGAACGCGAGACCGGTGGCCGCGACGAGCGTCGGGAGCCTGAGCGCCTCGAGGAGCGCGAGGATCGTCGGGTTCGGGACGGGGATGCCGAGCAGTTCACCGATGTCGACGATCCCGGTCCCGAACAGACCGTACCCGACGATCGCACCCAGGATCGAGAGACAGGCGCCGGCGACGACGCCGGTTCCGATCGCCCGCGAGAGATAGAGTTCGACGGTGTCGTCGATCCGGGCCTGAGAGAGCTTCCGCTCGAGACGTGCGACGAACCGACCGTCCTCGTCGAAAACCCGCGCGTACACCGGGTAGAAGCGGTCGCCGAGTGCGGTCGTCCCCGGGGGGCGTTCGGCGCAAAAACTCATTCTGGCGCTCCGGATCGATACCGTTCGAACAGCGACTCCTCGGCCCGCTCGAGCACGTCCGCTGCCGTCCGCTCCGTCCGGGCCGACGGCTTCGGCCGGGCGGCGCGCGCCTCGGTCTCCGGATCGACGTCGATCGAGACGCTCTCGAGGTTCCGAAACGCCGACAAACGGTCCTCCAGCTCGCCGTCGGCGACGAGCGAGAGGACCGTCGACGGATCGTTCATAAACGCCTGCACCGTCGCGGCGACGTCGGCGTAGCCGTCGATCCCGTTCGCGACGAGGTATGCGAGTACTACCCGCCGTTCGAACAGTTCCCGCTCGAGTCGCTTCTCGCTCCAACCCTGATCGAACGCGACCTCCTCGAGTACACTCGAGGCGCCGACCCGACGGAACTCATCGGTTTCGGCCCGCCACCGGTAGACGTCGCTGACGTTGATCTCGTCCCGGTCGGCATCATAGTGGTTGATCTCGGTCAGCGTTCGGTTCCGACGGACCGTCCGCCCGCCGACGCTGGTCTGGGCCTGGATCGCGACCAGATCCAGTGCCGTGAACATCGTCTTCGAGACGTCGATCGGCGCCGTCGTGAACCGCCTGAGAACCTCGTCGACGGAGTCGGCGTGAAACGTCGTATGTGTGGTATGGCCCGTCGACATCATCTGAAACAGCGTCCGCCCTTCCTCGCCACGGACCTCGCCCATCAGGATGTGGTCGGGACGTTGCCGGAGCGTCGCCTCGAGCAGGTCGAATTCGTCGACGGCCCGCCCGCCGTCGGCGAACGAGGGGCGGGTGACGCTGGCGATCCAGTTGCGCTGTGGTAACTCGAGTTCCCGGGTGTCCTCGATCGAGACGACCTTCGTGCTCGAGGGGATAAACAGCGAGACGGCGTTGAGAGTCGTCGTTTTCCCCGAGGCGGTCCCGCCCGCAAACAGCAGGCTCTTGCCGCTCTCGATGGCGAGCCAGAGCAGCGCCACCTGCTCGAGCGAGAAGGTGTGCCAGTTGACGAGATCGATCGGCGTGAACGGGACGTCCGTGAACTGCCGGATCGTGTAGTTGGTGCCGCGGTCGGCGACCTCACGACCGAGGGTAAGCTGGGCCCGCGAGCCGTCGGGCAGGGTCGCGTCGACCTGCGGGCGTCGCTTGCTGATCCCCGCGCCGGATCGCTGGGCGAGCGTAACGACGAACTCGTCGAGTTCGTCCGTCCCGTGCCGGACGTTCGTGACGAGCTGTCCGTGGTCGGCGTGGTAGACGAACGCCGGCGACTCGTAGCCGTTACAGGAGATGTCCTCGACCGCGCTGTCACGTTTGATGCCGTCGATGCGCTCGTAGCCGACGAAATCGCGCGTGAGGTAGTACCGGAGCTTCTCGACCTGTCGGTCATCCAGGCTCTCCGGGTCCGACGCGAGAATCGCCCGCTCGGGACGGACGCCGTCGTTCCCGCCCGTGTCAGCGTTACCGCCGTCGCCGTCGTCTTCGCTCGCTCCGAACAGACTCGTGACCGTCCCGAGCAGCCCGTCGCTCCCGCGGGTCGGCTCCCGAACGAGGTCGTACCGCTCGAGTAACGTCCGTAGCTGCGCCTCGACGACCGCGCGTCGATCGACCGGGTCGTCGGGGCGGTTCCCGTCGGCGTAGCTGATCGTGGTCCGCAGCTTGTCGGCGAGAAACACCCGCAACTCGAGCTCGATCGGAGTCAGGGACGGCTCGATCAGGTAGTACTTCCGCTCGTTTTCCCGCTCCGAGCGGAAGACGACGACGAAAGCGTAGGGTTCGTTCACCCAATACCGCTCGAGTTCCGTGAGATAGGGTTTCTCACTGTCGGGGACGGCCCGCTCGAGGTCGTACCGGGTCGCAACCGTCGGCGTTCCGTCCGGCCTCGAAAAGAAGGCGTCCTCCTCGAGGCCCTCCTGGACGCTGAGAGTTCGATCGTTGACGAGAGCCTCGAGCTCGGCTCCGATCCGGGAGCCGCTCGAGAGCTGTCGCTCGAGGACGGTGCCGTCCTCGGGCTCGTCGTTCGGACGCCGACGTCGACCGGCCGTCCCGATGTCGTCGGTGTACATCGTCCGGGCCTGGCCGCCCGATAGTATAAAAACTCGAGTTCGGACGGGCGGGAAAGAACTACCCGGTCTGGCTCCCCTACTACGGGACGATGCAGGACATCTTCGATCTCTCGGGACGAGTCGCACTGATTACCGGCGGCGGCCGCGGCATCGGTCGCGCGATCGCCGTCGAACTCGCGAACGCCGGCGCGGCGGTCGTCCCGTCGGCGCGATCGATCGACGAGATCGAGTCGGTCGCGGCGGAGATCCGCGCGGCCGGCGGCGACGCGGTCGCGGCTTCGGCCGACGTAACCGATCCCGACGCCGTCGCCGACGCGATCGACCGAACGGAGGACGAGTTCGGCGCCGTCGACATCGTCGTCAACAACGCCGGCTTCAACCCTGACGACGCGCTCGGTCGGCCAGAGGACGTCTCGGGCGAAAGCTTCGACCGCGTGCTCGAGGTCAACCTGAACGGCGCCTACGAGGTGACGCGGGCGGCAGCCCGGTCACTTCGGGAGACCGGCGGCACGGTCGTCAACGTCGCCAGCGTCGGCGGCCTCGTCGGCCTCCCCCGCCAGCACCCCTACGTCGCCTCGAAACACGGGCTGGTCGGGCTCACGAGGAGTCTCTCGCTGGACTGGGCGCCTGACGTCCGCGTCAACGCGGTCGCACCCGGATACGTCTCGACCGACCTGACCGAGGAGCTCGAGGGCGACCCGGAGCTTCGACGGTCGATCCTCGAGCGGACGCCCCTCGAGCGGTTCGCGGAGCCGGCCGAGATCGCCGGGCCGGTGGTCTTCCTCGCGAGCGACGCCGCGAGCTACGTCACCGGCGAGGTGCTCGCGGCCGACGGCGGGTGGACGGCCCGGTAGCGATCGCCCGGTCGTTCGTTCCGGGGTCGTGGTACGGTCGTCAAACTCTCGCCGCCTCGAGCGAGACCGACTGCGGCTCTCACGTCCGGGAGTATCTGAACATCGTAAACCTAAATGACTCCACAACCAACCATCTAAAATCAAATGCCGACTAGCTCTTATCGGCTGAGAACGCTCCGCCCTCTGTACGGAGTGCGCGGCTCGAGTCGGTCGCATGCGATACGACGATTCGGAACGCGCCCGGGAGCTCGCCCGGCGCGCCCGGACGCTGATGGACGCGGTCGTCCTGCCACTCGAGCGCGAGCTGGCCGGGGGTGTGAGCGTCTCGGACGGGACCGTCGCCGAACTGCGCGCCGAAGCGCGCGAACACGACGTGTACGCGCCACAGCTTCCGACCGAGTACGGCGGGATGGGCGTCGACTTCCGGGACGCGCTTCCGGTGTTCGGGGAGGCGGGCCGCAGCCCGCTGGGTCCCGTCGCGATGCGGGTCGACGCACCGGACGAGGGAAATATGCACCTTCTCGAGCTCGCGGGCAACGAACTCCAGAGAGAGTCCTATCTCGAACCCCTGATCGCGGGGGAGCTCCGGTCGGGGTTCTCGATGACCGAACCGATGCAGGGCGCGGGATCTCTCACGCGGAGATCCGCTACGACGGCGTTCGCGTCCCCGAGGAGCACCTGCTCGGCGAACGCGACCGCGGGTTCGTCCACGCCCAAGAGCGCCTCGGTCCCGCCCGGCTCACCCACTGTATGCGCTACTCGGGGATGGCCCGGCGCGCACTCGAGATCGCGAAGGTGTACCTGGACGCACGAGCGGGTTCGGCTCGAGATTGTCGGCCAAACAGTCGCTGCGCCACCGGATCGCCGACGCCGAGACGCGGCTCCACGTCGCTCGGACCGCGATCCGGGACGCCGCGGATCGGCGCGGGCGAACGGGCACGGGTTCCGGTGTCGATGTGTAAGGTGTTCGTCGCCTCGGTCGTCCAGGATGCGGTCGATCTCGCGGTACAGTGCTGTGGCGCCAACGGAATCGGCAGAGATCTCCCGCTGTCGGAGTTCTACGAGTCGGTCCGACAGTTCCGGATCGTCGACGGCGCCGACGAGGTCCACCGACGAGTGATCGCTCGCCACGCGCTCGAGGACCTCGAGGAAGCCGAACTCGAGCCCCTTTCCCGCTTCGGCGACCCGGTCGGGAGACGGGGGTGAGAAGCGGTGATCTGAAGCGAGCGAGCTACGTGACGCTCACGAGGCGAGCGAAGCGAGTCGAGCGGGCGTGGCGGGATTCGAACCCACGATCAGAAGGTTAGGAACCTTCTGCCCTCTCCGCTAGGCCACACGCCCCGTCAGAAAAGTGTTAGTTCGGTTCCGTGTCGGGTTCGGTCTCCTCCTCGGAGGTGACCGGTTCCGTGTCGACGAACTCGTCATCACCGTCGTCGAAGTCGTCAGCCTCACCGAACTCGTCGGTTTCGCCGAACTCCTCGTTGCCCTCCTCGAAGCCCTCGCGCATCTCCTCGAGTTCCGTTTCGACCTTTTCACGCCCTTTCTGGAATTCGCCCATCGCCTCACCCGTCGACCGAGCCAGTTTCGGGATCTTGTTCGCCCCGAACAGCAAGATGGCGATGAAAAGGATGATCAGTAGTTCCGGACCCCCTGGAATAGGGGCAAACAGCGGTGCGATTTCTACCATCTCTATGCGTGGCTTACGGGCTGGCAATTATAACCTTTTTGGACCGGACGGTAAATCAGCGCTCCGGACAGTCAGCGCCCCGAAACTGCCCGCCGACGAGCGACGCTAAACCGTTCCACCCCGTTCCGCTTTACCTTTCCGTATAGAGCGGTTGATCGGGGTGGTACTCCTCGAGCGGCTCTGTACGGCTGCAGGCGACCGGCCGTCGATATCTGCGGTGGCCACGACGATATCGCTCGAGCGACCCACCGCCGGGCCGTCGTTCACTCGAGGAAATAGTTCAGAGTGTTTTCTCGAGGTGTTCGCTCCGTACGGCGGTCGTAGAGATACCGTACTTTCGTAGACCGTGCTTTCGGTTCCTGAAGCCACCGATTTGCTTTCGGACTGTATTCTTTCCGTTGCCGACAGACCTATTATATAAGAAAGACTGTTAGTCACGTATGTTTAGATTTGCCGGCGAGATCGCGAGACCGGTCTACCACCGAGCACTACGCTCGGGGCGACCCGGGGCCACGGGTGGTCCGGGTGAGTGATCCAATCGTCCTCGAGTGGACACCGTTGAACGCGTATCGACGCCGGCTGGTCTTCGAGCCCCGGGAGATCGGCGGGTGGCATCGGACCGAGGAGGAGCGCCGGGACGAGGAGTGGCACGTCGTCGATCACGAGGTCGTTACCCACGTCGAACTCGACCGCTCGGGTCCCGACGGACCCTCCGGCGTGACGACGTATCGCGGACCGTAAACCCGATTCGCTCGCGCGGTATCGGGGCCGTCCAAAGCGACAATCGTCGTCCCGGCGACCGAACCCGGCGCGTTCGAGATCCGTTCCGGGAGCGAAACTGTCTTTCCCGTCTACCCGTAATTCGAGAGTGATGGTAGATACCGGAGACGCCGCACCCGACTTTACCGTACCGCTCGCGAACGGCGACGTCGACTCCTTTACGCTCTCGGAGCGCCTCGAGGAGGAGGCGCCGATCGTCCTCGCGTTCTTCCCGGGCGCGTTCACGGGCGTCTGCACCGACGAGATGTGTACGTTCCAGGACCGGCTCTCGGCGTTCGACGACGTCGACGCCACGGTGTACGGGATCAGTCGTGACACGCCCTTTACACAAAACGAGTTCCGCGACCAGAACGACCTCGAGTTCGGACTGCTCAGCGACCTGAACAAGGAGGTCATCGCGGAGTACGGCGTCGAGATGGACTTCGACGACATGGGCGTCTACGGCGTCGCCAAGCGCTCGGTGTTCGTCGTCGATGCGGACGGCGAGGTCACCTACGCGTGGGTCAGCGACGACCCCGGCGTCGAACCCGAGTACGCTGAGGTCGAGGACGCCGCCGCCGACGCTGCGTAACTACCCGCAGCCTTTTTTATCCAGGTACCCTCGTGCGGATATGAGCGATTCGACGACTGACGAGCAGGCGGGCCGCGTCTACGTCCCTACTGCGGATCATCACTTTCCCGACGAGAAGCTAAACGACATCCTCGAGTTCATCAAGACCGACGAGGAGATTCAGACCTATCTCGAGGCACAGAACATCAACGCCGTCGACCGGATGCGGTACAACGACCACGGCGCGAAACACATCGAGATCGTCCGTAACCGCGCGCTCTGTCTGTACGATCTGCTGAAGGCGGGCGACGTCGAGTTCAACGGCGCCGCAGAGCAGGGGCTGGCGGAGGCCGACGAGGCGGTGATCGTCGCGCTGGCAGCGACCCTTCACGACGTCGGCCACGTCGTCCACCGCGACCAGCACGCCTACTACTCGATCCCCCTCGCTGCGGATATCTTAGAGCGAGTCCTGCCGGAGTTCTACGACGTCGCCGACACCGTCCGGATGAAAGGCGAGGTGCTCCACGCGATCCTCTGTCACCACACCGCCGAAACCCCGCTGACTACCGAGGCGGGCGTCATCCGCGTCGCCGACGCGCTGGACATGGAGCGAGGTCGCTCGCGGATCCCCTACGAGCAGGGCGGTCGTGGCATCAACACGCTCTCGAGCCAGGCGATCAGCCACGTCACCCTGCACGAGGGCGATTCCCGGCCGGTGATGGTCGAGATCGCGATGACCAACGCCGCGGGCGTCTACCAGGTTGACAACCTGCTGAAGGCAAAGCTGCGGGATTCGGGACTCGAGGACGAGATCCGGATCGTCGCCGTCAACACCAACGAGAACCACGAACAGTTGGTCGAGCGGATCGAGCTATAGTCGGACAGACTGCCGTACGCCGTTTCTCAGGATACCATTCCGTCCTGCAGTCGCTCCGGGAGCTCGTTCCGACGACGGGTCTCAGGCGAGCCGGTACCGTCCGTTGTCCCGTTCGACGTGCCCTCGTTCTCGCAGCGTTCGCGCGATCGAGAGCACCGTTCCCTTCTCGACGTTCAGTGCTGCACAGAGCTCGTCGGCGCTGGCGTCCGGCCACTCCCGCAGGTAGAGGTAGAGCAGCTTCGCCTGTGGCGATTCGAAATCGTCGGGGATCGAAACGTCGGATCTCGCGTTCAGTTGCACACTCGTCCCTCCGTTGTTCGACGATATTAAAACCAGTCATCGTCAGCTGTCGAAACCGAAACGAACCCCCGCTCCTCGAGGGTCGCGAACGAGTCAGGACGCTTTTGTCACCGTTGGCCCTTCGGACGGGTATGAATATTCAGCTCATCGTTCTCGGTCTGCTGACCGGGACGCTCACGGGGGCCTTCTTCGCGCTCGTCGACGTCCCGATCCCGGCACCGCCCGAGCTGCCAGGACTCATGGGAATCGTCGGGATCTACCTCGGATACAAGCTCGTCGAGGCCTCCGGCGTCACGCTCGACGTCTTCGAGTCGATCGGGTTCTGACGTCGATCGTCCTCAGGGGGCGACGTCCAGCCCCGCGGCGAACTCTCGAGCCCGCTCCCGGATCGCTCCGGCGTCGGCGACGACGACCTCGCCGTCGCGGTGAAGAACCTCGCCGTCGACCATCGTGAACCGGACGTCGTCGCCGTGGGCGGCGAAAACCAGGTGCGAGAGCACGTCGTGGATCGGCGTCGCGCGCGTGACGTCGGTCTCGAGGCCGACGATATCGGCTTTCCATCCTTCCCGGAGTTTCCCGACGCGCTCGAAGCCGGCGGCCTCGGCCCCGTTTACCGTCGCCATCTCGAACACCGTTCGCGCGGGCAGGGCCTGGGGCTCGAGCCGATCGACCTTCTGGAGCAGCGAGGCCTGGCGCATCTCAGTGAACGGGTCGAGCGTATTGTTACACGGCGGGCCGTCGTTGCCGAGCGCGACGTTGACGCCCCGCTCGAGGTAGTCGAGCACCGGCGCGACGCCGCTGGCCAGTTTCATGTTCGACGAGGGACAGTAGGTAACGTTGGTGCCGGTCTCGGCAAGCACCTCGCGCTCGCTCTCGTCGGTCCAGACGCAGTGTGCGAGTACGACATCCTCGCCCGTGAGCCCAACCTCGTCGAGCCAGTGGATGTTCCGCATTCCCGTCTCCCGCTCGACGGTTTCGATCTCGCCGCGGTTCTCGCTCGCGTGGGTGTGGATCCGCACGCCGTCGTAGGCGTCGGCGAGCTCCCGACTCCCGCGAAGACACGCCTCGGTGCAACTCACCGCGAATCTGGGCGTCACGGCGTAGCGGATGCGCCCGTCCGCGGCTCCGTGGTACCGCTCGATGAGGCGCTCGCTCTCGGCGAGAGCGTCGTCGGTGTCCTCGAGCAATCCCTCCGGTGCCTCCTGGTCCATCATCACCTTGCCGAGCCGACCGCGGATCCCCAGCTCTCGGGCGGCCTCGAACGCCTCCCCGGCGTGGGCGACCGAGAGATGGTCGATACAGGTCGTCGTCCCGCTCTCGATCATCTCGAGGTAGCCCAACTCGGCCGCGGCGCGCATTCCCTCGGCCGAGAGTTCGGCCTCCATGGGGAGGACGTACTCGAAGAGCCAGTCGAGCAACTCGGTGTCGTCGGCGATACCTCGGCCGAGACTCTGGACGGAGTGGACGTGGGCGCCAACGGTTCCGGGCGCGAGCACGTCACAGGAGTGGCGTTCGTGGTCCGGATACGTCTCGAGACAGTCCGAGCGCTCTCCGACGGCGACGATGACGTCGTCCTCGACGACAACCGCACCGTCCTCGATTACGGTGTCGGCGTCGGCGACGACGGTTCCCGACAGCAACATACCCTCTTCCGGTAGCCGACGAAGCGGCTTATCTCTGTGGATTCGTCGCGTCCGTCGGGCGTCAGGGTCGGATCTTCAGCGACGCTACCGAAAGCCCCCACAGGAGACAGATGAAGGTGGCGAACGTGACGTAGGCGACGCCGAAAAACCAGATGAGCAACGGGATGTGATCGAGTAGCAGATAGCCGCCGGCGACGAGTATCGGAACGAGAACGGCGTTCACTCGGACGAATCGCTCGAGTCCCATCTATCCGGCAGAAACGCGAGCGGACACATAGCGCTGCTGGTCTCGGTCGGCGTTCGTGTCGGCCGATAAAAACGTTCGGATGCGGCTCAGTAGCTGCGTTCCTTCGGCTCGTAGGTCTTCTCGCCCTCGAGGATGACGGGCCGGTAGAAGATGTTCGGCTCGCCGTCCTCCCAGGAGATCAGCGTGTGCTTGAGCCAGTTCTCGTCGTCGCGCTCCTGGTTTTCCTGGCGCCAGTGGGCACCCCGGAACTCGTTTCGCACGAGCGCGCCCAGCGCGATCGTCTCGGCGACGTCGATCAGGTTGCGCGTCTCGTAGGTCTGCTGGAGATCGGTGTTGAAGGTGCGAGAGGGGTCGTCGACGTAGACGTTCTGGTACTCCTCGCGACACTCCCGGATGACCCGCAGCGCCTTTCGGATCCCCTCGTCGGTGCGGAAGACGTTGACGTAGTCGGTCATCGCCTTCTGGAGCTTCGCCCGGATCTGGGCGTGCTGGACGCCGTCGTCCTTGTCCATCAGGTGATCGACGCGAGCGCGCTCGGCCTCGACGGCGCGCTCGAGGAGCCCGTCGACCTCCGCCGCGACGCCGCTCCCGTCGGCGGCGACGCCGTCGGCGGTGTCGAGCCCGGCCGAACCGGGCTGGACGGGCAGTTCGGTCTCGGTCTCGTCCTCGACGTCGGGGCCGTAGCCGGTCTTGATCTCGGCCTCGCCGAGGTCGTCGCCGGCGGCGTGGCGACCCGCGCGCTTGCCGAAGACGATCAGTTCGGGGAGCGCGTTCCCGCCCAGGCGGTTGCCGCCGTGGACGGAGACGCAGGCGGACTCGCCGGCCGCGTAGAGCCCGGAGATACAGGTCTGGCCGTTCTCGTCGACGTCGATGCCGCCCATCGCGTAGTGCTGGCCGGGTTTGACCGGCATCGGCTCGACGAGCCCGTCGACGCCCTCGAAGTCCTCCGCGAGGTGCAGAATGTTCTCGAGGCGGTCGAGGATGCGCTCCTCGCCGAGGTGGCGCATGTCGAGGTGGACGTACTCGTCGTTGACGCCCCGACCCTCGTTGACCTCGGTGAGTTCGGCGCGGGCGACGACGTCGCGGGAGGCGAGCTCGCCGGAGTTGTTCGCGTACCCGTACTCGAACATGAATCGTTCGCCCTTCGCGTTGTAGAGGATCCCGCCCTCGCCCCGGACGCCCTCGCTGATGAGCACGCCCGTCGAGGGGAGCGACGTCGGGTGGAACTGGATGAACTCCATGTCCTCGAGCGGTGCGCCCGCCCGGTAGGCCATCGCGTGGCCGTCACCGGTACAGGAGACGGCGTTCGTGGTGTGGTCGAACGCCTGTCCCGGACCGCCGGTCGCGAGGATGACGCCGTTGTTGGCCTTGAACCCCTCGACGTTGCCCGACTGGACGTCGTAGGCGACGACGCCGTGACACTCCCGGTCGTTCGGGTCGGCGGCGTCGTCGGTGACGAGGTTCATCACGTACCACTCGTCGTACACCTGAATGCCGCGTTTGACGACCTGTTCGTACATGACGTGCAGCAGGTGGTGGCCGGTCTCGGCGCCGGCGTAGGTCGTCCGCGGGAACGAGAGACCGCCGAACGGCCGCTGGGAGACCCGACCGTCGTCTTCGCGCGAGAAGGGCATCCCCCAGTGCTCGAGTTGGATCGTCTCCTCCGGGGCGTCCTGGGCCAGCGTCTCGGCGGCCGGAGCGTCGGCCAGGTAGTCCGAGCCCTTCATCGTGTCGTAGGCGTGGAGCTCCCAGTCGTCGCCCTCGCGGAGGGCGGCGTTGATCCCACCCTCGGCCGCGCCGGTGTGGCTGCGGACCGGGTGGAGTTTCGAGACGATCGCCGTGTCGGCGCCCGCCTCGTGCGCTGCGATTGCGGCCCGGAGGCCGGCGCCGCCGGCGCCGACCACGATAACGTCGTGTTCGTACATGTTACCAGAACTTCAGGTTCTTCTTCACTGCCTCCCGTTTGAGCTCCTGAATGTGCTCGGTCAGGGGGATATCCTTCGGACACACCTCGGTACAGGAGAACTGGGTCTGGCAGCGCCAGACGCCGTGTTCCTGCTCGACGATGCGGAGTCGGTGCTCCTTGATCTCCTCGTCCTCGCGTTCGTCCATCGCGAACCGGTAGGCCTTGTTGATCGCCGCAGGGCCCAGATACTCGTTGTCGCCGGCCGCGATGTTACACGAGGACATACACGCCGCACACCAGATACACCGCGTCGACATCTTGACCTTCTCGCGGTTCTCGCGGGACTGGCGCTGCTCCTCGAGTTCGCCGTCCGGGAGCTCCTCCTGCTGGAAGTAGGGCTCGACGGCGTGCATCTGGTCGTAGAAGTGGTCCATATCGACGACCAGATCCTTGACGACCTCCTGGTGGGGGAGGGGTTCGATTCGAACCGGCTGTTTGAGATCCGAGATCTGGGTCTTACAGCCCAGTTGCTGTCTTCCGTTGACGAAGAAGGCGTCGGAGCCACAGACGGCCTGCCGACAGGAGTGACGGAACGTAAGCGAGGAGTCGAACTCGTCGCGGGCGTACATCACCGCGTCGAGGACGGTCATCCCCTTCTCGAAGGGGACGTAGAAGTCGTCGAATCGGGGTTCCTGTTTGCCCTCGACCTCGGGGTCGTAGCGGAACACCTTGAGGTGGACCGTTTCGCCCTCGACGTCCGACTCGTCGACGGCCTCCTCCTGAGCGAGGCCCTGTTCTTTCTCCTTGAGTCGTTCCTGCTGTGGCGACTCCGTGCCCCGAATCTCGGGGTCTTCCGGTGCTTCCTGCGATTCGGGTTCTTGCGGTTGTTCTTGTTGCGTACTCATGTTAGGTCCACCCCGCCATGGCGACTGCGACCCAGATACCCTGGGCGATGAGTGCGATTCCGGCGAGTGACAACACGGCGAGCACGACCTTCTTTTGCGTGCCTTCCAGCCCCTGGTTGACCAGGGCGTTGTATACGCCGTTGACGCCGTGGAACGTCCCCGCGATCAGGAACAACACCATCGTCAGGAAGTACCCGACGTTCTCCATTCGGGCCTGCGTCCCTGCAAATGTTACGTCCGCGGCGTGGTTGACGAAGTGTAGCTGAAAGAAGTGAAACGCCAGCACGACGATCAGAAACGCCGCGGTGATACGCTGGAGCAGCCATCCAGTGCCACCGCGGGTAAACGAGGAGTAGTGTTCCGCCATCAGATCGCCACCCCGTCCATGAACGTCGGCACGCTCGCGATAGTGATGATACCGGTCAGCACCAGCGAGGCGTAGAAACTCTTATCTTGGGCCGAGAGGCCGACGCCGAGGTCGACCATCAGCAGCCGAAGCCCGTTCAAGATGTGGAAGACGGCGACCGCCAGCAGTCCGACCTCGAGCACGCGGATAATGAACAGCGACTCGAGACCCTGGATCGTCGTCGTGTACACGTCCGTTTCCTGCTGGATCGCCGCCGGGTCCCCGGCCGCTGCACCGATGGCCGTACTCAGCACGGCGATGTGGGTAAACAGGTAGCCGATCAGCATCCACCCGGTGAACTTGTGGAAGATCCACGCCCACATTCCGGCCGAGAACTCCTTCCAGCGACCGAAGTCCTCGATGAGACCGCGATTGTAAGACTGACTCATACGCTCATGTGGACCGTTTGACCGTGACGGTATAGAAGTTGCCTTTATCGCGTCGCTTGCCACAGTCCGCGCCGACAGCTTCCAGGCAGCTACATCCGGAGCTGCGACTGCGATTCGGTCCCGGTCCCCGTTCGTTCGTTTTCGAGCGCCGTCCGCGTGTCCGGCGAGAGGCCGACCAGGTGACAGAGCGGGTTCCCCGGATAGACGACGGGGTTCTCGAGAACGCCGACGATCAACCCCGTAAACGGGGCCTCGACGGTGACGATGTCGTCCATCTCCTTGAACGGGTTCGTGATGGTACAGATCACGTCCCCTTCCTCGACGAGCGAGCCCCGCCCGTGTTTCATGTCGACGATCCCGCCGGCGTCGGCCCGAAGCCAGGTCTTCTCGTCGTCGCTGTCGATGACGGTTCGCCAGCCCGGCCAGTGGACGGCGGCGCCCGGATGGAGTCCGAACTCGGCGAACACGCTGGCGACGCCGGTCAGCGCACGGTCGATCAGCCGCCGCTGGAAGCGATGGGCCTCGCCCATCTCGATGGTGACCGTCGGGATGCCCGCGTCGGTCGCCTCTCGGCGCAGGGTGCCGGAGGGTCCCTGACCCGCGATGATGACGTGGGAGCTGAACGCGCTCGCGACCCGAGCGGCGCTGGGATCGTCCATATTCGCCCGCGCGTGAAGCATGTTGGTCCGTCCCCGCGTCGAGGTGTGAAAATCGATCCCTAGATCACAGGGTTCGATGAAGTTCGTGAAGATCCGGTGAGCCATCCGCCTCGCGCTGGTCGATCCCTCGCGGCCGGGGAACGAGCGGTTGAGGTCTCGATCGTAGATCGGCAGGTACCGTTCCTGGGCCAGGAACCCGGGAACGTTCATGACGGGGAGACAGACCAGCGTCCCGTGAAGATCGGAGTGATCCCAGTCGTGGGCCACCTCGCGGACGACTTCGATCCCGTTGAGTTCGTCGCCGTGTGCGGCCGCCGAGAGGAACACCGTCGGCCCCGAGTGTTTCCCGTTGATGATCGTAACGGGAATCCGAACGGGGTCCCCGAGGTAGGTTTCGCTGATGCCGTACCGAATGTTCGCCGACTCGCCAGGATCGACCCGGCCCCCATCGTACGTGAACACGTCGTTGTCGATCGGCGGCGAGTCGGACGACTCGCTCGAGTCGTCGGCCGCTTCGTTACCGCTCATAGTTGCCCCTTGACCGGAGCCCTCCTGAATCTTTGTTTGCCGCCCCGGGACCGGCGGTGCGCTCGCGAGCCCTCGCCGGGGTCGACCGTCCGCCAAGGTTGCGTAAGGGAGTTGAAATTCAGGGCATAGATTTTGTATGCCCGACTTGTACGGTACGGGCATGGAGATACGCGAAGCGACCGACGCCGACGCCGACACGATCCGTTCGATCGCCCACGATTCGCTCTCGTCAACCTACACGGACTTTCTCGGTGCGGAAACGATCGACAGCGCCATCGACCAGTGGTACGGCGAGGAGTTCGCCGACGACATCGTCGACGATCACTCGCTGATCCTGGTCGTCGAACGCGACGACGAGGTCATCGGCTTCTCTCACAGCGAACTGGTCGGTCAGCAGTACAGCAACGGCCAGCTGCTGTGGCTCCACATCGACCCCGACGCCCGCGGCGACGGGATCGGTGTCCGGCTGCTCGTTCGCACCCGCGAGAAGCTCCTCGATACCGGGGCCGACCAGGTCCAGTGTTTCGTCCTCGAGGACAACGAGGGCGGCAACACGTTCTACACGGACCACGGCTTCGAACAGGCCGACCAGCGCGAGGTCGAGATCGGCGAGGAGACGTTCACCGAGAACATCTACGTCGAAAGCGAGATCCAGAGCGGCGACGACTGGACCGCTATCGACGAACTCGAGGTCGACGGGCAGACGGTGTACGTCAGCTACGGCGACGCGGACCGGGGTTCGAAGGCACCGTTCTACGGCGCCTACGAGAGCGAGGACCAGGCCGACCGCTACGGCTGGCTCTGTGGGAACTGCGATTCGATCGACAACGCGATGGACACGATGGGCCGCATCGAGTGTAACTCCTGTGGCAACCGCCGTAAGCCGACCCGCTGGGACTCCTCGTACCTGTAGCGAACCGACGCGGTTCTTTCGGACCGTCGATTCGGCTCGGTTTCGATTCGTCTGGACGCCGCGAGACAGCGACGCGCTCGAGTAGGCCGTCCCTACCCGCCGAAGCGGTGGTCTCGGACCGTCGGCGTCGATTTCGTTCTCGCGGTTGTCTCCGTCTTCCAAGAGTTGCCCCCGCATTACAATCCCTTCCTCGCTGGACGTATCCGACGAGTCGCGGTTTCGCTCCTGACGCCGTAGCACGGCGTTCGGCGATCGCGACCGTCACGACGCATGAACAGGCAGGACCACATCGTTCGCGGATTCAAGGCGACGCTAGTCGCGCGGGCGATATACATGATCTCGAGCGCGCTGTTGATGCTCGTGCTGGCGCGCTTTCTCCTCGATCCCGACGGCTACGGCGCGCTGTACTGGGCGATCGGCGTGCTCGCAGTGATCCAGCTGGTCGCCGATCTCGGCCTCGGTAAGTCGGCCGCACGATACTTCTCGGAGTACAGCGAGCGCGATCCGGGACAGATCCCGCACCTGATCCGGACGACGCTGGCGCTGAAGCTCGGACTGCTCGCGGTCGTCACAACCGGCCTGCTGGTCGGCCACGAGTGGCTCGCCGCCGCGCTCGGCGACCCCGGTGCCGCCCCCTTCCTCGCCGCGGGAGCGCTGTATATCGTCGCCTTCTCCTTTAGTACCACCTCCCAGATCGCCTTACAGGGGTTCAATCGCTTGGGGTACAGCGCGGCGATCCAGGCGATCAGCGGCGCCGCCCGGCTGCTCTTCGCCGTCGCGTTCGTCGTGCTTGGAATGGGTGCACTCGGCGCGCTGTTTGGCTACATCGTCGGCTACGCGATCTCGGCCGCGGTCGGACTGACCATCCTGTACCTCGAGTACTACACCCGGTACGAGCCCGCCGAGGAGTACGAGCCCGGGCTCGCCCGTCGTCTCGCGGAGTACAGCGTTCCGCTGACCGCGACCCGAAGCGCGAACGTGATCGACAAGCGCATCGACGTCGTCCTTGTCGGGATCTTCCTGACGCCCGCCGCGGTCGCGTTCTACCAGCTGAGCAAACAGATCGCCGATTTCCTTCTCGCACCGGCCGAATCGCTCGGATTCACGATTTCGCCGAACTTCGGCGAACAGAAGGCGACCGGCCAGCTCGAGAGCGCCCGCCGGATCTACGAGACGTCGCTGACGAACGTCCTCCTGTTGTACGTTCCCGCCACGGTCGGACTCGTCATCGTCGCCGACCCGTTCGTGACGATGGTGTTCGGCGCCGACTACGCGGGCGCGGTTCCGGTCCTTCAGATCCTCGCGGGCTTCGTTATCTTGCAGGCGATCACGAACCTGACTAGCGACAGCTTGGATTACCTCGGTCGGGCCCGCTCGCGGGCGATCGCGAAGGGGGCGACGTCGGTCGCGAACTTCGGACTCAACCTCGTCCTCATCCCGACCTTCGGGGTCGTCGGCGCCGCCGCGGCGACCGTCGCGACCCACACCGTCTACGTCTCGGTTAACCTCTACATCGTCCACAGCGAGCTTTCGCTTCGGCTCGAGACCCTCGCACGGACCGTCGGTCGGATCTGTGCGATTACGGGCGTGATGGCCGTCGCCGTATTGCTCGTGACGCCGCTGATCTCGAACCTCATCATGCTGTTCGTCGCGATCGGACTCGGCGTAGCAACCTGGTGGGTGCTCGCCGTGACGACCGGGATGATCGACGTTCAGGAAGTTCGTTCAGTCATCACGTAGCGTGACGGGCGTCGTTCGGCGGCCTGCCCTCGCTCATGAACGCTTATCAATACCGTTCGTCTCTATACTGTATGGCTGTTTCCGATTCCGTCACTGTCGGCGTGCTGAGCCTTCACACCAGCAAGGAGACGAAAGCGATACTCAACGCGACCGAGGAGTTAGGTCACGACACCGAGTGGCTCCGCACGGAGAACACGTCGGTTAGCGTCGTCGACGGGAGCGCCACGCTCGAGCCGTCGGTCGACGTGATCGCGAACCGGATGCTGCTATCGAACACCGAACAGCCCTGTGAGGAGCTCGGACTGGCGAACACCCTCTCGGGACTGGTTCCGATGCTTAACGGCCCCCAGTCGGTGCTGACGGCGATTCACAAGATGTCGACCGGCACGGCGCTTGCGGCCAACGATGTTCGGGTACCGGACGTAACCCTCGCGTTGGGTAACGCGAAGCTCAACGAGGCCCGCTCGCGCTACGGCGAGGAGGCCGTCTACAAGACGGCGATCGGTACCCACGGCGGCGGGACCTGGAAGGTCGGCCGGGACGATCCGATCAACGCGAAGGTCGGCAACCGGTACGCTTTCTTGCAGGAACTCATCGACCGCGAGGACGCGCGCCACCGGGACGTCCGGGTCTACGTCGTCGACGGGAAGATCATCGGTGCGATGTACCGCTACGCCCCGGACAACGACTGGCGTACGAACGTCGCCCTCGGCGGCGCCGTCGAGAACGCGACCGACGACCTCCCCGAGGAGGCCCGCGACATGGCCAAACGGGCCAGCGACGCTATCGGGCTCGACTACGCTGGCGTCGACCTCGTCGAGGGTGAGGAAGGCTGGTTCGTCCTCGAGGTCAACCCCACGGCCGGCTTCAAGGGACTGTACGAGGCGACCCAGGTCAGTCCCGCACCGTACATCGCAAAGCTCGCGATCGAACGCGCCGGCGGCGAGGTCGACGACGACCGGGTCAGAGAGCTCTCGGCAGTGCTCGACGACTCGCAGCCCTCGGCCAAGCCGCCCGAGGCGTCGACGTTCGGCGAGGAGTCCGCGGTGATCGGCTACACCGAGGAGGTCGTTCTCTCGGGAACCAGCGGCTCGAAGACCGTCCTCGCGAAGTCCGACACCGGTGCGACCCGAACCAGTATCGACACCTCGCTCGCGGCCGACATCGGCGCCGGACCCATCAAATCGATCACGCGGGTCAAATCGGGCAGCAGCAAGACCTCCAAGAGCCGACCCGTCGTCGACGTCGTCGTCGGCGTCGGCGGCAACCAACACACCGTCACCGCGAGCGTCGAAGACCGCAGCCACATGGACTACCCCGTCCTGCTCGGCCGGGACATCCTCGAGAACTACCAGGTCGACGTCAGCCGGCGGATCGATCGCGACGCGCAGGACAGGCCCGAGGAAGAGGAGTAAACCGCTCGGGGAGTCGGCAGTTCGAGAGATTCGGTCCCGCCTATCGAGGGAGGCATTCGGTCTCGCAGACCTTGCGGACCGGACCAAACGGCGTCGATGACACCGTTTGCCACCGCGAGACTGGGAAACGGTCTCGAACGACTTCGCTCCGCTCAGTCGCGGCGATCAGCGGTTCGATGTGAAACCGAAACGCCTACTGCCGAGTCCGATCGCGAGTCGTTGCCGATAGACGATTACTGTGACCTCGAGAGAAAGATCCCGCTGTACCTGTCGAAATCCCACAGCGGTGGTGGGCGGTGGGCCGGACACGATCTGACTCCACCGCTGAGAAAACTTCGCAAATCCGAAAGATTGGTTGGGCGGTATGGAAGAGTTCCTTATTGAAGTAGGTACTCTTAATACGCGAAAGCCGCAACTGCCTGATCATGACGAGGTCCAACCAAGACTGGTGGCCGAATCAGTTGAACCTGAAGATCCTCGACCAGAACGCTCGCCGTGCTGGTCCGATGGACGAGGAGTTCGACTACGCTGAGGAGTTCCAGAAACTCGATTACGACGAACTGAAGTCGGACATCGAGGACGTGATGACGGACTCCCAGGAGTGGTGGCCGGCCGACTACGGCCACTACGGGCCGCTGTTTATCCGGATGGCGTGGCACAGCGCCGGCACGTACCGCACCAGCGACGGTCGCGGCGGCGCGTCCGGCGGCACCCAGCGCTTCGCGCCGCTCAACAGCTGGCCGGACAACGCGAACCTCGACAAGGCACGTCGCGTGCTCTGGCCGGTCAAACAGAAGTACGGCGACCAGCTCTCGTGGGCCGACCTGATCGTCCTGGCGGGTAACGTCGCTCTGGAGTCGATGGGCTTCGAGACGTTCGGCTTCGGTGGCGGGCGCGAGGACGAGTTCGAGCCCGACGAGGCCGTCGACTGGGGTCCCGAGGACGAGTGGGAGACCGCCGACCGCTTCGACGAGGACGACGACCTCGAGCACCCGCTTGCAGCCACCGTGATGGGGCTCATCTACGTGAACCCCGAGGGTCCGGAAGGAAATCCGGATCCGGAGTGGTCCGCCGAGCGGATCCGCGAGTCGTTCGGCCAGATGGCGATGAACGACGAGGAGACGGCGGCCCTCATCGCGGGCGGACACACCTTCGGGAAGGTCCACGGCGCCGACGACCCCGACGAGCACGTGGGCCCCGAGCCCGAGGCGGCACCCATCGAGCAGCAGGGGCTGGGCTGGGAGAGCAGTCACGGCTCCGGGAGGGGAGCCGACACGATCACCAGCGGGATCGAGGGTCCCTGGAACGCCACGCCCACGATGTGGGACATGAGCTACCTCAGCAACCTGCTCGACCACGAGTGGGAGCCCGAGAAGGGTCCCGGCGGCGCGTGGCAGTGGACCACGACCGACGGCGAACTCGACGGCGTCGCGCCGGGTGCCGAGGACTCCTCGGAGAAGGAGGACGTGATGATGCTGACGACGGACGTCGCTCTGAAGAAGGATCCCGACTACCGGGAGATCATCGAGCGCTTCCGGGAGAACCCAATGGAGTTCCAGGAGGCGTTCGCGAAGGCCTGGTACAAGCTGATCCACCGCGACATGGGTCCACCGACCCGGCTCGTCGGTCCGGAGGTTCCCGAGGAGGAGATGCTCTGGCAGGACCCGATCCCGGACGCCGACTACGAACTGATCGGCGAGGCGGAGGTCGACGAGCTCAAACAGGAGCTCCTCGACTCCGAGCTCTCGGTCTCTCAGCTAGCAAAGACCGCCTGGGCGGCGGCGTCGACGTATCGCGACAGCGACAAGCGCGGCGGCGCGAACGGCGCCCGCATCCGCCTCGAGCCCCAGCGGAGCTGGGAGGTCAACGAGCCCGACCAGCTCGAGACGGTGCTCTCGACGCTCGAGGAGATCCAGGAGGAGTTCAACGGCTCGCGATCCGACGACGTTCGGGTCTCGCTGGCCGACCTGATCGTGCTGGGCGGCAACGCGGCCGTCGAGCAGGCCGCCGCGGACGCCGGCTACGATGTCGAGGTCCCGTTCGAACCGGGTCGGACCGACGCCTCGCAGGAACAGACCGACGTCGAGTCATTCGAGGCCCTCGAGCCACAGGCCGACGGCTTCCGTAACTACCTCGGAGACACCGGCGACGACGATCGATCGGTAGAGGAGCTGCTGGTCGATAAGGCCGACCTGCTGGATCTGACGGCCTCGGAGATGACCGTTCTGGTCGGCGGCATGCGCGCACTGGGTGCGAACTATAACGATACCGACCTCGGCGTCTTCACCGATGACCTGGAGACGCTGACTAACGACTTCTTCGTGACGCTGCTCGACATGGACTACGAGTGGGAGTCCTCCGAGGAGTCCAAGGACATCATGGAGCAGGAAGCCTCCTCGGACGCCCAGGAGATCTACGACCTGCGCGACCGCGAGACTGGCGAGGTCGAGTGGACGGCAACCCGCGCTGACCTCATCTTCGGTTCGAACGCCCGGCTTCGTGCCATCGCGGAAGTGTACGCCTCCGACGAGAACGAGGAGAAGTTCGTGCAGGACTTCGTCGAGACCTGGAGCAAGGTCATGCAGCTCGACCGGTTCGACCTCGAGTAGTCGAACCGCGATCGCTTTTTATCGGCTCGAGACCTCGTCAGTAGCGACTGCGAGTGACCACTCCTCCTCAGTCGGCCTCGTACTCCGCCCAGATGTACCGCGTCGCGACGCTGCGGTGCGGGCGCCACGTCTCGGCGATCTCGCGCATCTCCGCGCGGGTGAGCTCCTCACCGTCGTCGGCGTACAGGTTCTCGATCCCGCGACGAACCGCCAGATCGCCAAGCGGGAGGATATCGGGTCGCTCGAGGACGAACAGGAGGTACATCCGTGCGGTCCAGTCGCCGATTCCCTTGATCTCGGTGAGCGCGTCGATCACCTCCTCGTTGGTGTGGTCGGCCAACCCGGATCGAGTGTAGTCGTTTGCCCGGAAGGCCTCGGCGGCGTTGCGGACGTACTCGATCTTGCTACGGGAGAGCCCGGCCTCGTACAGCGCGTCCTCGTCGGCGGCCAGGATGGTCTCGGGCGTTACCTCGCCGTCGAGCACGTCGAACACGCGCTCGCGGATCGCCGCCGCGCTGGCGGTCGACACCTGCTGGTTGATAATCGAGATGCAGAGTCGCTCGTACTCGGTCCAGTCCGGTTCCTCGTAGGGGTCGTGTCGCTCGACGAGCTCCGCCATCACGGGATCCCGGCGGAGCACGGGGTGTGCCTCTTCTATCATGCGCAGTGGCTGGATACGAAACACGGTGCCGGGAGCGCATATGCGTCTCGCTTGCGCGAGGGCGGGCGCAACGACGGCGTCACTCGAGGTGGTGGTAGTCGAGTTCGTACCCCGCCTCGAGGGCCTCTCGGATCTCCGGAGATCGGA
>PWMF01000015.1 GCA_003559215.1 Natrialbaceae archaeon
ACATTCTCGACGCCGTGAAGGCGTACGCGACGGTCGGCGAGATCTGTAACGTCCTGCGCGAGGAGTTCGGGGAGTACCAGCCCGGCAGCGCGGTCTAGCGCGACTCGGTCGCCTGCGGCCGGAGCGCGACCGGCTCGAGCCGATCGACGTAGTCGTCGAGCGAGAGAGCGAAATCGCGGGCCGGCGGGAGCTCCCGCCAGGCGTACTCGAACTCCATCCCCCGCTCCTCGCCGTCGCCGGTGACGACGTGCGTCCAGCGGTCGCGGTCCTCCTCGACGGAGACGTGAAAGAAGTGGCGGCGGTAGAGCTTCGGCGGCGAGAGCCGACGCACCCAGACGTCCTCGGCCAGGCGTCTGGTCGACTCCAGCTCGGTAAGCCCGCTCTCCTCCGCGACCTCGCGGTGGAGCGCCTCGAGGGGCGACTCGCCCGGTTCGATCGTCCCCTTCGGGACCTGAAGGCCGTCGTGACCGTTCGCCTCGAACGTGAGCAGCTCGCGACCGTTTCTGGTGATGTACGCACAGACCTTGGGGACGCACGGTACCTCGGTTCCAACCATAACTCGTTCCTTTACGACTGTCCATAAAACCCTTTCGAGGGTTGAAGCTAATCCACTATATATTCCTAAAGGATGACGACTAGGGCCGAAACTAGGCGACTAGGATGGAAAGCAAAACTCTTGACTTCGAGATCCACACGGTCGGCGAGACGACGATCCTGGGACGGGCCCTGCTTGTCCGCGGGGAGGACTGAAGCCCGTTGGCATCGAACGAACCGGCGTGACCGACAGCCACACTATCGACGCCGGAAACGCGGCGATTCCGGCGCTCGGATTCGGTACGGCCCGGATGACCGGTGACGAGTGCCGGCGGGCGGTCGCGGCCGCCCTCGAGGCCGGCTACCGCCACCTGGACACGGCCCAGATGTACGACAACGAGGACGCGGTCGGCGACGCGCTCGCGGCGAGCGACGTGCCCCGCGAGGACGTCTTCGTCGTGACCAAGGTCGATACGGACAACCTCGCCCGCGATACCGTCCTCGAGTCGACCCGCGCGAGCCTCGAGCGACTGGGCGTCGAGACGATCGACCTCCTCCTGATCCACGCGCCCCGCGACCACACGCCCCTCGAGGAGACGCTAGACGCGATGAACGAACTGCAAGAGGTGGGTCAGGTCGACCATATCGGCGTCAGCAACTTCTCGGTCGACCAGCTCGAGCGCGCCCGGGAGCTGTCGGCGACGCCGATCGTCGCCAACCAGGTGAAGTACCACCCCTACCACCGCCAGGACGAACTGCTCTCCTACTGCGTCGATAACGACGTCTGCCTGACCGCCTACAGCCCGCTGGCGGAGGGGGCCGTCGTCGGCGACGACCGCCTCGCGGAGATCGGCGAGCGCTACGGCAAGTCGGCGTCCCAGGTCGCGCTCCGGTGGCTCGTCCAACAGCCCGCCGTGGCGGCGATCCCGAAAGCATCGGGTCGTGACCACCTCGAGGCGAACGCCGAGATCTTCGACTTCGAGCTCTCGAGCGAGGAGATGCGAACCGTGTTCGAGCTGACGGATCCGCGTCTCGCGGCGAGGATCGCGTCCAAGCTCGGCTTCGACTAACGTTCGTGCAAGAACTTATCCGGCTCACCCGTTACTGAACGCATATGTGCGACGGTGCGGGGGCACCTGAGGAGGCGGATCGGGAGCGCGCGGCCGGTGGAGTCTCGCTGGAGCAGTATCGAACGATAGTGAACGCGATCGACGACGGCATCTATCGGCTCGACGCCGACAACCGGTTCGTCGCGATCAACGACGCCGCCCTCGAGCAGACGGGGTACGCCCGGAGAGAACTGTTCGGCGAGCACGTCTCGGTCGTTCTCGACGAGTACGACGCCGCTCGCCTCGAGTGGGAGCTCCGCGAACGGCTCGAGACCGGCGAGGACGCCGACGCGACGTTCGATCTCGCGATCGAGACCGCCGACGGCGGCCGCCTCCTCTGCGAGGTCCAGTTCAGCGTCCTCGAGGCCGACGGCGAGTTCGACGGCGTCGTCGCCGTCGTTCAGGACGTCGACGAGGCTTCCGAGCGGGACTGGCCGGACTCGGCCTGGGAGACCGACGAGTCGATCTCCTCGGTCATCGACGACGCCGACGTCGGGGTGTTCGTCCTCGACGAGGCGTTCGACATCGTCTGGGCTGACGAGACCGTCGAAACGTACTTTGGCGTGGATCGCGACGAGGTCATCGGTCGAGACAAACGGACCGTGATCGAGGAGACGATTCGCGACCGTCTCGCGGAGCCCGAGGGGTTCGCGGAAACCGTGCTGGCGACGTACGACGACAACACGTCCGTCGAGCAGTTCGAGTGTCGGATCACGGACGGTCCCGACCGGGAGGAACGCTGGCTCGAACACCGGAGCAAGCCGATCGAGTCCGGGCGGTACGCCGGCGGCCGCGTCGAGCTGTACTACGACATCACCGACCGGAAGGAGTCAGAGCGGGCGCGCCGCGAGAGCGAGCGGCGGTTCGAGTCGCTGGTCGACGCGGTCGACGAGTACGCCATCTTCATGCTCGATCCCGGGGGCCGGGTCCGAAGCTGGAACCGGGGCGCAAAACGGATCAAGGGGTACGACGCGTCGGAGATCGTTGGCGAACACTTCTCGACGTTCTACACCGACGACCGGGCCGACGACGTCCCGGAGCGGAACCTAGAACGGGCCAAGACCGAGGGAACCGTCGAGAACGAGGGATGGCGCGTCCGCGCGGACGGGTCACGGTTCTGGGCGAGCGTGACGATCACGGCGATCTGGGAGGACGGCGAGCTCCAGGGGTACGCGAAGGTCACCCGCGACATGACCGAACGCCGGGAGCGCGAACAACAGCTGCAACGGGAGCGCGACCTGGTCGAACGGATCCTCGAGACGAGCCCCGTCGGCATCGCGGTCGTCAACCCCGACGGGTCGACCAACCGGGCGAACGAACGGATGGCGACTCTGCTCGATCTGTCGCCGGAAGAGAGCGCGGCGTACACCGCGGGTCAACGCGACATGTACGACAAGGACGGGCGACTGCTCCCGGTCGAACAACGGCCCGCGAGTCGCGTCTTCGAGACTGGCGAACCCATATCCGATCGGGAGATCCGCCTGGACCGGGCCGACGGCGGACGAACGTGGCTCTCGATAAACGCCACGCCGATCGGCGCCGAGGAGGGACCGCCCGAGCAGGTGGTCGTCACCGCGACGGAGATCACCGATCTCAAGGAGTTGGCGGAGCGACGCAAGCGGGAACTCGAGGAGCGCGAAAAGGAGCTGGCGGCGGTCAAGCTCGCGACGAACCTGCTCGAGACGGGCGATCGACCGATCGAGGAACTGCTCGAGGAGTTCGTCTCGCAACTCCCGCAGTCGTTCCGATACCCCGAGCGAACCGCCGCGCGGGTCTCGTTCGGGGATCGAGAGGCGGCCACCGAGACGACCGAGTCGTTCGAACGCACGATCACCTCTCGGACCAGTA
This sequence comes from Natrialbaceae archaeon, assembly GCA_003559215.1. Lineage (GTDB taxonomy): Archaea > Halobacteriota > Halobacteria > Halobacteriales > Natrialbaceae > Natronococcus. Next base: position 3,492 of record PWMF01000015.1, read on the forward strand.
CGGCTAACGGGACGCCGGTCACGATCGACGTCGGGTTCGCGGGTTCCCCACCCGAGGGAGAGTCGGATCCGTTCATCGACGAGGAGCGGGAGCTGATCGACACGCTCGCGACGCTCGCGAAGTTTCACTTCGAGCGCCGGGAGTACATCGACGAACTCCGGGCGGAAACCAGACGCCTGGAGCAGTTCGCCCACGCCGCCTCTCACGACCTCCAGGAGCCGTTGCGGATGGTCTCGAGCTACCTGCAGCTCATCGAGCGACGGTACGCCGACGAGCTCGACGAGGACGGCCGGGAGTTCCTCGCGTTCGCACTCGAGGGAGCCGAACGGATGCGCAGCATGACCGACGGACTGCTCGCCTACGCCCGAGTCAAGACGCGGGGCAAACCCCTCGAGCCGGTGGATCTCGAGGCCGTTTTCGAGAATTCCCGCTCGGATCTCGAGGGGCGAATCGTGGCGACCGGCGCCGACGTCACCGCCGACCCCCTGCCGACGGTCGAGGGCGACGAGAATCAGCTCCGGCAGGTGTTCCAGAACCTGCTGGACAACGCGATCGAGTACAGCGACGACACACCCCGGATCCACGTCTCAGCGGAGCGACGGGGATCGGAATGGAAGATCTCGGTGCGCGACGAGGGGATCGGGATCCCAGCCGACGAGCGCGAGCAGATCTTCGAGATGTTCCAGCGCCTGCACGGTCGCGGCGACCACGACGGCACCGGGATCGGACTCGCGCTCTGTGAACGGATCGTCGAGCGCCACGGCGGCACCATCGAGGTCGACTCCGAGCCCGGCGAGGGGTCGACGTTCTCGGTGACGCTTCCGGCCGTCGACGACTGAGATCGTCGCCGGAAGGACAACACTCAGGCCCCGCGGGCTCGAACCCGCCTCCCGATGCACATCGACCACGCAGGGATCGCGACCGACGACGCCGCGGAGCTGGCGGCGCTGTACGGCGAGCTGTTCGGCCTCGAGACCGTCCACGAGGAGACGTTCGACGGGATGGCGGTCGTCTTCCTCGACTGCGGGAACGGCTACCTCGAGCTGCTCGAGCCCGTCGAGGACGGGACGATCGCCGACTACCTCGAGGCGAACGGACCGGGGATCCACCACCTCGCGCTCGCAACCGACGATATCGAGGCCGCCCTCGAGCGCGCCCGCGAGCACGACGTCAGCCTCGTCGACGAGCGGCCACGACCCGGCGCGTGGGGCCACACGGTCGCGTTTCTGCATCCAAAGGATACGGGCGGGATCCTGCTCGAGTTCGTCGAGCACTGAGCAGTCGCTTTCCGGCGGGCTCGAGACGCTCCGATCGCTCGAGCCGACGGCTGCTTCGAACAAGTCGGTGCAAAAAACCGGGGTCGTTAGGATCGCGGTTCGAGACGTTGTACCGCCGAGCTAGTACCCGAGCAACCGCAGGATGATTCCCAGCACGATCCCCGTGAGGCCGACGAGAATCCCCACGCCGGGGATGACGGGGATCGGCAGGAGGCCGATACCAAGCACGATCGCGAGTACGATGACGATCGTCGAGATTCTGACCATATCCGTACTATCCCGCGTTATCGGGTAGCTGTTGGGCTTGCTATCTCGTCGCCGTCGCGATCGCGCCTCGAGTTCATCCGTCGACGATCAGTGATGAGCCATCTCGAACTCCTCGATCTCGACGCCCTCCTCCTCGGCGACGGCTTCGACCTCGGCGAGGGCTTCCTCGGTCATCTCCTCGCCGCCCGTGTTGGGGACCGTCGCATGCTCGGCATGGTAGTGGTGGGCCAGCTCAAGTCCGTCCGCGCCGACCTCGTCGCGGGGCTCGTAGGTGCGTTTGATCTCCTCGAGGATCGTCCGGAACTCGAACTTCTCCGGCGAGAGCTCGAACGTGTACGCGCCGGTCAGCGAGTCGCTGGCAAAGACGAAGTTCCTGGCCTCGTTGTACTCGATCGACCAGACGAACGGCGGGTGGAGCCCGTCGAGCAGTTCGACCACGGGTCCGCTGCCAAGCTGGGCGATCAGGTCCTCGTCCTCGTGGGTAGGGTAGCTCTGGGCGTGGGTCGGGTTCCGCGGGTCGGTGATGTCGGCGACCCAGACGCCCTCGTGGTAGCCGCCGTCGACCAGCAGCGTGATCCCGCCGTCACAGGGGACGACGTTATGGAAGTGGGTCGTCCAGAAGAACGGCTCGTCCTCGCCCTGCTCTCTCGCGTTCGGCGAGTGGGTGAAGCCAATGTGGATCGGGTCCTCGGGCGAGCCCTCGTCCCAGCCGATGTCGTAGACGTGCTTGCCGCCGGGGATGCCGCTACCGATCTCGTCGCCGACGACTGCCAGATCCCGCTCCGGATCGAAACTCGCCTGGTGACAGCTCTGGAAGCCCGGCTCGCCGATCTCCTCGTAGTCGGGTAACTCGGCGTAGTCGACCCGCGAGAGCTCCTCGGGTTCGTAGGGGTCGCTGATGTCGAAGATGACGTAGCCGACGAAGTCGCCCCCGATGTAGGCGGCGTGAATCAGCTCGCGACCGATATCCACTTCGAGGTCGTGACAGTAGCCGTCGGGGCCGAACTCCGAGAGATACTCGGGCTCGCTCGGATCGCTCACGTCGTAGATGAGGAGTCCCGGCTCCTCTCCGTCCTTGTCGATCGGGTAGAGGATCGGCTTCTCGGGATGCTCCTCGAGCTTGTGGACGCCGGTTCGAGGCGTCTCGACGGTGGCGACGATCTCGGGCTCCTCGACGGTTCCGACGTCGTAGCCGTAGTCGATCACCTGAAATCCCATTCTCCCGCCATCGATGTTGGGTTCGAGGGTTCGATAGTAGAGGCCGTCTCGAGGATCGAACTTCACGTCGTTTTGTCGGTTCGTGTTGGCCGAGGGTACCCGGTGGGCCTGCTCGGGGTTTTCCAGGTCCGAGAGGTCGACGAGGAAGCTCCCGCCTTCGCCGTAGTAGCCGCCCATTACGGCGTACTTCCCGTCCTCGCGTACCGCGCCGTAGGTGTAGATCCCGGGCGGGTTCTCGAGGAAGTCGTGGCCGAGTCGCTCGAGCGTACCCGGAACGCCGCTGCCGTCGTCGTCCGTCGTTCCCTCGCCCCCACTCACCGTTCCGGTTCCGACCCCGCCGGCCGCTACGGCCGCGATCCCGCTGTACTTCAGGACGTCCCGCCGCGAACTGTCGAACATGGCGGTTTGACCGATCGACTAAACCGCATTATCGTTAGTTAGGATCTTCACACGCTGAAGCTTTCACAAAGTTATATTATTCTACTGTCACCTAAAACGGAGGGGCAAGCGAGGCTACCGACGACCGCTCGACCACTCCGGTCGCGTCCGCGTCCCTCTGAGAGAGGGGACGGGGGTAGCCCGCGGGGAGCGACAGAGGACAAAACTTTTGCGGCGGCGACGAAGTGTGGAGATGATGGCCACAGAGACCGATGATCGGATCTACTACGTGATCAGCGATCTCCACATCGGCGGCGATGAGCAACTCGAGGAGGTCGAGTTTCTCGACGAGCTGTTGGCCTTCCTCGAGCGACTCGAGGAGACCGACGAGAACGCCGAGCTGATCATCAACGGCGACGCGTTCGGGCTCTGGGAGTTTACGACCGTCGAAGGGATCGAGAAGTTCGAGGTGCTCGAGCATACCTACCCGACGCTGTTCGAGCAGCTCCGAGCGACCGGCGAGAACGTATCGATCACGCTGTTGCCTGGCAACCACGACCACGAACTCGCGGCCTACGACGAGTACGTCGAGCGCTTCGCCGAGTACAACGTCGACCTCGTCCAGGACCGGTGGATCTCCCGGGAGATCGGCGACCAGGCGATCCACTTCGAGCACGGTCACCAGCACGACGCCAACAACCGGATCGAGGACTGGGGCAATCCGCACGCGACCCCGCTTGGCTACTACTACAACACCCTCGTCACGAGCCGGGCGGGACAGCTCTCCGACCGCGGGCGGTACAACTGGATGAAGGACGTCCAGGCGGTGACGCCGACTGAACGGATGCCCGTCTGGCTCCTCTCGAAGTACTTCTACCGGGAGATGAACCCGCTGTTGCGGTACTCGATGTTCCCGTTCCTGTTGCTGTTCAACATCAGCGTCCTCCTCGCGGTGCTCGCGGGGCTCGATCTCGCGGGGGTCTGGTCGATGCCCGTCGACCGGACCGAAGCCTTCCTCGGCCAGTTCGGTGCGGCCGGGACGGCAGCCTGGTTCTTCCTCGCGCTGAACGTCACCATCGGCGGGCTGCTGACGCTCGTCGGGATCCCGCTGTACTTCATTCGACGAGACGTCAGAAAGACCGTCGACCGCTTCGGGGTCTTCGAGACCGAACTCACCGTCGATCCCCAGCAGCCCTACGAGGGGGCGGCCCGCGAGGTCTTCTCCGAGCAGCCGGAGACGACGATTTTCTGCTACGGCCACACCCACCGACCGGGCGTCCGCGAGGTCGACGGTGGGCTGCTGGTCAACACCGGCACCTGGCTCAAGCGACTCCACCGACGGGACGGGATCATCGGGATCCTCCCGCCGGTGTTTTACCCCTCCTACCAGCTGCCGGCAGTGCGTATCACGGAGGAGCCCGAGGGTGTCGTCGTCGAGTACGAGCGAATGGCGAAACCGAGCCCAGCCTCGGAGGAACTGACCCGCACCGAACGGTTCTTTACCGTCGGCCGGGAGCCGGAACCCGACCTCCCCGACCGTCACGTCGTCGAATCGGAACAAAGAGCTCCGGTCTCGAAGACGGCGGAGTAGCCCGCGTCAATCCGCGGGTTCCGTCGCGTGTCTCGGCTCGTCACGATCTGAGCGACGGAGGTAGAGGACGAACGGTCCGAGCGTTACAAGCGTCGCGAGCGCCAGGAGTTCGGTCTCGATGGCGAGTCCGACCAGCGCCGCGGCGTCAGCGTAGAACGTAAAGAGCAGAAACGCCGGGAAGACGGTTCCGATCGCGTACCGCCAGGGGACGACCAGCGGGCGCGAGACTGGGCCCGCCCCGTCGAGGTACTCGTCGACGGCGTCCGGTCCGAGCACCCAGGCGGTGTAAATCATGAATCCGGTCAGCCCGAGCACGAGCAGCAGGTCGACGAGGTGGTCGGCGAACAGCGTAAACACCACCGGGCTGAACGCGTTCAGCCCGCCCGTGAGGACGACCAGTCCGAACAGCCCGCGCGTCGCCGTCTTCCGCTCGAGGTCGAACTCGTCGACCAGGAACGAAACCGGGATCTCGAGCATGCTGATCAGGCTGGTCAGTGCCGCGAGCAACACGACGAGGAAGAAGATCAGGCCGAGGACCCGCCCTCCGGGAAGGGACGCGAACGCACTGGCCATGCCGACGAACAGGGCGCCGGGACCGCCCTCGGTCGGCCCGGCGGCAAAGGAAAACAGCAACGGAAAGAGCACGAGCCCGGCCAGCACGCCGATGCCGAGGTTGAGGACGGCGATGACCGAGGCGTCGAGCGGTAGCGATCGGTCGTCGTCGACGTATGAGGCGTAGGTGATCATCGTCCCGCCACCGATCGAGAGGGTGAACAGCGCCTGTCCGGCGGCTGAGCCAAGCACCGACATAAAGTTCTCCGCGAGGTAGGCGCCGTCGAACCCGAGGTAGAACTCGTACCCCGCTGCGGCGCCGGGCTGGCGGGCCGCCCAGACGGCCAGGGCGATCAGCAGGACGACGACGCCGGGCATCATCAGCTTCGTCGTCGCCTCGATGCCGCGTCTGATCCCGGCGGTGACGATCAGTGCGGTGACCGCGAGGACGGCGAGCTGGTAGGCGAACGCCTCGGCTCCGTAGCTGATCGTCTCGAAGTGGGTACCGGGGTCGGCGAAGTACGCCCCGGTCGCGCTCTCGAGGAAGTACCGGAGGATCCACCCGCCGACGACGCTATAGAACGACATCAGCAGGATCGCGGTGACGACACAGAGCACGCCGAGTGCCGTCCAGGCCCGCGATCCCGCGAGCGATCTGAACGCCCCGACCGGGTTCCGATTCGAGCGTCGACCGATCACGAACGCGGCCAGCAGCCCGGGAACGCCGACGAGGAGAACGATAAGCAGGTACAGCAGTAGAAACGCGCTCCCGCCGTTCTCCGCGGTCATCCACGGAAACCGCCAGATGTTCCCCAGTCCGATCGCGCTCCCGACCGCCGCCAGGATGAATCCGGCCCGGCTCGCCCAGCTCTCTCGTGCCATCCTGTCTCAGGCGAGCGGTTCGCCGCGCATAAGGATTGTCGTTAAATTGAGATGAACGATCGTAATGGTTCATCGACAACCGGGATACTCGCCCCAGCGGCGAGCAGTCACGCCTTCGAGGAGTCCAGTATTAATGTACGAAGTATTATGATTTGGGGCCCTAGTTGAGGGTACGGTCCGATTCGGTCGGAACTCCGAACGACCGTGGCGGGTTCGAGGCCGGCCACGACCCGCTCCCGAAGCTCACTGGTTCGAAACAGTGATATTCTCTGCTATTTATCAGTGCTAACTATTATCGAACGCTTCGTCGAACGTACTCGACGGAGTGACAGTACGTGACTAAGAGACGACTTTCGAGACGCGGCTTCGGAGCACTGGGCGTGAGCGCGGCGCTGTTTGCCGGCGTCGGGCGGGGCGACCGCGGGTTTGGCGCCGACGTCGGCCTCGAGGACCCGAGCGATCCCCTCAGCCTCGACGGGAAGAGCATCGGCTTCTACGTCGGCAGCGAGCTCACCGAGGACGGATCGACCCTACTGGGCGGGTTTGGCCACGAGCCCTCGAGCCACTGGCTCGAGGTCGTCCCCCGGCAGGACCACGCCGAGGACGCGACCACGACCGTGGGTGTCACCGAGGACGCCAGGATTCCCGGCGAACTGACCCAGATCCCCCAGGCCGAGACGACGAACAAGTACGTCGCCTCGATGTACTCGGAGTTCGCTGGCTTCCCGCCGCCGCTGACCAACGGCGGGCTGAACGAGCACGGGGTCGCCGCCCGGGATATCTGGTCGCCCTCGCGGGCGGAACTGGTCGAACTGGCCGAGGAGGAAGCTCCCCAGACGGGCCCCCAGTACTCCGACCTCGCGAAGGCGGCGATGGAGCGGGCCTCGAGCGCCCGCGAGGCCGTCGAGGTCGTCGGCGGGCTGATGGACGAACACGGCTACTCGACCTACGGCGGCAACTCCCACCTGTTCGCTGACGAGGAGGAGGGGTGGGTGTTCATCAACTTCGCCCACCCCGACGGCGACCTCTGGGCGGCCGAACGGCTCGGTGCCGACGAGGTCCGGGTGTCGTACTTCGGTTACATCCGCGAGTTCCCCGTCGACCACGAGGACGACCCCGACTTCGTCGGTTCGGATCGGCTGGTCGAGTTCGCAGAAGAGCAGGGTTGGTGGGACGGCGAGAGTGACACGCTCGATCTGTTCGAGGTTTACGGCGTCGGCGAGTTCCCCGCCGAAGCCGAGGAGTACACGGCTCCCGAATTCTACCAGGACGCCCGCTACCCGCCCGCTCGAGAGGAGGAGCTGCGGGAGCTGGCACCGGTCAGCCTCGAGGACATGCTCGCGCTGGTACGTGATCCGCGCTGGTCGACCGACCACGCGGGCTACGGGCAGGTCGCCCACCTGCGGCCCGATACCCGAGACGAACTCCAGACGCTGTGGACCGCCGTCACGACCGCCGCGACGACACCGTACGTTCCGATCCCCGTCGGCGTCGAGGAGGTCCCCCCGGAGTTCCGCCAGCACCGGTATCTGACCGCGAACTCGGCCGCGAACTTCCTCGACGAGGAGTGGAAGCTCCAGGAAGCCACCCGGTACGCGACCCGGGAGTTCAAGCGCCTGCTGTACTTCACCTCGGCCGATCCCGAGGCGTTTTACGCCGACGTGGTGGGCGCCATCGAGGGGTTCGAGCGGGAGGTGCTCGCGGAACGGGATGCCGTCGAGGCGAAGGCTCGGAAACTGTTCGAGGCCGGCGAGGACGGGGCGGCCTGCGAGTTGCTCACCGAGGATACCTCGCGACGGCTGCTCGAGAGTCTACGACTCGGGACGACGCTGGCGATGGACGTCGAGGCCGACCTCCGCCAGCGGATCGAGATTCCGAAGCCCGAGGGTCGTCCCGAACCGGGCGAGACGGCGCCCCCGACCAGCCAGTCGATGGACGAGGGCCCCGACACCGAGATGGTTCATGTCTACAGCGAGGCCCTCCACGCGGACTACCCGCGAGAGCACGGAGTTTACACCGACGAGGGCGACGGGAAGCGCGGTGCTCGCTCGAGGCCGGCGCCGACGCTCGAGCACGAGAGCGAGTAGCTCGCGCTTCGGGCAACATCGATCTCCGAACACCGTCCTGGAACGGGGGCACTCCGGACGAGGCGTGTCTCTCCCGGTCCGAACGGAGTTCCGTACGTCACGCCGGCGTCTCCCGACCTCAGGCTGGAGACGTTCGCCCGAGGTCCTGTTCGAGAACCGCATTGACGACCGCTCCGAGGAGAAGGAGGGTACTGGCGAAGTACAACCACGTGAGGAACAGCAAGACGCCGCCGATGACTCCGTACGCCTCGAACCCGGCAGCGTATCTGCTGTACAGCTGGAACCCGGCCTGGAGAAACAGCCACCCGACTGAAACGACGAGCGTTCCCGGCAGCGCTGCGGCGAGACTCATCTGCTGGGGTGGCATGACGTAATACATCGGGAGAAACACGATCGTGAGTCCAACTACCAAAACGGTCCAGCCGACGATATCGACGTACGGAAGCTCGACGATGGTCGGACGACTAATGAACGTTCCAGCTCCGATCATGAGACTGACGCCGGCTCCGACCAGCCCCAACACGACGAGCCCGTCGAGAATTTGCTGCGTGAACGGCGTTTCCACGTCCGCCGCGTAGACCTCGTCGAACGCCATATCGATCGCCCGAACGACTTTGACCGCCGACCACGCCAATCCGAGAACGCCGACGACCGACGCGCCGACCTGTCCCGACTGGTTTTCGAGCGTCTGGCTCACGATCTCGCGGCCGGACGCCGAGAGGTGCGCTTCGACCGTAGCGATGATTCGCTCGGCGAACGCTTCCTCGCCGACGGACGATCCGATCGCCAGCGTTAGCAGCAACAGCGGGATGATCGAAAAGAACGCGTAGTAAGCGATGCTGGAGGCGTAGAACGTGATGTGTTCGTCGCTCGCTCGCGAGGAGATCTTTCGGATGGTGTCGAAACGGCTCACGGAGAGCGTACAGTGGGCTCGAGAAAACCGCTGGGCGTGGACGTTGCAAGGCGGAAAAGGTACGTACGTGATCTCTTCGGACGGGCTCCCCCGAGTCAGAGTCCGAGATCGGGCGCGCTCGCCTGCCTCGAGTCCTTTCGGCGAGACTTTAGCTGTAGCGATTTCGGACGTGTATCGCCGAGTTCGGATCGGCTCGAAAGTCGCGACGTGATTTCGAACGCGTACGTCAGGCCAAATCTTCGGGGTGGGAGACCACGTGTCACGACCGGGAAGCGTGATTCGAATTCAAAACCTCCACTCCCAGCTACCGCCGTACCGACCGTACCGACGGAATTCGCAGCTCTTGGGATGGGCGCTACGGAGCTACTCCTCCCGGCGGGCCTCGAGCACCAGCTCGGCGATCCGTTCGGGCTCCTCGGTCGCCAGCCGGAGCACCGCGTCGTGGATCTCGCGGGTCTCCTCGTCGACGACGTCCTCGCGGGCCAGCGTCGGCGTGATCGTCGTCCGCAGCCGCTTTTCGAAGGCGTCCCAGGTCTCCCCGCGGGCGTACAGCGGCCGCTGTCGGACCGCGTCGTACTCGAAGGCGGGACCGCTCTCGGCGGGCGAAATGGGCGTCGATTCGGTCGCGTTCGAGTCTTTGTCGGCCTGGGACCTAGCCAACCCCTCGTCGGCGGACGCGGCCTCGGCCGTCCCCTCGTCGTCCTCGACGTTCGGCGACTCGGCGGTCTCGGCCTCGAGGTCGTCGAACGGGTTACTCACCGGTCGACACCTCCGTTCGCGACGATCTCGGCGAGCTCCTCGTAGCAGGCGATCTGGTCGGCCTCGGGCGCGTAGTCCTGTAGGGGCTGCTCGTGACTCAGCGACCTGGAGAGGGCCGCGCGATGGCGAATCCCCGGCTTCGGGGGTTCGAGCTCGCCGGCGTCGATGCGCTCGAACTCGTCGGCGGTGATCCGGGCGAACTCGGGGACGACCTCGGGCAGGGGCTGGTCGGGGTTGACCTCGTGTTCGGCCGTGTTCAGGCTCTCGAGGAGTTCCCGGGCCTCGGTGCGCTGGTCGATGCGGTCCTCGAGCTTGTTCGGGACGATCGCGAGCACCTCGACGTCGATATACTCGCGGGCGGGCTCGATCAGCAGCTCCATCGTCCGTCTG